>NZ_JBVKBC010000024.1:0-102751 GCF_055639095.1 Streptomyces sp. NPDC107550
CCCAGCCCCTCCGGCGATTGAGGAGCGGGGCCTGGGGCAGCGCCCCAGAGTGCCGGGTACGTCGTGGCCGCTCGCGCAGTTCCCCGCGCCCCTTACGGGGCTTATCTCAGCGCCGGTAAATCAAGCCCCTCCGGCGATTGAGGAGCGGGGCCTGGGGCGGAGCCCCAGGGGCGGTGCCGGGTGCGTCGTGGCCGCTCGCGCAGTTCCCCGCGCCCCTGACGGGGCTGTCAGTCCCGGCACTTCTCAGGCGCCCCGCGCCCCGCCGCCTCGGGCGGCTACGTCGGGCGGGCCATGGCCTTGACGAAGGCGCGTTCCACGTCGGCGGCGGACAGGACGCCGTAGATCGCGCCGTCCTCCTCGACGACCAGGTACTCGGTCGCCGGCGTCGCCCGCAGGGTGTCGAGCAGCTCCTCGCCGGCCAGCTCGGCGGAGACGCGCATCCCGTCGGTGAGGTCCTGGGCGAGCGTGCCGGCCGGCACCCAGGGCCTGCGGTGCTCGGGGACGCCGACGATGGCGGCCTCGCGGACCAGGGAGCGGGGTTCACCGTCGGCGTCGACGACGACGAGGGCGCGGGCGCCCGCCTCGTTGGCCCGGCGCAGCGCCTCGGAGAGCGGGGTGGCGCTCTCGACGGGTACGGCGCGCCGGGTCAGGGTCCGGGCGCGCAGCTCGGGCAGGTGCTCCCGCAGCCGTGCCATGCGCAGGCTGTTGCCCGCGCCGGTCCAGATGATCGCGGCGAGGATGGCGGCGAGCAGGGCGTCCATGACGGTGTCCATGCCGCTGACGTCCTCGGCGCTCTGGCCGAGCGCGCCGGACTGGGTGAGCAGCGGCAGGCCGATGAGGACGGTGACGGCGAGGGCGCGGCCGACCCAGGCGGCGGCGATCGTGCCGCTCATGGGCTTGCCGGTGATCTTCCAGACGACGGCGCGCAGCATCCGGCCGCCGTCGAGGGGCAGGCCGGGCAGCAGGTTGAACACGGCGACGATGAGGTTGGAGATCATCAGCCCCGCGAGCAGGACGCCGGGGACGGTGCCGGGCTCGACGACGCGCATGCCGAGGTAGAAGACGCCGGCGAGGACGAGGGAGAGCAGCGGCCCGACGAACGCGAGGACGAACTCGCGGCCCGGCGTCTCCGACTCCTTCTCGATCTCGGAGACCCCGCCGAAGAACTGGAGCTGGATGCGGCGCACCGGCAGCTTGAAGCGCAGGGCGGCGACCGTGTGGGCCAGCTCGTGGACCAGTACGGAGGCGTAGAAGGCGACCGCGAAGAACAGGGAGACGAGGTACCGCAGGGCGCCCAGCTCGGGCAGGATCCGGTCGAGCTGCCCGCCGAACACCCAGGTGATCAGCGCGGCCACGAGGAACCAGCTCGGGGCGACGTACACCGGTACGCCGAACGGGCGGCCCATGAGCAGCCCGCCGCGCGGCTCGGGCGGCTTGGCGGGCCCCTTGCGCCGCCCGGAGGTGGCGGCGGCCCGCTCGGGGTGCCGGTCGTGGGGGTGCGGGGGGTGCGGCGCGGGGTGAGCGTCCGGCGCGGGGTGCGGCTCCGGTGCCGGGCGCTCGGTCGCCGGGGGTGTCTCGGGCGCGGAGGCCGTCTCGGGCGCGGGCTCGGCATCCGGTGCGGGCGTGGCGTCCGGCTCGGGCGCGGGACCGGGGTCCCCCTCACCCGGGGCGTCTTCCCGTACGGGCTCGGAGGCCGGGGTGCTGTCCGGTGCCGGCGTCGATGCCGGCGTCGTGCCCTCGGCGCCGGGGGCGGCCGGGGGTTCGGCGTGCGGGCGGGCCTTGTTCGGGGACGGACGACGGTCGTCGTCCGTGCCGGTGCCGGACTGCGGCTGCCCGCTCTCGTCCACGGTGATCCCTCGGTCCCCTCGTTCGAAGCGTTTCCCGCCGTACCGGGCGGGACGTTCTGGCGTCGATGGTATGCGGACGGTGCCCGCCGACCCCTGTCGACTCCCCCGGCCCACGGTACGTGGGACGCCCGCGCGGCGCGGATGCCTGACTGTCAGTGGCGGGCCGTAAGGTCGTGTGTCATGGAGACCAGTACAGAGGCGGGCCCCGAGAGCGCGCCCGAGCAGCCCGCCGGCCGGGCCCCCGCCGCGCCGGTGTCGTTGTCGCCGTCGCGGGCCGGCGACTTCATGCAGTGCCCGTTGCTGTACCGGTTCCGCGTGATCGACAAGTTGCCGGAGAAGCCCAGTGAGGCGGCTACCCGGGGCACGCTGGTCCACGCCGTGCTGGAGAGACTCTTCGACGCCCCGGCCGGCGAGCGGACGCCGCCGCGGGCCAAGTCGCTGATCCCCGGTCAGTGGGACCGGCTGCGGGAGACGCGCCCCGAGCTGGTCGAGCTGTTCGCCGACGACGCCGAGGGCGAGCGGATGGCGCGCTGGCTGGAGCAGGCGGAGGCGCTGGTCGAGCGCTGGTTCACGCTGGAGGACCCGACGCGCCTCGAGCCCGCCGAGCGGGAGCTGTTCGTCGAAGCCGAGCTGGAGTCGGGGCTGCGGCTGCGCGGGATCATCGACCGGGTGGACGTCGCGCCGACCGGCGAGGTCCGCATCGTCGACTACAAGACGGGCAAGGCGCCCCGCCCGGAGTACGCGGAGAGCGCCCTGTTCCAGATGAAGTTCTACGCGCTGGTGGTGTGGCGCCTGAAGGGTGTCGTGCCGCGCCGGCTGCAGTTGGTGTATCTGGGCAGCGGGGACGTGCTGACGTACGACCCGGTGGTCGCGGACCTGGAGCGGGTCGAGCGCAAGCTGCACGCGCTGTGGGACGCGATCAAGGAGGCGACCGAGACGGGGAACTGGCGGCCGAGGCCGACGAAGCTGTGCGGCTGGTGCGACCACCAGGCCGTCTGCCCGGAGTTCGGGGGCACTCCCCCGCCCTATCCGCTCCCGGTGCGGGCGCCCGGCGCGGACACCTGATCCGGACGACAGGGCCCGGCAGGGCAGAATGGGGCCGGACTTACCGAAGGAGAGTTTCGTGGCCATCCGCGTCCTACTGGTCGACGACCAGCCGCTGCTGCGTACGGGCTTCCGCATGATCCTGGAGGCCGAGCAGGACATCGCGGTCGTCGGCGAGGCCGGTGACGGTCTCCAGGCCCTCGACCAGGTCCGCGCGTTGCAGCCCGATGTGGTCCTCATGGACATCCGTATGCCGCGGATGGACGGGGTGGAGGCGACCCGGCAGATCACCGGGCCCGGCAAGGACGGCCCGGCGAAGGTGCTGGTCCTGACCACGTTCGACCTCGACGAGTACGTGGTGGAGGCGCTGCGGGCGGGCGCCAGCGGCTTCCTCCTCAAGGACGCCCCGGCCCATGAGCTGGTGCAGGCGATCCGGGTGGTGGCCGCCGGTGAGGCGATGCTCGCGCCGAGCATCACGCGCCGTCTGCTCGACAAGTACGCGGACCATCTGCCCTCGGGCGACGAGCCGGTGCCGGACACGCTGCACACGCTCACCGACCGCGAGGTCGAGGTGCTGAAGCTGGTGGCGCGCGGCCTGTCCAACGCGGAGATCGCCGCCGACCTCTTCGTCAGCGAGACGACCGTGAAGACCCATGTCGGGCACGTTCTGACGAAGCTGGGCCTGCGCGACCGGGTGCAGGCCGCGGTGTACGCGTACGAGAGCGGTCTGGTGCGCCCCGGCGCCCAGTAGCCCCGGGCCCGCCCGCACGGCGAAGGCGCCGGTCACCTCACGGTGGCCGGCGCCTTCACGCACGTACGGGGCTGCGGGTCAGCCCTTGCTGATCTCCCAGAAGCGGAAGACGGTGGACGCGTCGAGGCAGTTCTCCAGGCCGTAGACGTTGTCGCGGGCGACGGCGTACTGCTTGGCCTGCCACAGCGGCAGGATCGGCAGCTGGTCGGCGACGATGTCCTGGAGTTCGCCGTACTGCTTGGCGGTCGCGGACCGGTCGCTCTGGGCGCCGGTGCGCGGGATGATCGTGCCGGTGATGGTGCTGTTCTCGTAGTGGTTGGCGAGGACGTTGCCGGCGCCGAAGAACGGCTGGGTGAAGTTGTCGGGGTCCGGGTAGTCGGGCACCCAGCCCTTGACGTAGACGCCGTACTTGCCGGACTTGATGTCCCGCTCGTACTGGGCGAACTCGACGGACTTCACGTCGGCGTCGAACAGACCACTGGAGTTGAGCTGCTTGGCGATGGCCTTCAACTCGGCGTCGGTGCCGGGGCCGTAGCGCGACGGCGTCGACCAGAGCGTCAGCTTGACCTTGTCGGTGATGCCGGCGCCGCGCAGCGCCTGCCGGGCCTTGGCGGGCGAGGGGCGGGAGCCGTAGCGGTCGAAGAAGGCCGTGTTGTGGCCGGTGATGCCCGCCGGGATGATCGAGTACAGCGAGCTGGTGGTGTTGTCGTAGACCTCGTCGATGAGGGCGTCGCGGTCCACGAGGTAGGCCATGGCCTTGCGGACGGCGAGCTTGCCCGCGACCGGGTCCTTCATGTTGAAGACGAGGTGCTGGACCTCGGCGCTGGTGCCCTGGACGACGTCGACACCCGAGCCCTCCGCCTCGATGTCCTTCTCGATCCCGGCGATGTCCTTGGCGGCGAGGCCGCGGTAGGCGAGGTCGACGCCGCCGTCGAGCAGCGACTTCTTCAGCGCCTTCTGGTCACCGTGGAAGAACTTCATGGTGACGCCCGGGTTCTTGACCTTGGCGGTGCCCTTGTAACCGGAGTTGACCGAGAAGACCGCGTCCTTGTCGCCGAACGAGTCGAGCTTGTAGGGGCCCGAGCCGACGGCCTTGCCGTCCGTGCGCAGCTTGTCGGCGGGGTACGCGGTGTGGTCCACGATGGAGCCGGCGCCGGAGGCTATCTTGCTGGGAAAGGTGGCGTCGGCGTACTTGAGCTTGAAGACGACCGTCTTCTCGTTCGGCGTCTCCACCTTGTCCAGCATGGGGAACATGATGGACGGGCCCGCGTCGTCGTGGATGCGCATCATGCGGTCGAAGGAGAACTTCACGTCCTTGGACGTCAGCGCGTTGCCGTTGCTGAACTTCAGCCCGGCGCGCAGCGTGCAGGAGTACACCTTCGTGGCCGCGTCGGCGAAATGGCACTCGTGGGCGGCTTCCGGCTCCGGCTCGGTGCCTCCGTTGGGGAAGCTGAGCAGGGACTGGAAGACGTTGTTGAACAGCAGCCACGAGCCCGGGTCGTAGCCCGAGGCCGGGTCGGTGGCCTGGATGTCGTCGGACATCCCCACCACCACGGAGTCGCCGGAGCCGGCGGAGCCGCCCTGGTCGGAGCCACACCCGGTCAGCAGTGCCGCGGCGAGTCCCACGCCGAGGGGCGGGACGAGCCACTGGTTGCGCATTCTCACGTACGTGCCTTGTCGTCGGCGTTGCGTTGGAGAAGGGGCCGGCCGCGACGTCGGGACCGGCCCCGGAGAACTCAGCCGCTGACCCCGCGGCCCAGCTCCCACAGCTGGAGGACCGAGGAGGAGGACAGCGCCCACTCCACGCCGGTGATGTCGTCGCGCGCGGCGACGTACTGCTTGCCCTGCCACAGCGGCAGCACGGGGACGTCGTCGGCGACGATGTCCTGGATCTGCTGGATGCTCTTCGAGGCGGTGAGGCGGTCGGCCTCCCGGCGCTCGGAGGGGATGAGCCGGCCGCGGATGTTGCCGTTGGCGTAGGGCGAGTTGAGGAAGTTGTCCTTGTCGAGGAAGGGCGCGAGGAAGTTGTCGGCGTCCGGGAAGTCGGGGAACCAGCCGAGGCCGTAGACGTCGTACTTGCCCTTGAGCTGCGCGTCGCGGTACGTGTCCCAGTCGTGGCCCTTGATGGAGACCCGGAACAGGCCGCTGGCGTTGAGCTGCTTCTTCAGGACCTCGAACTCGCGCTGGGTGGCCGGGCCGTAGTGGTCGGTCGTGTAGTGCAGCGTGAGCGTGACCGGCGTGTGGATGTCGGCCCGGGACAGCAGGTTCGCGGCCTTGGCCTTGTCCGGGTTGCCGTACTGGTTGAAGAACGAGTTCTGGTGGCCGGTGATGCCGGCGGGGACCAGCGAGTACAGCGGCTCGGCGGTCGTGCCGTACACGTCGGAGGCGAGCTGCCCGCGGTCGATGACCTGCGCCATGGCCTCGCGCACGGCGCGGCTCTTGACGGACGGCGCCGCGGTGTTGAAGCCGAGGTAGCGGATCTCCATGCCGGGCATCTCGACCAGGTTGACGTTCTTCGGCGCGCTGGAGGAGTACGAGCGGATCTGCTGCGGCGACATGGTGCGGGTCATCATGTCGATGTCGCCCTTCTCCAGCGCGGAGCCCATGGCGTCGGCGCTGTCGAAGGAGACCAGTTCGACCTTGTCGTTCTTCGGCTTCAACTGCCCCTTGTAGTGCGGGTTGCGGCTGAAGACGGTCTTGACGACGGTGTTGCCCTTGACCTCGGCCTTGAGGGTGTAGGGGCCGGAGCCGTCGACCTCGAAGCCCTTGCGGAGCTTGTCCTTCGCGTAGTCGGCCGGGTTGACGATGCCCGCGGTGGGCGTGGCCAGCTTGTACGGGAAGGTGGCGTCCGGGGTGTTGAGGTGGAAGACGACCTTGCGGGCGCCCTGCGTCTCGATGGTGTCGATCGTGGAGAGCAGGCCGTAGGAGGCGCTGTCGCTCTTGATGCGGCGGACGCGGTCGATGGAGTACTTCACGTCGGCGGCGGTGACGGCCTTGCCGTCGGCGAACGTGAGGTCCTTGCGGAGCGTGCAGACGTACCGCTCGCTGCCGGTGTCGGTGAAGATGCAGCTCTCTGCGGCCTCGGGGACGGGCTCGCCGGAGCCGCTGCGGGGCATCGCCATCAGCGTCTGGACGGTCTGGCGCAGCACGTTCCAGGACCCGGCGTCGTAGGCGTAGGCCGGGTCGAAGGGCGCGGGGACCTTCCCGGAGGCCATGAACCGGTCGGTGGTGCCCACGGCGATGGCGTCGCCGCCCTTGCCGCCGCTGTCGGACCCGCCGCACGCGGCGAGTACGGGGGCCAGCAGGCCGATGACGGCCGGCAGCACCAAGGTCTTGCGGTTCATGCTCGAAACTCTCCAGAGCTGTCGATCCCGCGGGCCCGGGGGCGGGGGTGGTGCGCACGGGTCGCGGGAGGGTTGCGGCGATGTTCTCGCCACGACATTAATGCGCCCGCGGGAGCGCTCCACAGGGGCCGCCGCGCGGGGTCCTCACGCTGTGGAACCGGGCGTGGACGCACCGAAAACGGCTCAGGAGGCAGGTTCGGCCCAGGGAGCGACCAATCAGGACACAAGTCACGTCCCGGCACGGGAGCGAGCGGCCCGCAGCATGGCGGGGCAGGGCTGTCGAGACCCCGGCGCGTGGGAAAGGTCACAGCTTCAACTGAACCGGCGGAGGCGGTGATTCAGCCAGTTACCGCCGGTCACAGCGGCATTCGGCCGTCAGGTGTCACGGCGTCATGAGGCCGTGCAGGAAAGGCAGGTTGACGTGTTCGAGTGAGGTGACGACGGTGCGGCGGTGCGCGGGCTCGATGGGCGCGACGGACGGCACGGCGACGACATGGCAGCCCGCGGCCTCGGCGGCGGCGACCCCGGTGGCGGTGTCCTCGATGACGGCGCAGCGGGCGGGTTCGGCGCCGAGCCCGGAGGCGGCGATGAGGTAGGGGTCGGGGTGCGGCTTGGTGCGGGCCACCTCGTCCCCGGCGACGGAGAGCCGGAAGTGCTGGTGGCCGAGGGAGTGCAGGACGCGGTCGATGATGCGCCGGTGGGAGGCGGAGACGAGCGCGGTGGGGACCCGGTGGGCGGCCAGTTCGGCCAGGAGTCTCGCGGCGCCCGGCATCAGCGGCAGCGACTGGCTGATGCGCTTCTCGAACGCGTCGTTGAGCAGCACGCTCAGCTCGGGCAGCGTGATGTCGGCGCCGGTCGCCTCGATGAGGAAGCCGGCGCTGCGGGTCATGGGTCCGCCGACGACCGTCTGCCGCCAGGCGTCGTCGAGGGTGTGGCCGAGGGCGGCGAAGACGGTCACTTCGGCGTCCCACCAGAACCCCTCGGTGTCGACGAGCGTCCCGTCCATGTCGAGGAGGACGGCCTGCAGGGCGGAGCCTTCGGCCGTTCGGGTACCGAGTGCGGGAACCGTACTGGTCATCCGGGCACACCTCCATGAGGGACGAAGAGGCCGGTCCCCCTTGCGGACACAAGGGCGACCGGCCTGCGCTGGACCGACAAGTGTACGACGAGTCGCCTCAGCGCGCGTTGAAGTACTTCGCCTCGGGGTGATGGATGACGATGGCGTCGGTGGACTGCTCGGGGTGGAGCTGGAACTCCTCGCTGAGCTGGACGCCGATCCGCTCCGGCTCCAGCAGCTCGGCGATCTTGGCTCGGTCCTCCAGGTCGGGGCAGGCTCCGTAGCCGAGGGAGAAGCGGGCGCCGCGGTACTTGAGGTCGAACATGTCCTGCATGGCGTCCGGGTCCTCGCTGCCGAAGCCGAGTTCGGCGCGGACGCGGGCGTGCCAGTACTCGGCGAGCGCCTCGGCCAACTGGACGGACAGGCCGTGCAGTTCGAGGTAGTCGCGGTAGGAGTCGGAGGCGAACAGCTTCGCCGTCTCCTCGCCGATCCGGGAGCCGACGGTGACGACCTGGAGGCCGACGACGTCGGTCTCGCCTGACTCCTCCGGGCGGAAGAAGTCCGCGAGGCACAGGCGGCGGCCGCGGCGCTGGCGCGGGAAGGTGAAGCGGGTCCGCTCGTTGCCCGCGTCGTCCAGGATGATCAGGTCGTCGCCCTTGGAGACACAGGGGAAGTAGCCGTGGACGACGGCCGCCTCCAGCAGGTTCTTGGTGTGCAGCTCGTCCAGCCAGCCGCGCAGCCGGGGCCGGCCCTCGGTCTCCACCAGCTCCTCGTAGGTGGGGCCGTCGCCGGTACGGGCCTGCTTCAGCCCCCACTGGCCCTTGAACAGGGCGCCCTCGTCCAGCCAGGACGCGTACTCCTTGAGCTGGATGCCCTTGACGACGCGGGTGCCCCAGAACGGCGGCTCCGGCACCGGGTTGTCGACGGCGACGTCGGAGCGGACCGGGCCCTCGTCGGGGCGGTCCTCGATCACCGGCGTCGCGGCCCGCACGCGGCGCTGCTTCAGCTCGGGCAGGCTCGCGCCGGGCACGCCGCGCTTGACGGCGATCAGGGCGTCCATCAGGCGCAGGCCCTCGAACGCGTCGCGGGCGTAGCGGACTTCGCCCTCGTAGATCTCGTGCAGGTCCTGCTCGACGTAGGCGCGGGTCAGGGCGGCGCCGCCGAGGATCACCGGGTAGTCGGCGGCCAGCTTGCGCTGGTTCAGCTCCTCCAGGTTCTCCTTCATGATGACGGTGGACTTGACGAGGAGTCCTGACATGCCGATGACGTCGGCCTTGTGCTCCTCGGCGGCCTCCAGGATCGCGGAGACGGGCTGCTTGATGCCGAGGTTGACGACGTTGTAGCCGTTGTTGGACAGGATGATGTCGACGAGGTTCTTGCCGATGTCGTGGACGTCGCCGCGCACGGTCGCCAGCACGATCGTGCCCTTGCCCTGCTCCTCGCCCTCGGCCTTCTCCATGTGGGGTTCGAGGTAGGCGACGGCGCTCTTCATGACCTCGGCGGACTGGAGGACGAACGGCAGCTGCATCTGGCCGGAGCCGAAGAGTTCGCCGACGACCTTCATGCCGTCGAGCAGCGTGTCGTTGACGATGTCCAGGGCGCGCCGGGTGCTCAGCGCCTCGTCGAGGTCGGCCTCCAGGCCGTTCTTCTCGCCGTCGATGATGCGCCGCTTGAGCCGCTCGTCCAGCGGGAGCGCGGCCAGTTCCTCGGCCTTGCCGGCCTTCAGGGACTTGGCGGTGGCACCCTCGAACAGCTCCATCAGCTTCTGCAGCGGGTCGTAGCCCTCGCTGCGGCGGTCGTAGATGAGGTCGAGGGCGGTGGTGACCTGCTCCTCGTCGAAGCGGGCGATCGGCAGGATCTTCGACGCGTGCACGATCGCCGAGTCCAGGCCGGCCTTGACGCACTCGTCGAGGAACACGGAGTTGAGGACGATGCGGGCCGCCGGGTTGAGGCCGAAGGAGATGTTCGACAGGCCGAGCGTGGTCTGCACGTCGGGGTGACGGCGCTTCAGCTCGCGGATCGCCTCGATGGTGGCGATGCCGTCCTTGCGGGATTCCTCCTGACCGGTGCAGATGGTGAAGGTCAGGGTGTCGATGAGGATGTCCGACTCGTGGATGCCCCAGTTCCCGGTGAGGTCCGCGATCAGCCGCTCGGCGATCTCCACCTTCTTCTCCGGCGTACGGGCCTGCCCCTCCTCGTCGATCGTCAGCGCGATCAGCGCGGCGCCGTGCTCCTGGGCGAGCCGGGTGACCTTGGCGAAACGGGACTCGGGGCCGTCGCCGTCCTCGTAGTTGACGGAGTTGATGACCGCGCGGCCGCCCAGCTTCTCCAGGCCCGCCCGGAGCACCTCCACCTCGGTCGAGTCGAGCACGATCGGCAGCGTGGACGCGGTGGCGAAGCGGCCCGCCAGCTCCTCCATGTCGGCCACACCGTCGCGGCCCACGTAGTCGACGCACAGGTCGAGCATGTGCGCGCCCTCGCGGATCTGGTCGCGGGCCATCTCCACGCAGTCGTCCCAGCGGCCTTCCAGCATGGCCTCGCGGAACTTCTTCGAGCCGTTGGCGTTGGTCCGCTCCCCGATCGCCATGTAGGCGGTGTCCTGGCGGAACGGCACGCTCTGGTAGAGGGAGGCGGCGCCCGGCTCGGGCTGCGGTGTGCGGCGGGTGGGCTCGGTGCCGCGCACCCGCTCCACGACCTGGCGCAGATGCTCGGGCGTCGTGCCGCAGCAGCCGCCGACGAGCGACAGGCCGTACTCGCGGACGAACGTCTCCTGGGCGTCGGCCAGCTCGGGCGCGGTCAGCGGGTAGTGCGCGCCGTCCTTGGTCAGCACGGGCAGGCCGGCGTTCGGCATGGCCGACAGGGGGATGCGGGAGTGGCGGGAGAGATAGCGCAGGTGCTCGCTCATCTCGGCGGGGCCGGTGGCGCAGTTCAGGCCGATCATGTCGATGCCGAGCGGCTCCAGGGCGGTGAGCGCCGCGCCGATCTCGGAGCCGAGGAGCATGGTGCCGGTGGTCTCGACGGTCACCGAGCAGATCAGCGGCAGGTCGGTGCCGGTGGCGTCGAGGGCGCGGCGGGCGCCGAGCAGGGCGGCCTTCGTCTGGAGCAGGTCCTGCGTGGTCTCGACGAGCAGGGCGTCGGCGCCGCCCGCGATGAGCCCTTCGGCGTTGCGCTGGTAGGCGTCGCGCAGGGTGGTGTACGGGGCGTGGCCGAGCGTCGGCAGTTTCGTACCGGGGCCCATCGAGCCGAGGACCCAGCGCTGCTGACCGGTGTCGGCGGTGAACTCGTCGGCGACCTCGCGGGCGACCCGGGCGCCCGCCTCGGACAGTTCGAAGACGCGGTCGGCGATGTCGTACTCGCCGAGGGCGGCGTGGTTGGCGCCGAACGTGTTGGTCTCGACGCAGTCCACTCCGACGGCGTAATACGCCGCGTGCACCGAGCGCACGATGTCGGGGCGGGTGAGGTTGAGGATCTCGTTGCAGCCTTCGAGGTTCTGGAAGTCCTCGAGCGTGGGGTCCTGCGCCTGGAGCATGGTGCCCATCGCGCCGTCGGCCACCACGACGCGGGTGGCGAGGGCTTCGCGCAGGGCGTCCGTGCGGGCACGGGAATCGGATGCGGGCGTCGGCAACGAGGCCATGAAAGTGCTCCCTGAGGTGCGACGGCTGTCGGCTTTGCGCCCCCACTGCTGGAGACGCACCCGGTCAGGGTAGCCGGGACCATGGTCCCGGCGTGCGGGCGTCCACGCACCGGAACGACACGTCACACTGTCCCCGGCGCGCCGGTGCGGGGCCGGCGGGAGAACGGCCGGAATTCTCGCCGCACGCCGCATTAGCAGGAGGTCGGCAACGACCGATACTGTTCAGCATTGTCGAACGCTGTTGGGCGAGAAGATCGAGGAGGCGGGACTGCGATGGCACGCAACATCCAGTCGCTCGAACGGGCGGCGGCGATGCTGAGGCTGCTCGCGGGCGGCGAGCGGCGGCTCGGCCTCTCCGACATCGCCTCCGCGCTCGGGCTCGCCAAGGGCACCGCCCACGGCATCCTGCGCACCCTCCAGGCCGAGGGCTTCGTGGAGCAGGACGCCGCGTCGGGCCGCTACCAGCTGGGCGCGGAGCTGCTGCGCCTCGGCAACAGCTATCTCGACGTCCACGAACTGCGGGCCCGCGCCCTCGTCTGGGCGGACGACCTGGCCCGCTCCAGCGGCGAGGCCGTCTATCTCGGCGTGCTGCACCAGCAGGGCGTGCTGATCGTGCACCACGTCTTCCGGCCCGACGACAGCCGGCAGGTGCTGGAGGTGGGGGCGATGCAGCCGCTGCACTCCACGGCGCTCGGCAAGGTGCTGTCGGCGTACGACCCGGTGGCGCACAGCGAGGTCGTGGAGGCCGAGCGCAAGGAGTTCACAGTGCGCACGGTGAGCGACCTCGCCGACCTGGAGTCGGTCCTGGACCTGACGCGGGCGCGCGGGTACGCGGCCGACGTGGAGGAGACCTGGGAGGGCGTGGCGTCGGTCGCGGCGCCCATCCACGACCGGCACCGGATGCCGGTGGGGGCGGTCGGCGTGACGGGCGCGGTGGAGCGTGTGTGCACCAAGGAGGGCGAGCTGCGGCCCGAGCTGATCGCGGCCGTTCGGGACTGCGCCCGCGCGGTCTCCCGGGACCTGGGCGCGAGCCGCTTCTGACCTCCGCCTTCGCGCCCGCGCACCCTTCTCGCCCCGCCTCCGTGCGGGGCTTTGTCACAGGCGGGGCGCACCGAGGTGCAGAGGGCGGGCTTCCGTGCGACCTTCGAGAAACGCTTCCGAGGGCGGCCGAGACGGCGCATCATCACCCCTGGGCAGCGGACGAACACCCATAGGCGCGAACGATCAATAACGATCGTGCTTTGAATAACAGAACCCTTGACGAGCGAGTAACCCCAAAGCCAGACTCGCGTCCATCGGTCGGCATTGTCGAACACCTACCGGCAATACGCGTTAGAGTGTGGACAGCCAGGCCGGACCCGCCCCTCTCCCTAGGGGCTCGCGGGTATTCCCCTGGACGAAGGACAAAGGAGTCGCGGGTGTCCAGCCACGACATCTTCCTCGGCGAGACCATCGGTACCGCCGTACTCATCCTGCTGGGCGGTGGCGTGTGCGCCGCCGTCACGCTCAAGCGCTCCAAGGCGCAGAACGCCGGCTGGCTCGCCATCACCTTCGGGTGGGGCTTCGCGGTCCTGACCGGCGCGTATCTGGCGGGCGGCGTCTCCGGCGCCCACCTGAACCCGGCGGTCACCATCGGCCTCGCCATCGAAGGCGGCACCAAGTGGAGCGACGTACCGCTCTACCTGGCCTCGCAGCTCCTCGGCGCCATGATCGGCGCGGTCCTGGTGTGGCTGACGTACTACGGGCAGTTCCACGCCCACCTCACGGACGAGGACGTGCTGCGCGCCCACGCGGCCGACGGCGACGAGGGCATGGTCGACCCGAAGGCCGCGCCCAAGGCCGGCCCGGTGCTCGGCGTCTTCTCCACCGGCCCCGAGATCCGCAACGCGGTGCAGAACCTCCTCACGGAGATCATCGCCACCGTCGTGCTGGTCCTCGCCATCCTCACCCAGGGCCTCAACGACGGGGGCAACGGACTCGGCACGCTCGGCGCGCTGATCACCGCGCTCGTCGTCGTCGGCATCGGCCTCTCGCTCGGCGGTCCCACCGGTTACGCGATCAACCCGGTCCGTGACCTCGGCCCGCGCATCGTGCACCAGCTCCTCCCGCTCCCCAACAAGGGTGGTTCCGACTGGTCGTACGCGTGGATCCCGGTCGCGGGTCCGCTCATCGGCGGCGCCCTCGCGGGCCTGATCTACAAGCTGTTCTGAGCACCCGCGCAGTGCCGCGACCGACACCGACCACCGCACGTACCACGAGGAGCAGACCGTGACCGACGCCCCCAACGCCGCGACCCACTCCCACGGCGCAGGACCCTTCATCGCCGCGATCGACCAGGGCACGACCTCCAGCCGCTGCATCGTCTTCGACCGGGACGGCCGCATCGTCTCCGTCGACCAGAAGGAGCACGAGCAGATCTTCCCGAAGCCGGGCTGGGTCGAGCACGACGCGAACGAGATCTGGGCCAACGTCCAGGAGGTCGTCGCCGGGGCCATCTCCAAGGCCGGCATCACCCGCGACGACATCAAGGCCATCGGCATCACCAACCAGCGCGAGACGACGCTGCT
The DNA here is from genome assembly GCF_055639095.1 of Streptomyces sp. NPDC107550. Classification (NCBI taxonomy): domain Bacteria; kingdom Bacillati; phylum Actinomycetota; class Actinomycetes; order Kitasatosporales; family Streptomycetaceae; genus Streptomyces; species Streptomyces sp. NPDC107550. Next base: position 14,245 of record NZ_JBVKBC010000024.1, read on the forward strand.
GTGGGACAAGAACACCGGTGAGCCCGTCCACAACGCCATCGTCTGGCAGGACACCCGCACCGACGCCCTGTGCAAGGAACTCGGCCGCAACGTCGGCCAGGACCGCTTCCGCCGCGAGACGGGCCTGCCGCTCGCCTCGTACTTCGCCGGGCCCAAGGCCCGCTGGCTGCTCGACCACGTCGACGGGCTGCGCGAGCGCGCCGAGCGCGGCGAGATCCTGTTCGGCACGATGGACTCCTGGGTCATCTGGAACCTGACCGGCGGCGTGAACGGCGGCCGGCACGTCACCGACGTCACGAACGCCTCCCGCACCCTCCTGATGAACCTGCACGAGATGCGCTGGGACGAGCGCATCTGCCACTCCATCGGCGTGCCCATGGAGATGCTGCCCGAGATCCGCTCCTCCGCCGAGGTCTACGGCGAAATCACCGGCGGCAGCCTCGGCGACGTGCTCGGCGGCGTGCCCGTCGCCTCCGCGCTCGGCGACCAGCAGGCGGCCCTGTTCGGCCAGACCTGCTTCTCGGTGGGCGAGGCGAAGTCCACGTACGGCACCGGCACCTTCATGCTGATGAACACCGGTGACAAGGCCATCAACTCCTACTCGGGCCTGCTGACCACGGTCGGCTACCAGATCGGCGAGCAGAAGCCGGTCTACGCCCTGGAGGGCTCGATCGCCGTCACCGGTTCGCTGGTGCAGTGGATGCGCGACCAGATGGGCCTGATCAAGTCGGCCGCCGAGATCGAGACGCTGGCCTCGTCGGTCGAGGACAACGGCGGCGCCTACTTCGTGCCCGCCTTCTCCGGCCTGTTCGCCCCGTACTGGCGCTCCGACGCGCGCGGTGTCATCGCGGGCCTGACCCGTTACGTCACCAAGGCGCACATCGCCCGCGCCGTCCTCGAGGCGACCGCCTGGCAGACCCGCGAGATCACCGACGCCATGACGAAGGACTCCGGCGTCGAGCTGACCGCGCTCAAGGTCGACGGCGGCATGACCTCCAACAACCTGCTGATGCAGACCCTCTCGGACTTCCTGGACGCGCCCGTGGTGCGCCCGATGGTCGCCGAGACGACCTGCCTCGGCGCCGCCTACGCCGCCGGTCTCGCCGTCGGCTTCTGGAACTCCACGGACGACCTGCGCGCGAACTGGCGCCGGGCCGCCGAATGGACCCCCCGCATGGACGCGGCCACCCGCGACCGTGAGTACAAGAGCTGGCTCAAGGCCGTACAGCGGTCCATGGGCTGGCTCGAAGACAGCTCTGTCGAGGAGTAACACCCCACCATGAGTACCCAAGCCACCCTGCAGACCGTGCCTGCCCTCGGAACGCACCCGGTCGCCGGCTCCCACCCGAGCCGCGCCGAGACCCGCGAGCAGCTTTCCAAGGCGACGTACGACCTCCTGGTCATCGGCGGCGGCATCCTGGGCATCTCCACTGCCTGGCACGCCGCGCAGTCGGGTCTCAGGGTGGCCCTGGTCGACGCCGGCGACTTCGCCGGCGCCACCTCCTCCGCCTCCTCGAAGCTGCTCCACGGCGGTCTGCGCTACCTGCAGACCGGCGCGGTGAAGCTGGTCGCGGAGAACCACTTCGAGCGGCGCGCGGTGTCGCGGAACGTGGCCCCGCACCTGGCCAACCCGCTCACCTTCTACCTGCCCGTCTACAAGGGCGGCCCGCACGGCGCGGCCAAGCTCGGCGCCGGGGTCTTCGCCTACAGCGCGCTCTCCGCGTTCGGCGACGGCGTCGGCCATCTGCTCTCCCCCGGCAAGGCCCAGCAGGACGTGCCCGAGCTGCGCACCGAGAACCTGAAGGCCGTGGCCGTGTACGGCGACGACCAGTTGAACGACGCGCGCATGGCCCTGATGACCGTGCGGGCGGCCGTCGACGCGGGCGCCGTCGTCCTCAACCACGCCGAGGTCACCGGCCTGCGCTTCACCCGGGGCCGCGTCACGGGCGCCGAGCTGAAGGACCGGATGGAGGGCGAGGAGTTCGGCGTCGACGCGCGCCTCGTGCTCAACGCCACCGGCCCCTGGGTCGACCACCTGCGCACGATGGAGGACCCGAACGCGGCGCCCTCGATCCGGCTGTCCAAGGGCGCGCACCTCGTCATGAAGCGCACCTCGCCCTGGAAGGCCGCGCTTGCCACGCCCATCGACAAGTACCGCATCACGTTCGCCCTGCCCTGGGAGGACATGCTGCTGCTCGGCACGACCGACGAGGAGTACGAGGGCGACCCGGCCGACGTGTCGGTCACCGAGAAGGACATCGAGCAGATCCTCGACGAGGCCGCTTTCTCCGTACGCGACCAGCAGCTCAAGCGCGACCTGATGACGTACGCGTTCGCCGGTCTGCGCGTGCTGCCCGGCGGGCCCGGCGACACGTCGAAGGCCAAGCGCGAGACGGTCGTCACCGAGGGCAGGGGCGGCATGCTGTCCGTTGCCGGCGGCAAGTGGACGACCTTCCGCCACATCGGCCGTACGGTCATGAAGAAGCTGGAGGCGCTGCCCGGGCACCCGCTCGGCGACGACTTCGAGCCGATCAACGAGCTGCCCAAGCGGCTTCCGCTGCCCGGCGTCGCCAACCCGCGCGCGGTCGCCCACCGCCTCCTCGTGGACAACCCGGCGCCCGGCCCGCGCATGGCCGCCGACACCGCCAAGCACCTGGCGACGCACTACGGTTCGCTGGCGTTCGACATCGCGCGCCTCGCCAACGAGAACCCGGAGCTGGGCGAGCGCGTCCACCCGGACGCGCCGGAGATCATGGCGCAGGTCGTCTACGCCCGCGACAACGAGTGGGCCGAGACGGCGGACGACGTGCTGCGCCGCCGCACCACGCTCACCATCCGGGGCCTCGCCACGGACGAGGTGCGCGGCAAGGTGCAGGACGTGCTCGACAAGAAGTGACGGCTCTGTTCTGACGGACAGGTGAGGGGCGGCTCCCGGTGGCGGGGACCGCCCCTTACCGCTTCCGGGGGCGTCCGGGGGCGGCCTTAAGGGTCCGGAGCGCGTCCGGGGGCGCTGCCATGCGGCGGACATACGGCCGCAATGTCGGCGGGCGAGAGTGGGGGCATGTCTCCGGTTCCGCTCTCCGTGCTCGATCTGGTGCCCATACCCTCGGGCTCCGACGCCGCCGAGGCGCTGCGCGCGACCCTGCGCCTGGCCGTGGCCGCCGAGGAGTCCGGCTACCGCCGTTACTGGCTCGCCGAACACCACCTCAACCCCGGGGTGGCCGGCTCGGCGCCCGCGCTCGTCATCCAGGCGGTGGCGCAGGCGACCTCCCGCATCCGGGTCGGCTCGGGCGCGGTGCTGCTCGGGCACCGCACGCCGCTGTCCGTGGTCGAGGAGTTCGGCATCCTGGACGCGCTGCACCCCGGCCGGATCGACCTCGGCCTCGGCCGCTCGGCGGGCCGCACCCAGGGCACGCGCCCGGCGCCGGGCGCGACCGCTCCCCCGGCGGGATCCAGTGCCCCCGGCGCCCCCGGCGAAAGCGCCTCCACCGGCCAGGGCACCTTCACCGACGAGGGCCTCTACATCCCACCCCGCTTCACCGGCTTCGCCCGCCTGCTCCGCTCCCCGCGCTTCCGGCGCCAGACCGAGCTGTTGCAGCAGCCGGGGGCGTACACCCCGCCGTACGCGGACCAGCTCGCCGAACTGCTCGACCTGCTCGGGGGTACGTCACCGGGGGCGACGGCCGTGCCGGGCGAGGGCGCCGACGTCGAGGTCTGGGTGCTGGGCAGCAGCGGCGGCGAGAGCGCGGAGCTGGCCGGGGCGCGGGGTCTGCCGTTCGCGGCGAACTACCACGTCAGCCCCGGCACGGTCCTGGAGGCGGTGGAGGCGTACCGGGCCGCGTTCAAGCCGTCGCCGGCGCTCGCGGAGCCGTACGTCGTGGTCTCGGCGGACGTCGTCGTGGCCGAGGACGACGCGCGGGCCAGGGAGCTGGCCTCCGGGTACGGCCTGTGGGTGCGCTCGATCCGCGGCGGCGAGGGCGCGATCCCGTACCCGACGCCCGAGGAGGCGGCCCGGCATGTGTGGAGCGCCGAGGACCGGGCGCTGGTCGCGGACCGCGTGGACACGCAGTTCGTCGGGGCGCCGGGCACGGTCGCGGAGCGCCTCTCCGTGCTGCAACAGGCTACCGGTGCCGACGAGTTGCTGGTCACCACCCTCACGCACGATCCGGAGGACCGGGTCCGCTCGTACGCGCTGCTGGCGCGCGAGTGGGGCCTCGTATGACAGCGCGGGCCGGTCAGAGTCCGGCGGCGGGAAGCGAAGGAGCGGCATGAGGTTCCAGGTTCTGTCGATCATCGGCCACGCGCCGCATCCGCTCACCGGCGAACTGCCTTCGCCGGCCGCCCGGTTGGCGCAGGTCGTCGAGGTCGGGGCGGCGGCCGAACGGCTCGGGTTCGACGCGTACGCGGTCGGCGAGCGGCACGCGGGCCCGTTCCTGTCCTCCAGCCCGACGGCGGTCCTTGGCGCGCTGGCCGCCCGCACGAGCCGCATCAAGCTGCTCACGGGCGTCACGGTCGTCGCCGTCCTCGACCCGGTGCGGGTCGCGGAGGACTACGCGACGCTCGACCAACTCGCGCGCGGGCGGATCGAGTTGGTCATCGGCAAGGGCGCGGAGGCCGGCCACTTCGACCTGTTCGGGCTCGACGAGGCGCGCCAGTGGGACCTCCAGAAGGAGAAGTACGAGCTGCTGCGCCGGCTGTGGCGCGAGGAGGGCGTCGACTGGGAGGGCGAGTTCCGGCCCGCGCTCAAGGGCGTGACGACCGTGCCGCGCCCCTACGCGGGCCCGCCGCGCGTCTGGCACGGCTCCGCGACCTCCCGCAACTCCCCCGAACTCGCCGCCCTGCACGGCGATCCGCTGTTCACCGCCAACGCCGTCCAGCCGAGGGCCGCGTACGCCGAGCTGATCGACCACTACCGGGAGCGGTTCGCCGCGCACGGCCACGACCCGGCGCGGGCGCATGTCGCGGCGGGCTCGGGCGGGCTGCTCATCGCGGACACGCACGAACAGGCCGTCGCCCGCTACGGAAAGCTGTACGAGGCGAAGGTCGCGCAGTCGTTCCGGCCGGACCTCGCGGGCCGCGCCGGGTACAACACGCCCTTCCGTACGATCGAGGACGCCATCGCGGACGGGCCCCAACTGATCGGATCCCCGCAGCAGATCATCGACAAGATCCTCGGCTACCACGAGGTGTACCGGCACGATCTGCAGTCGGTGACGGTCGACTCGTTCGGACAGGGGACGAGCGAGCAGATCGAGACGCTGCACCGGTTCGCGGAGGAGATCGCGCCCGTGGTGCGCGCGGCGGCGCCGAGCGCCCTGTGGGAGTCGGACGGAACCGGTCCCGGGGGCCTCTCCTGACCCCATAATGGTCCCGGACATCGGAGGTATGGGCCCTCCGGGGACGAGCAGAGGGGGCTGCCATGGCCGTCACCGACGAGGCCATCGAGAAGATCAAGGACATGATCGTCTCGGGCGCGCTGCGCCCCGGCGACCGGCTCCCCAAGGAGAGCGAGCTGGCCGCCGACCTCGGCCTGTCCCGCAACTCGCTGCGGGAGGCGGTCCGCGCGCTGTCGCTGATCCGCATCCTCGACGTACGGCAGGGCGACGGGACGTACGTCACGAGCCTCGACCCGCAGTTGCTCCTTGAGGCGCTGAGCTTCGTCGTGGACTTCCACCGCGACGACACGGTCCTGGAGTTCCTGGCGGTGCGCCGCATCCTGGAGCCGGCGGCGACGGCGATGGCGGCCCCGCTGATCGACGAGGAGCAGCTCGACAAGCTGAGCGCGCACCTGGACGACCTCGGGCCCGAGCCGTCGGTGGAGCAGTTGGTCGCCGCCGACCTCGACTTCCACCGGGGCATCGTCAAGGCGTCGGGGAACTCGGTGCTGTGCTCCCTGCTCGACGGCCTGTCCGGGCCCACCACCCGCGCCCGGGTGTGGCGCGGGCTGACGCAGGAGGACGCGGTGAGCCGGACGCTGCGCGAGCACCGGGCGATCCTCGCGGCGCTGCGCGACCGGGACGCGGAGGCGGCGCGCTCGTGGGCGACGGTGCACATCGCCAGCGTGGAGCAGTGGCTGCGCTCGACCCTGTGAGCCTTGGGCCCGGTGAGCCTTCGCCCCATGAGCCTCGGCCCCGGTGAGCCGCCCCCGCGGGTGGAGTGGACCGCGCCCGGCCGGGGCAGTGTTCCGGGCAGCCTCCGGGTTCCAGGGGGCTGCGGAGGGCTGTCGCGGACGCCGTAAGGTGGGCAGGTACGCGAGAGTCCCCCCAGGCCGCGACGGCACTGGGGGAACGTCGGAAGGAGGCACTGGGTGATCGAGCTCGAGGGGGTTCCCGAGCTGGTCGACCCGGTCATGGTGGCCGCGTTCGAGGGCTGGAACGATGCCGGCGACGCCGCCTCCGCCGCGGTCGCGCATCTCGACAAGGAGTTCAAGGGCGAGGTGTTCGCGGCGCTGGACGCCGAGGACTACTACGACTTCCAGGTCAACCGGCCCACGGTCTTCGTCGAGGACGGGGTCCGCAAGATCACATGGCCGACGACCCGGCTCTCCGTGGTCCGCGTCGGCGGCGACAAGCCGCGCGATCTGGTGCTGGTGCGCGGCATCGAGCCGTCGATGCGCTGGCGCTCGTTCTGCAACGAACTGCTGGGCTTCGCCCATGAGCTGGGCGTCGAACTGGTCGTCGTCCTCGGCGCGCTGCTCGGCGACACCCCGCACACCCGGCCGGTGCCGGTCTCCGGGGTGACCTCGGACACCGAGCTGGCCGCGCGGATGGACCTGGAGGAGACCAAGTACGAGGGCCCCACGGGCATCGTCGGCATCCTCCAGGAGGCGTGCACGCACGCGGGCGTCCCGGCGGTCTCGCTGTGGGCGGCGGTCCCGCACTACGTGTCGCAGCCGCCGAACCCGAAGGCGACGCTGGCGCTGCTCAACCGCCTGGAGGACCTGATCGACCTGCGCATCCCGCTGGGCGAGCTGCCCGAGGACGCGCGGGCCTGGCAGCTCGGCGTGGACCAGCTCGCGGCCGAGGACAGCGAGGTCGCGGAGTACGTGCAGTCGCTGGAGGAGGCCCGGGACACGGCCGAGCTGCCGGAGGCGACGGGTGAGGCCATCGCCCGCGAGTTCGAGCGGTATCTGCGGCGCCGGGAGCCGGGGTCCGCGCCGGGCGGGCACGCGACGGACGGCGGCGACCCGTCGTCGTTCCTGCGGGACAACCCCGGCTCCGGCGGCCGCTCCCGCCCGTCGAAGCCGCCGCGCCCCGAGACCGGCGGCGAGGAGAACCCGAACCAGGACCCGCCGAACCCCGAGGACTGAGCCGTACCGCCGTACGACAGCGCCGGGCGAGGGAATCCCCCGCCCGGCGCTGTGCTGTGTCGGGCTGTGTTCTGTCGTGCTGTGCTGTGCTGTCGTGCCCTTCGGGTCAGGAGCAGGTGAAGCGGGCGGCGGCCCAGTCGCCGTGGTCGCCGGTCTTGGAGTTGTTGGTGTCGGTGACCTTCAGGCGCAGGTGCCGCGCCCCGGTGACGTCCACGTCGACGGGGACGGTGGCGGAGGCGCCGTTGACCTTCGGCGAGGTCCACAGCGTCTTGCCGTCCGCCTCCACGGAGAAGGCGACCTCCCCATAGCCGTTGATCTCGTCGTCGATGCCCGCGTCGGCGGTCAGCCGCGTGCACCGGCCGCCGAGGTAGACCTCGATGTCGGAGTCGGCGTGGACGCCGATGCCCTTCGCGTACGTCTTCCCGGCGAGGGTGAGGGTGTGGCCGTCGGCGGCGCCGGACTCGCCGTTGGAGCGGTCGCGTTCGGCGGGCCCGTAGCCGTTGGTGGCGCGCAGCCACTCCATGTCGCTCGCCCAAGTGTCGGCGGTGGGCGGGGGCGGCATCACCGTGACGGCGAACCGGCCCTGGGCGGTGCGCTGTTCACCGGCCGCCGTGTGCCGGACGGTCGCGGTCAGGGTCTGCTCCCCCGCCTTGGCGCTCGCGGCGGGTGTGAGCGGGACCTCGACGCGCCGGGTCTGCCCGGCGGCGATCCGGTCGACGGTGACGGGGTCGCCGGCCCGCCAGCCGGCGGGGGCGTCGAGGGCGACGCTGACCCCGGTGGCGTCCTTCGTCCCGGCGGTGACGTCCACGGCGACCTTGCCGGGGGCGCCCGCGCCGAGTTCCTGGTCGAGCGGGGCGGTGACGGTGGCTCCGGCCCCCGGCACGGCTCCGCCGACGGCGGCGGTGTCGCGCAGGTCGAGGGTGAAGGCGCGGTCGGTGGGCAGGGCGGGGGTCTTCACGCGGACGACGCCGCCCTTGTCGTCCCGGTCGTAGTACCAGCCGCTCGCGGCGTCACCGAAGGCGGCGGCGGTCAGCTCGGGGAGCTTCTTGCCGTCGAGTTCGACCTGCCGGGGCGCGTCGCCGGTGTGCAGGGTGAACGCGTAGGGGCGGGCGGTCTGCTTGCCCTTGTACGTGCCTTCGCTCGCGCCGACCTGGACGCGCACGTCGCCGGGGCCCGAGGCGGGGGCGGTGACGTCGGCGCGCTGGGTGGCGTAGGCGCCGTCGCGGTGGGCGCGGGTCACGCCGTCGTCCTCGTACAGCGTGAACGAGCTGCTGCCCTGCGGGTAGACGTCCCAGGCCGGCGGGGAGCCGGCGGTGCGGTCGGCGTAGGAGCGGATGCCGGGCCACATGGGTACGGCGGCGCCGCCCTTGACGAACAGCGGGAGGGTGTCGAGCGGGGCGCGGTAGCCGTCGACGGTGGTGGGGCCCTGGTAGACGCGGCCGGTCCAGTAGTCGGTCCAGGTGCCCTTGGGCAGATAGATGCCGTCGCGTACGGCGGTGTCCTGGTAGACGGGCGCGACGAGGAAGTCCTCGCCGGTCAGGAACTCGTACTTCGCCGCGTCGGTGGCGGCCTTCGGGTCGTCGGGGTACTCCAGGGCGAGCGGGCGCACCGCGCCGACGCCGGTCTTCGTCGCCTCGTGCGCGTAGGAGTACAGGTACGGCAGCAGCGACTCGTGCAGCTTGAGGTACTTGCGGTTGATCGACGTGTACGGCTCGCCCTGGCGGAACGGCTGCTTGTCGCTGGCGGCCCAGCCGTCCATCGTCATGGTGACGGGCAGCAGCGACTTCCACTGGAGGTCGCGTACGTACGTCTTGGGGCTGCCGCCGAAGATGCCGTCCACGTCACCGGTGGTGTAGGCGAGCCCGGACATGGTGGCGCCCGCGTACGTGGGGATCTGCCAGCGGATGTAGTCCCAGGAGCCGGACTGGTCGCCGGACCACTGCACGCCGCAGCGCTGCGCGCCGGCCCAGCTCTCGGGGGCCCAGGTGAAGCCGCGGGCGTCGGAGTTGTCCTCGATGCCCTTGTAGGCGGCCTTGCAGCCGTCCAGGGCGAACTTGTAGCCGGAGCCGACCCAGGCGACGTCCAGCTTGGCGACCCGCTGGCCCGCCTTGACCTGCTCGGCGATCTTGTCGATGCCGTTCTCGGTCCACAGGCCGAGCTGCGCGCCCCGGTCCTGGAGGCCCTTGGCGGCCTCGGCGAGGTTCTCGTGGCCGCAGCCGTAGCCGTCGTTGACGAGCATCCAGCCGAGGGGCATGTCGTTCTTGACGTAACTGTCGGAGATCTTCAGGGCGTCCAGGGTGTGGCGCTCGCCTCGGTTGGCGTTGTGCAGGTAGCAGTCGGCGTCGCCGATCTCCAGGCCGTACACGGGCGGCAGGAACGGTTTGCCGGTGAGCTGTGTGTACTGCCCGATGACGTCCTTCGCGCTGTCCTTGCCGCTGCCGGCGAAGTAGTACGCGTCGAAGCGGTGCTCCTTCGCGGAGGCGGTGACGGGTTCGCCGAAGGTGTAGGTGTTCGGGGCGAAGGTGTTGCGGAAGACGCCGTAGCCGGCCGTGGAGAGGTAGAACGGCACGGAGTTGGGGTGGCCGCCGTCGTTCCAGTTGTAGTCGACCTCGGCCTTGACGGTCTTGTCGCGCAGGCTGGTGTTGCCTCGGCCGTTCTGCATGCCGGCGCCGTAGAACTGCTCGTCGGCGCCGCGGGCGAGCGTCTGCGTGGTGGTGTCGGCGCTCCAGCTCAGGGGCTTGTCCTCGGACCAGAGCCGGGTGCCGTCGTTGCGGTACAGCGCGAAGCGCAGGGGGGACTTGTAGGCGCGCAGGGTGACCTTGGCGCTGCTCAGCTCGTAGCGGTCGCCCTGGTCCTTCCAGCGGGTCTGCGGGGGCTTGTCCTTGCCGTCGGGGTCCTGGGGCAGCGTGATGGCGTCCGCCGCCGGGTCCGTGAAGTCGCCGTCCGGGGCGGCCTCTATCCGGAACGTCTCGCGGGTGCGGAAGGTGACGCGGGCCTTGGCCTGGCCGGCGGTGAGGGTGTACGTGGCGTGGGCGTCGTCGGGGTGGAAGGCGGTGACGTCGCCGATGGTTCCGGCGGCGGGGGCGGATTGAGTGGCGGAGCCGGTCTGGGTGGCGGTGGTCGTGGCCGGGGTGGCGGTTGCCGTTGCCGGGGTGGCGATGAGGGCGGTGGTGAGGGTGAGCGCGGCTAGGGGCAGTAGGGCTCTGAGGCGTCTCCGGGTGCGCGATGTTGATTGCATGGGCGTTGTTTAGCGCAGATTCGAGCATGGGGGTAGGGGTGGCGGGGGGGTGGCTGGGCGGCGTTCTTGGGTGGGCGTCCCTTGAAGCCGTTTGCGCAGTTCCCCGCGCCCCTGGCGGGGGGTGGGTGGCTGGGGACGGTTTTTCGGCTTTCCCGCCGTCGTGGTTGCTCGCGCAGTTCCCCGCGCCCCTGACGGGGTGGGGGTGAGCGGAGTTCTAAGACTCGCTGACCGTCTTTGGTGCTCGCGCCGATTTTCTCGGGCGCTCTTGGGATGCAGAGAACCCCGGGCGCTTGGGCGGCCGGGGTTCTTTGGGTGGGGTGGGTTAGAGGGCTACTCCCAGGAGGGCGTCCACCGCTCGGGAGACGACGCCGGGGGCGCCCTCGTCCGTGCCGCCCTCGGCGGACTGGCGCTCGACCCAGCGGTCGACCGCCGCGAGCGCCGACGGCGCGTCGAGGTCGTGGGCGAGCGCCTCGCGGATCTCCTCCACCAGCGGCTCCGCGTCCGGCCCGTCGGGGCGGGAGACCGCCGCGCGCCAGCGGCCGAGGCGGGCGACGGCGTCGGCGAGGACCTGGTCGGTCCACTCCCAGTCGGCGCGGTAGTGGTGAGCGAGCAGCGCGAGCCGGATCGCGGCCGGGTCGACGCCGTCGCGGCGGAGCCGGGAGACGAAGACCAGGTTGCCCTTGGACTTCGACATCTTCTCGCCGTCGAGACCGACCATGCCGGCGTGGACGTACGCCTTGGCCATCGGGAACTCGCCGGTGAGGACCTGCGCGTGCGAGGCGCCCATCTCGTGGTGCGGGAAGGCGAGGTCGGAGCCGCCGCCCTGCACGTCGAAGCCCATGCCGAGGTGGTCGAGGGCGATGGCGACGCACTCGATGTGCCAGCCGGGCCGGCCGCGGCCGAGGGAGGCGCCGTCCCAGCTCGGCTCGCCGTCGCGCGCGGCCATCCACAGCATCGGGTCCAGCGCATTCTTCTTGCCCGGGCGGTCCGGGTCGCCGCCGCGCTCGGCGGACAGCAGCCGCATCGCCGCCGCGTCCAGGTTCGAGACGGAGCCGAAGTGCGGGTCGGACTCGACGGAGAAGTAGACGTCGCCGTCCAGGTCGTAGGCGGCACCGGCGTCCCGCAGTCGCTCGACGAGCGGCACGATGCCGGGTATCGCCTCGACGGCGCCTATGTACTCGCGCGGCGGGAGCATCCGCAGCGCCGTCATGTCCTCACGGAACAGGGCGGTCTCACGCTCGGCGAGGCCCTCCCAGTCGATGCCGTCGCGTACGGCCCGCTCCAGCAGAGGATCGTCGACGTCCGTCACGTTCTGGACGTAGTGAACCTGCCGCTTGGTGTCGAGCCACACGCGCTGCACGAGGTCGAACGCGTTGTAGGTCGCCGCGTGACCCATGTGGGTCGCGTCGTACGGAGTGATACCGCAGACGTAGATACGGGCGACGGGACCGGGCTCAAGGGTGACGAGCCCATCGGTCGCGGTGTCGTGGATCCTCAGGTCGCGGCCCTTGCCAGGCAGGGCGGGGACCTCAGAAGCGGGCCAGGCATGCATGTCCTGAGCCTAACCGGACGGTGCTTCCGCATACGAACCGGACCGCCTGTGATGGCCGACGACGCGCTCTTGCGCACCCCCGGCCGGGGCGCTACCGGGCGCCCTCACTCGACGACCGTGGCCCGGATGGCGTCCGAGAGGCCGAAGTGATGTATCCCGTGCAGGAGGTAGGCGCGCAGGCCGCACACGAAGTACGTCCAGCCCTGTGTCTGGCCCACCGCGCGGGCGGTGCCGTCGATCCCCTCGCCCATAGGGGCCTCGGTGATCGTCAGCCGGGTCGCGCCGTCCTCGTCGGCCAGCTCGACGGTGACGGTGGCGCCCGGCCAGGTCCAGGAGACGAGCCGGTCCTCCTCGACCGCCTCGACGTCCACCTCGAAACTCGCGTCGACATGGCCGAACCGCCACGTCACCGTGGTCCCGGCGACGAGCGCGGCGGACGTCTCGGCGGTGAAGAAGCTCGACAGGCCCTCGGGCGTGACGATCGCCCGGAACACATCCGTGACCGGTGCGTCGATCCGGTCCTCGACTATCAGCTTGGTCATGCCTTCGAACGTAGCCCGCCCCACTGACAATCGCCCCCGCAACGCTGTCGGACGGGCGGCTGGGGTCACACGGGCGGCCAGGGGATCGCGGGCCACTCGCCGCCCGGCTCCCGGTGCCGGCCGGACGCCAGCAGGGCCGCGACCCGTTCCCGTACGGCGTCCAGCTCGGCCGGGGTGATCAGCTCGGCGAGCCGGTCCGCGAGCGGCTGCCCGGCGGCGAGGCGCCCGGCGAGGCCCTGGAGGGCGGCCGTCGCCTCCTCCGTCAGCGGCTCGCCCGCCCAGCCCCACAGCAGGGTGCGCAGCTTGTCCTCGGCGTGGAAGGTGACGCCGTGATCGATGCCGTACAGTCGGCCCTCCGCGTCGAGCAGCAGATGGCCGCCCTTGCGGTCGCCGTTGTTGATGACCGCGTCGAGCACGGCGAGGCGGCGCAGGCGCGGGTCGTCGGCGTGCACGAGGAGCGCGGTGCGGCCCTCGCCGACCTCCGCGAACCCGATCGCCTTCCAGCCCTCGCCGGGTTCGTCGCCCTCGACGAGCGCGAGCAGCCCGGCCCCGGCCTCACCGGTCTCGCCCGCCTCGTCGCCCTCCCCCGCGCCCGCGGGCTCCTCGGGGGCTTCGATCCACCACTGGCACATGCCCTCGCCGTACGGGCCGTCGCGCAGGACCGTCGGCGGGACGAGGCCCCAGCCGAGCGCCTCGGAGACCTCGTACGCGGCGACCTCCCGCTGGGCGAGCGTGCCGTCGGGGAAGTCCCACAGGGGGCGCTCGCCGCGCACCGGTTTGTAGACGCAGGCCGCCTCGCGGCCGTCCAGGGTGACGGTGCACAGCAGCACCGCGTTCGACGCCTCGCGGATCTGTCCCCTGACCTCCAGCGTCCCGCGCGTGAGGAGGTCGATGTCGGCGGCCGCGCTCACGCGTCGCGCCGGTATCCGTTCTGTCGCGGACATACGTGTCCCTCCGGGTCGAGCGGCAGGCTGCACAGGGGGCACGGCGGGCGCCCGGCGTTCACGACCTCGAGGGCCCGCTTGGCGAACGCGCGGGCCTGCGGGCCCGTCAGGCGTACGCGCAGCATCGGTGGCCCGTTCTCCTCGTCCTGGAGCAGCCGCTCCTCGGCCTCGGCGAGGTCCTCCTCGGAGTCGGCGTCCAGCTCCACGAGCGCCTGTGCCTCGACGATCATGCGCTGCTCGTCACCGTCCCAGGCGAGGGCCATCGTGCCGACGCGGAACTCCTCCTCGACGGGCGCGTCCAGCGGGGCCGTGTCGGTCACCTCGGCGGGCGCGAGGGCCGGCACCGGCGCGTTGCCCCCGCTGCGGCGGACCACCTCGTCCAGCAGTTCGTCCATGCGCTCGGCGAGCGCGGCGACCTGGGTCTTCTCCAGCGCGACGCTGGTGACCCGGGTCCCTGCCGAGGCCTGCAGGAAGAAGGTGCGGCGCCCGGGGAGCCCGACCGTACCGGCCACGAACCGCTCCGGAGGGTCGTAGAGGAACACCTGACGGGACACGTCCTGTCTCCATGGGATTCGGGGATCGACTGCTTACCGGTGCCTCACCCTACTGCGGCCGACGATCACGGTGCGCCCGCGCCGCCCCCGACCGGAGCGTCCGGCTCTCCGTGCCCTTCGCGCGGTGCCAGCGAGGCGAGGTCGCCGGTATCTCCGAGGCGCACGAGAAATGGCCGCAGCCGTGTGTAACGGATCGCCGTGATGGAACAAGGCTCTACGGAGATCCGCTGAAAGAGGTCCAGATGCAGTCCGAGCGCGTCCGCCACGAGCGACTTGATGATGTCGCCGTGGGAGCACATGAGATAGACGGCTTCGGCGCCGTGGTCCCGTTCCACGCGCGCGTTCCACTCCCGTACCGCCTCCGCGGCCCGGTGCTGCATCTGCCGCATCGACTCGCCGCCGGGGAACGCGGCGGCCGTGGGGTGCTGCTGGACGACCTCCATGAGGGGGTGGTCGGTCAGTTCGGCGAGCTTGCGCCCGGACCAGTCGCCGTAGTCGCACTCCCCGATGCGGTCGTCGGTGTGCGCGGTGAGGCCGGGGCGCGCGGCGAGCAGCGGCGCGACGGTCTCCTGGCAGCGCTGGAGGGGGCTCGTGACGACCTCGGCGAGCGGCAGGTCCGCGAGCCTGCCGGGCAGCGCGGCGGCCTGCGCGGCGCCGCGCTCGTCGAGGGCCACGCCGGGGGTCCACCCGGCGAGCAGACCCGCGGTGTTGGCGGTGGAGCGTCCGTGCCGGACGAGGATCAGCGTGGGCATGTCCGCAAGAGTAGGCCGCCGCGCAGGTGCGCCGAAGACACCCCCTGGGGAGAATGCACGTCATGATCGTCGACTGCGCCATCTACAAGGACGGGCGCCGTTCCGACGTCCCGCACGACTTCTCCGACGCGCTGGACGAGGCGCGTGCCGAGGGCGACGCCTTCGTGTGGATCGGGCTGCACGAGCCCACCGAGGAGGAGTTCGCCACGGTCAGCCAGGAGTTCGGGCTGCATCCGCTGGCCGTGGAGGACGCCCTCAAGGCCCATCAGCGCCCGAAGCTGGAGATCTACGACGACTCCCTGTTCGTCGTCCTGAAGCCGGTGGACTACGAGCCGCAGAGCGACCGTGTCTCCAGCGGCGAGCTGATGCTGTTCCTCGGCGACTCGTTCGTCGTGACCGTCCGGCACGGCGAGGGCGCGCCTCTGAAGGCCGTACGCGGGCGTCTGGAGCGCGATCCCGAGTTCCTGGCGCACGGGCCGACGGCGGTGCTCTACTCCGTCGCCGACGCGGCGGTGGACCACTACGTGGACGTGGCCGGCGAGCTCCAGACGGACCTGGAGGAGCTGGAGGCCGAGGTGTTCTCGCCGGACGGCGGCGGCTCCCGCGACACGGCGTCGCGGATCTACACGTTCAAGCGGCAGATCGTGGAGTTCCGGCGGGCGACGGGTCCGCTGGCGATGCCGCTGGCCAGGCTGTCGGGCGTGGGCCCGTGGGGGCTGTCGGCGGTGCCGTTCGTCAACGAGGACGCGAAGCCGTTCTTCCGTGACGTCAACGACCATCTGACCCGCGTCAACGAGGCCGTGGACAGCCTCGACCGCCTGGTCTCCGACATCCTCAACGCGCACCTGGCGCAGATGAGCGTCCGGCAGAACGACGACATGCGCAAGATCTCCGCGTGGGCGGCGATGGCGGCGGTGCCGACGATGCTGGCGGGCGTGTACGGCATGAACTTCGACCACATGCCCGAGCTGCACTGGGCGTGGTCGTATCCGGCGGTGATCCTCGTGATGGCGCTGCTGGAGCTGATGCTGTACCGGACGTTCAAGCGGCGCGGCTGGCTGTGACGCGGGGGCGTCTGGTGCGGGTGGCGTGTGACGCGGGCGGCCTGTGACGCGGGGGGCGTGACACGCGGGGGGCGCGTGACGCGGGTGGCGTCTGGCGCGGGTGGCTCTCCGTCAGGCGAACTCGACCGAGGTGGTCGCCGGGCCGCCCAGCGCGTCCCGGCGGGCGGGCGGCTCCAGGCGGACCATGCGCCGCCAGCCGCCCAGGCGCTCGTACGCGTACTGCGCTTGGATGCCGGCGGTCAGGAGCGCGGCCCTGGCCCTGGACCAGCCCAGGAGGCGGCCCATGCGGTCCATGACGGCGAGGCTGACGTCCCGGTGGACCTCGATCTCCGCCAGCGCGCACGCGCGCAGGGTGCGCTGGATGAGGCGGCCGTGCCCGGCGCGGGCCAGGCGCAGCAGTTCCTCGTGACAATAGGCGAGGTGGTTGTCCTCGTCGTTGGAGATCATCTTCACCGCGCGGCCGACGTCCGGGTGGTGCGCGAAGTGCTTGCGCAGGAGCCGCATCTGCTCGGAGGCCCGTTGTTCGGTGACCCTGCTGTGCGCCAGGTACGTGACGATGTCCCGCACGTCCAGCGGCTCGTCCCGCTTCAGGCGCGCGTGGGCGAGTCCGATGCCGCGGCGCTCCAGGAGCATCGTGTAGTCCGTCTCGGGCGGTACGGGGACGGGGGCGAGGCCGCGCTTCTTCATGAGGGCGGTGAAGATACGGCCGTGCTTGTCCTCGTCGGCGCCGTGCCGGGCCACCTTGGGGGCGAGGGCCGCCTCGGACGCGGGGACGAGGGCGGCGATCCGGCCGTTCTCCCAGCCGCCCTGGGCCTCGCCGCCTGCCGCGACGGAACAGAACAGCCGGAACGACTCGTCGTCGTCGAGGATCTCCTCGAACAGGCTCTTGGCCGACAGCATGGCGCCACCATCTCCCTGCGGGTGCTCTGGCCGAGTCAAGCGGGGGGTGTGAGGGGCGGCAACCCTGGCCGGGCTTCGGCTGGGCCGAATGGGGGGGTGCGGGTCCGTTCTGGCTCTGTGCGCGGTTCCTTGCGCCCCTGGGGGGGCGGGTTTGGGCGTAACTCTGTGGGGGGTTGGGGCGTTGGTGGGGTGTCGGCCGTGGCGGGGAAGACCCCCCGAGCCCCCACCACGGCCGCAGAACTTCGCACCCCTCCCCGTCACGCCAGCCCGGCGCGCTCCAGTGCCTCGGTGCCCGCGCGCAGCGAGGCCAGGCGGTCCTCCAGGGCGAAGCCGGCCGGCGCGAGCGTCAGCGTCGTGACTCCGGCAGCGGCGTACTGGCGCATCCGGTCGGCGATCCGGTCCACCGAGCCGAGCAGCGTCGTGGAGTCGATCAACTGGTGCGGGACGGCCGCGGCGGCGCCCTCCTTGTCGCCCGCCAGGTACTTGTCCTGGATCTCGGCGGCCTCCTTCTCGTAGCCCATGCGGCAGGCGAGCTGGTTGTAGAAGTTCTGCTTGCGGCTGCCCATACCGCCCACATAGAGCGCGGTGTACGGGCGGAACATGTCGGCCAGCGCCGCGACGTCCTTGTCGTCGCCCACGGCCAGCGGCAGCGTCGGGCACACGTCGAAGCCGTCCAGCGTCTTGCCGGCCTTCTCGCGGCCCGCGCGGAGGTGCCGCAGCGCGGTCTCCTCCAGGTGCTCGGCCGCCGGGAAGATCAGCAGCGCGCCGTCCGCGATCTCGCCGGTCTGCTCCAGGTTCTTCGGGCCGATCGCCGCGATGTACAGCGGGATGTGCTCGCGCTGCGGGTGCACGGTCAGCTTCAGCGGCTTGCCGGGGCCGCCCGGCAGCGGCAGCGTCCAGTGCGTGCCCTCGTAGGAGAGCCGTTCGCGCGTCATCGCCTTGCGCACGATCTCGACGTACTCGCGCGTGCGCGCCAGCGGCTTGTCGAACGTGACGCCGTACCAGCCCTCGGACACCTGCGGGCCCGACACCCCGAGCCCGAGCCGGAACCGGCCGCCGGACAGCGAGTCGAGGGTCGCCGCCGTCATCGCCGTCATCGTGGGCTGCCGGGCCGGGATCTGGAAGATGGCCGAGCCGACGTCGATCCGCTCGGTCTGGGCGGCGACGTAGGCGAGCACGGTGGCGGCGTCGGAGCCGTACGCCTCGGCCGCCCAGCACACCGCGTAGCCGAGCCGGTCCGCCTCCTTGGCGACGGCCAGGTTGTCCGCGTCCATGCCCGCGCCCCAGTAACCGAGATTGATGCCGAGCTTCATTATCCACATCCCCTAACGCCGTACGGGACCGCTGGCTTACCCATCGGTAACGTCTCTTGCGGGGCACCCTAGCGCGGCGGACCCCCCGACAGATATCCACAGGACCCCCGATCCCGACCTTCGGCCAGTAATCTCAGCGCCCATGGAGCAGAGGCATCTCGGCCGCACCGGCCTGCGTGTGTCCCGGATCGGACTCGGCACTCTCACCTGGGGCCGGGACACGGACGAGCACGACGCCGCCGATCTGTTGAAGACGTTCTGGGAAGCGGGCGGCACGCTCGTCGACACGGCCGACGTGTACGGGGACGGCGAGGCGGAGTACCTGCTCGGCAAGCTCATCGAGGGCCTGGTTCCGCGCCGGGACCTGGTGATCGCCACGAAGGCGGGCAGCGTGCCCGACCCCGACCGGCGCTTCGACGGCTCGCGCGGCCATCTGCTCTCCGCGCTCGACGCGTCCCTCGCCCGCCTCGGCACCGACCACGTGGATGTGTGGCAGGTGCACGCGTACGACGCCGCCACGCCCCTGGACGAGACGCTCCAGGCCCTCGACATCGCTGTCAGCAGCGGCCGGGCGCGGTACGCGGGCGTGTCCAACTTCTGCGGCTGGCAGCTCGCCAAGGCCGCCACCTGGCAGCTCGCCGCGCCCGGGGCCCGCACCCGGCTCGCCAGTACGCAGATGGAGTACTCGCTGCTCCAGCGCGGGGTGGAGCGTGAGGTGCTGCCCGCCGCGCACGATCTCGGGGTGGGGCTGCTGCCCTCGTCGCCGCTCGGGCGCGGGGTGCTCACCGGCAAGTACCGCACGGGCACGCCCACCGACTCGCGGGGCGGCTCCGACCATATGGCGCCGTTCGTCGCGCCCTACCTCGACGACGCCGCCGGGCACATCGTGGACGCGGTCGCCATCGCGGCGGACGGGCTGGCCGTGACGCCGTTGCAGGTGGCGCTGGCGTGGGTGCGGGACCGGCCGGGGGTGGCGGCGCCGATCGTCGGCGCGCGCGACGCGCGGCAGCTCGCGGAGGCGTTGTCAGTGGAGGCGCTTAGTCTTCCTGACGAGATCTGCCAGGCGCTCGACGACGTGTCGGCGCCCGTGCACCGCTATCCCGATCAGGACTGGAGCACGTTGTGAGTACGGAGTCGGCCGCCGTGGAGCACGAGTCCGGGGACGACCACCCCGACACCCCTTCCGCTGCCGCGCCTTCCGCTGCCGCGAGCGGGCCCGAGGGCGAGCCCGCGGCCGCCGACGCGGAGGTCGCGGGTGCGGCTGCCACCGACGGCGCGGAGAGCGGGGCGGAGGGCGCAGACACCGGCGCCGACGATGACGCTGCCGCTGAGGCTGAGGCTGACGGGCAGGAGAGCGCCGGCGAGGATGCTGAGGGCTCCGGCCTGGACGCTGACGGCGCCGACGAGGCCGGTGAAGCCGCCGGGGAAGCTCCCGAGGGCACGTCCGGGGGCTCCTCCGAGGGGGCTGAGGGGGACGCCAAGGCGTTGTCCGAGGCCGAGGCCGAGCTGGCGGCTCAGCGGGCGCTGCGGGAGCGGATCGCGGAGCGCAAGGCCGCCAAGGAAGGCCCCATCGAGGCCGGGACCAAGCTGAGCGGCACCGCCGCCGATCTGCTGGCCGCCGTACGGGCCGTGGAGAGCGGAGAGAAGCCAACGGCCGCCGTCTTCGCCGAGCCGGAGCCCGAGCGGCGCCGGGTCGTGACGCCCGAGCCCGTGCGCAGGCCCCAGCCCGTGGCCCCGGCCGCGCAGGCCGCCCCGGACGCCGACGAGGTGGCCGCCGTCCGCGCGGTGCTCACGGAGGGCGGCGCGCCCGAGGCGCTGGCGACGGCCGCCGTGCCCGCCCTCGGCGAGGGCGCCGCCGCGCTGCTGCGCGATGACCCCTGGCAGTTGCTGCGGGTCGGCGGCGTACGACCGGAGCAGGCGGACGGGTTCGCGCGAGCCCTGCTGGGCGAGGACACGGGCCCCGACGACGCGCGCAGGGGCGCCGCGCTCACCCGCTGGCTCCTCGACCAGGCGGCGCTGGCCGGGCACACCGCGCTCGATCTGCCGCTGCTGACGGACGCCCTCGGCAAGCGCGCGGTGCCGGACGCGGACGCGGCCGTGCAGGCCGCCGTCGCGGAGGGTGACGCCCTGATGTTCCAGGACGCCCTGGACGACGCCCCCGCGTCCCAGCCTGCCGCGCCGGCCGCCGAGGACGGCGACCCCGAGGCGGAGGAGGAGCGCCCGGTACGGGTCCTGGTGGGCCTGGAGCGGTACGCGCTCGCCGAGGAGAGCCTCGCGGACGGCATCGGCCGGCTGCTCAACTCCCCCGGCGCCGCGCGCGGCGGGACGTCCGGCGGCTGGGAGGACGCGGCGGCCGCAGCGGGCGGCACGACGGCGGAGCTGCTGCGCGCGGTCGCCGGGCACGGCCTGGTCCTGCACACGGGCGGCGAGGCCGCGCGGGCCGAGCCGGTCGCGGTCGCCGTCGCGGCGGCCGGGCTCGGGCTTCGGGTGTGCGTCGCGGCGCACAGCGCGGACGGCCGGCAGCGCGTCGCGCGGGCGCTCGGACCCGGGGCGCCCGAGGAGGCGTCGGCGACCGTCGAGGGTCTGCTCGCCCAGACGGAGGGCCCCGGACGCGGGCCTGACGGGGCGCTGGCCGTGGACCTGCTCGTCGTCCTGGACGCGCCGCAGTTGGACGTGGACACGGCCGCGATGCTCGTGGAGCTGCTGGAGGACGGCGCCGCGCTGCTGCTCAGCGGCGACCCGGGCGTGCTGTGGTCGGCGGGCCCGGGGCGGGTCTTCGCGGACCTGCTCGCGGCCGGGGTGTGCCCGCGCGTCGCGTCCCGTACGCCGGACCCGGGGCCCATCGGAGAGCTGGTGTCGGGGGTCGGCGTCGGCGAGCTGCTGAAGGTCGAGGCGCCCGGCAAGGAGGTCGTCATCGTGCCCGTGCGGGACGGCGCGGAGGCGATCCACCGGACCGTGCAGCTCGTCGCGGACTCCGTGCCCCGGGCCATCGGCGTTCCGGCGGAGGAGACGCAGGTCATCACGCCCGGCCACGGCGGCGCCGCCGGCACCCGGGCGCTCAACGCGGCGTTGAAGGAGCGGCTGAACCCCGGCCCCGGCCGGTTCGGCGGCTTCGACCCCGGCGACCGCGTCGTCTTCGTGCCGGGCCCCGGCCGTATCCGCCCCGGGCGGGTCGTCGGCGCCGACGCGGAGGGGCTGCGCCTGGAGTGCGCCGGCGGGCCCGTCGTCGTACCGCCGGAGCAGGTCGAGCGGACGGTACGGCACGGGTGGGCGGTCACCGCGCACCAGGCGGTCGGCGTGCGCTGGCCCGCGGCGGTCGTCGTGCTGCCCGGCGACGCGGCCCAGGCGCTGAACCGGTCGTGGGTCTACACCGCGTTCGGCCGTGGCGTACGGCACCTGTCGGTGGTGCAGGGGGCGGACGCGGCGCTCCCGCGCGCGGTGGCGGAACTCCCGCCGAAGCCCCGCACGACCCGCCTGCCGGTCCTCCTGCGCGGCCAGGTGACGTCCCCGGAGGAATGACCGGCCCGTCCCTCGCCACGTCGCGTCCGCAAGGGCGGTACGGGCCCGCGGGCCGACCGGGCGGGGTCGGGGCCGGCCCGCGCACCCGCTCCCGCTCCCGGCCGCGTGCCCCGGATCAGGGCCGGCGCGGGCCCCCGGCCGGGATCATGGCTGGTCGGGGTCGAGCAGCAGGGGGTCCGGGTCGTCGTGCTCGTCGAGGCCCAGGTCGAGGTCGTCGTCGAAGACCGCGCTGACGTCGAAGCGGCACACGACGCGCTGCGGGTCCGCCTGCTCGAAGGGGGCCGACAGCCACTCCCCCGGCTCCGGCGCCTCGTCGGCGGCCGTCACCCAGAGCGTGGAGTCGCCTTCCTCCAGGCCGAACTCCTTGTGCCGGGAGGCGATCTCGTCCGGCTCGAACTCGCCGAACAGCACGCCGAGCGCCGCGTGCACGCTGCTGCCGGGAGCCGTCGCGGAGCGGGTGTCCTCGATGGAGTCGGACGCGTCGGCGTCGAGGTCGGCGACCCGCCCGGCCTGCGCGAGCAGCCGCTGCGGCTCCACGACCGCGTAGTCCCGCCGGATCAGCACGGTCAAGGCGCTCGGCTCCTCGGGGCCGGTGTAGGGCGGCAGCGAGTCGTCGCCGCCGGGGATCTCGAAGGGCGTGACCTCGTCGTAGCGGTCGTAGAGGAGTTCGTCGTACTCCTCGGCGGCCGCGGCGAGTTCGTTGAACGCTTCGTAGACGGCCGGGTCGTCCTCTCCCGACCTGCGCTCGACGGCCTCCAGGTGGCGGTCGAGCGCAGCCTTGACAGCCTCGGCGGCGGCGCGTACCTCGGCAGCGGTGGGCTGCGCAGCATCAGACATAGTGCAGACGCTATCCGTACCGGGCCACTGCCCGCACAATAGATGCGATGCCGGAATACGAATTTGTCGACGTGTACGTGCCGCGCGGGGTCTCCCGCAAGGAGGCCACGCGGCTGCTGACGGACCATGCGGAGTACGGACACTGGGAGTTGGACCGACTGAGCCTGCGCCGCGACGGGAGCCGCAAGGTGCGGCTGCGCCGCCGCATCATCCGCCAGGTCCGGGCCACATGGTGACCTGAACCGGGCGGGTCCGTGGCCGAAACACGACGGTCCACGCGGCCCGTCAGCCCTCGGCGGACCGGAGCCGGCCACGACGTACCCCGCCCCACGGCGGACCACCCACCACGGCGTACTACGCACCACGGCGGACCACGCACCACGGCGGGCCCCGCCGAAGCGGAGCCCGCCGTGTCCGTGCACCGTCACTCCCGCACGCGTCAGTACCGCCCGCTCACGCGGCCGACCTGGCACGCCGGTAGAGCACGGCGCCCGCGAGCAGCGCACCCGCGCCCGCGGGTACGGCCAGGCCGACGGGCAGCGAGCTGCCGGTCATCGCGAGCTGGGACTCGGCCTTGGGCTGGGAGACGGTCTGCGTCCCCGGCTTGTTCGGCTCGTCCGTGCGCGGCGCGACCGGCGGGTGGGCCCGCGTGGTCGGCGTGTGCGGCTCGCCCGGGTGCTCCGGCGTCCCCGGGTGTCCGGGATGCCCGGGCGGGGTCGTCGGCGGCTGGCGGGGCTTGCCCGGCGGGTTCGCGGGGGTGTCGCCGTTCGCGCAGTCGTTCCCGGTGACCGGGTTGCCGATGCCGATGACGTCGACGGTGTTGCCGCAGGCGTTCACCGGTACGTGGACCGGGACCTGGACCTGATTGCCCGAGCCGACGCCCGGGGAGCCGCCCGTGTGGCCGCCGGCGTGCGAACCGCCGCCGGACGAGTGGTGCGAGCCGCCGCCGCTCTTGCCGCCACCCGAGGTGTTGGCGCAGCTGTTGCCCACCGCCGGGTTGAGCAGACCGATCACGTCGACGGTGTTGCCGCACAGGTTCACCGGTGCGTCGACCGGGACCTGGACCTGATTGCCCGAGGCGACGCCCGGGGAGCCGGCGGCCGTGCCGTCCGCTCCCGAGTCGGCGTGTGCGTAGCCGCCGGTGACGGCGAGCACGCCGGACGCGGCCGCCACCGTGATCAGGCCCTTGCGCATGACCTGTCGCATAGCTTTCCCTGCCTTATAACTTGCCCAGCACCTTCCGGAAAGGCGCGAAGCGCTGGCCCCGCACCGGATGCCCAATCGGCCCCGGAGCGCATGGCGCGCACTCCGGGGCCGACGGACTCAGACCCTCAAGGGGTGTGGCACTACGGCGTCAGCGGTTGACGCAGGCGTTGCCGAAGGCGGGGTTCAGCAGCCCGATCACGGAGACCGTGTTGCCGCACACGTTCACCGGCACGTGGATCGGGGCCTGAATGACGTTGCCCGAGAGCACACCGGGAGACTTCACGGCGGCACCCTGGGCACCGGCGTCGGCGGCGGCGATGCCCGCACCCGCGAGCACGAGGCCACCAGTGGCAGCCGCAGCGGCGACGACCTTCTTGATCATTATTCCTCCTTGTTGGCAAATGCAGTCCCAGCCGCGGACTGCACTCCCTGTAACGAGGGGGAAGTAATGAGGCTACGAGCGTATGGTCCCATTCACTCTTTTCAGTCAAGTGCGCACGTACGGACGAATCTTGGGCCGTACGTGCGTCACAACGGCCCGCCGGTCAGGACGCGTCGATGAACCGGTCGAGCACGCGGACCCCGAACTTGAGTCCGTCGACCGGCACGCGCTCGTCCACGCCGTGGAACATGCCGGCGAAGTCCAGGTCCGGCGGGAGCTGGAGCGGCGCGAACCCGAAGTTGCGGATGCCGAGTTCGACGAAGGACTTGGCGTCGGTGCCGCCGGAGAGCGTGTACGGGATGGCCTTGCCGATGGGGTCCTCGGCGACGATGGAGGACTTCATCGCCTCGACGAGCGCCCCGTCGAACGTGGTCTCGACGGCCTTGTCGGCGTGCAGGTCCTCGCGCCGCACCTTCGGCCCGAGGATGCGGTCGAGGTCGGCGAGGAACTCGTCCTCGTACCCCGGCAGGAAGCGGCCGTCGACGTGGGCGGTGGCCTCGCCGGGGATCACGTTGACCTTGTAGCCCGCGCCCAGTTGCGTGGGGTTGGCGGTGTTGCTGAGGGTGGCGCCGATGAGCTTGGCGATGCCGCCCAGCTTGGCGACGGTCTCCTCCATGTCCTCGGGGTCGAGTTCGACGCCGAGCGCGTCACCGAGTTCGTCGAGGAAGTGGCGCAGGGTCGGGGTGACGCGGATCGGGAAGCGGTGCCGGCCGAGGCGGGCGACGGCCTCGGACAGCTCGGTGATCGCGTTGTCCCGGTGGATCATCGAGCCGTGGCCCGCGGTGCCGGCCACGGTCAGCTTCATCCAGTGCATGCCCTTCTCGGCGGTCTGCACGAGATACAGCCTGCGCTGGTCGTTCACGGTGAAGGAGAACCCGCCGACCTCGCTGATGGCCTCCGTGACCCCGTCGAACAGGTCCCGGTGGTTGTCGACGAGGTGGCGCGCGCCCCAGGTGCCGCCGGCCTCCTCGTCGGCGAGGAACGCGAGCACGATGTCGCGCGGGGGCCTGCGGCCGGTGCGCAGCCGGTCGCGGACGACCGCGAGGGTCATCGCGTCCATGTCCTTCATGTCGACCGCGCCGCGACCCCACACGCAGCCGTCGGCGATCTCGCCGGAGAAGGGGTGGTGGGTCCAGTCCGCCGCGTTGGCCGGGACGACGTCGGTGTGGCCGTGGATGAGCAGCGCGGGCCGCGAGGGGTCCTCGCCCTCGATGCGGGCGACGGTGGAGGCGCGGCCGGGGTGGGACTCGAAGATCTCCGGTTCGAGGCCGACCTCGGCGAGCTTCTCCGCGACCCACTCGGCGGCCTTGCGCTCCCCCGGCCCCGAGTGGTCGCCGTAGTTGCTGGTGTCGATCTGGATCAGTTCACGGCAGAGGTCGACGACCTCGTCCTGCCCGGATACGGCCCTGCCCGTGCTCGGCTCGCTCACGCTGCGTTCCTCTCTGCCTGGTCACACGCCAAAGAATCACCCTCATCCTCTCGCTCCCCGGCCCCGCGCCCAAGGCCGGGCGCGGCCCGTCACACGCCGTTCACAGGCCCGACCTGCGAGAAGGGGGGTGATCGAGCCACTCGGAATCCCTGGTAATGTTCTCTGTGTCGCCGCGGGGAACGCCCCGCACAAGCGGCAGACACCTTGTCCGGGTGGCGGAATGGCAGACGCGCTAGCTTGAGGTGCTAGTGCCCTTTATCGGGCGTGGGGGTTCAAGTCCCCCCTCGGACACAGTGACCGGAGGCCGGTCGGGAGAGATCCCGACCGGCCTCCGGCGTTTCCGCGTGCGTGATCGGTACGGGGATGCGGGCTCCGGATGAGCGAAGCCCCCGGCGCCGGCCTTGTGGGAGGGGCGCCGGGGGCTTGGCGGAGCGGTGGGGCGGGTTACTTCTTCTCGACCGCGTGGCCGCCGAACTGGTTGCGCAGGGCGGCGATCATCTTCATCTGGGGCGAGTCGTCCTGGCGGGACGAGAAGCGGGCGAAGAGGGACGCGGTGATCGCGGGCAGCGGGACGGCGTGGTCGATGGCGGCCTCGACGGTCCAGCGGCCCTCGCCGGAGTCGGCGGCGTAGCCGCGGAGCTGCTCCAGGTGCTGGTCGTCGTCCAGGGCGTTGACCGCGAGGTCGAGCAGCCAGGAGCGGATGACGGTGCCTTCCTGCCAGGAGCGGAAGACCTCCCGTACGTTGTCCACGGAGTCGGCGGCCTCAAGCAGCTCCCAGCCCTCGGCGTACGCCTGCATCATGGCGTACTCGATGCCATTGTGGACCATCTTGGAGAAGTGGCCTGCGCCGACCTTGCCGGCGTGGACGTAGCCGAAGTCGCCCTCGGGCTTGAGGGCGTCGAAGACCGGCTTGACGCGGGCGACGTGCTCGTCGGAGCCGCCGACCATGAGGGCGTAGCCGTTCTCCAGGCCCCAGACGCCGCCGGAGACACCGCAGTCGACGAAGCCGATGCCGCGCTCGGCCAGCTCGGCGGCGTGCTTCTCGTCGTCGGTCCAGCGGGAGTTGCCGCCGTCGACGACGATGTCGCCCTCGGAGAGCAGGTCCTTCAGCTCGTCGACCGTGGACTGGGTGGGGGCGCCCGCGGGGACCATCACCCAGACGACGCGGGGGCCTTCGAGCTTGTCGACCAGTTCGGCGAGGGAGGCGACGTCGGAGACCTCGGGGTTGCGGTCGTAGCCGATGACGGTGTGGCCTGCGCGGCGGATGCGCTCGCGCATGTTGCCGCCCATCTTGCCGAGACCGATGAGGCCCAACTGCATCGATGCCATAGTCAGATTCACTTACCTTCGGTGCGGCCGCGCAGGGCGCGGTAGTTGTCGACGAGGGACTGGGTGGAGGCGTCGAGGCCGGGGACCTCGGCGCCTTCGGTGAGGGCGGGTTCGACGCGCTTGGCGAGGACCTTGCCGAGTTCGACGCCCCACTGGTCGAAGGAGTCGATGTCCCAGATCGCTCCCTGGACGAAGACCTTGTGCTCGTACAGGGCGATGAGCTGGCCGAGGACGGACGGGGTCAGCTCGCGCGCGAGGATCGTCGTCGTCGGGTGGTTGCCCTTGAACGTCTTGTGCGGGACCAGTTCCTCGGGCACGCCCTCGGCGCGGACCTCGTCGGGCGTCTTGCCGAAGGCGAGCGCCTGGCCCTGCGCGAAGAGGTTGGCCATGAGCAGGTCGTGCTGGTTCTTGAGGTCCGCGCTCAGCTCGTCCACCGGGTTGGCGAAGCCGATGAGGTCCGCCGGGATGAGCTTGGTGCCCTGGTGGATGAGCTGGTAGTAGGCGTGCTGCCCGTTGGTGCCGGGGGTGCCCCAGACGACCGGGCCGGTCTGCCAGGTGACGGGACTGCCCTCGCGGTCCACGGACTTGCCGTTGGACTCCATGTCGAGCTGCTGGAGGTACGCCGTGAACTTCGACAGGTAGTGGCTGTACGGGAGCACCGCGTGCGACTGGGCGCCGTGGAAGTTGCCGTACCAGATGCCGAGGAGGCCCAGCAGGAGCGGGGCGTTGGCCTCGGCGGGTGCGGTACGGAAGTGCTCGTCCACGAGGTGGAAGCCGTCGAGGAGTTCGCGGAAGCGGTCCGGGCCGATGGCGATCATCAGGGAGAGGCCGATGGCGGAGTCGAAGGAGTAGCGTCCGCCGACCCAGTCCCAGAACTCGAACATGTTGGCCGTGTCGATGCCGAACTCGGCGACCTTCTCGCCGTTGGTCGACAGGGCGACGAAGTGCCTGGCGACGGCCTTGTCGTCGCCGAGGGCGGCGAGCAGCCAGGCGCGGGCGGCCTTGGCGTTGGTGATCGTCTCGATGGTGGTGAAGGTCTTCGAGGCGATGACGAACAGCGTCTCGGCCGGGTCGAGGTCGCGCAGGGCCTCGTGCAGGTCGGCGCCGTCGACGTTGGAGACGAAGCGGAACGTCAGGTCGCGGGCGGTGTAGGGGCGCAGCGCCTCGTAGGCCATGGCGGGGCCGAGGTCGGAGCCGCCGATGCCGATGTTGACGACGTTCTTGATGCGCTTGCCGGTGTGGCCGGTCCACTCCCCCGCGCGGACGGCGTCGGCGAAGACGGCCATCTTGTCGAGGACGGCGTGCACCTTGGGCACGACGTTCTCGCCGTCGACCTCGATCACGGCGTCGGCCGGGGCGCGCAGGGCGGTGTGCAGGACGGCCCGGTCCTCGGTCGTGTTGATCTTCTCGCCGCGGAACATGGCGTCGCGCAGCCCGGACACGCCGGTGGCGGCGGCGAGTTCCTGGAGCAGGGCGAGGGTCTCGTCCGTGATCAGGTGCTTGGAGTAGTCGATGTGGAGGTCGCCGACCTGGACGGTGTAGCGCCGGGCGCGGTCGGGGTCGGCGGCGAACAGGTCGCGCAGGTGCGTGCCGTTGACCTTGGCGCGGTGGTCCTCAAGGGCCGTCCACTCGGGGCGGCGCGTGGGCTGGGGTGCGGTGTCAGGCATGAGGAACGGACTCCTTGGTGGCGGAATCGGTGCCGGGGTGCGTGCCGGTGGCGGCGCCGGGGACCTCGCCGTGCAGGGCGACGGCGTACATCTCGTCGGCGTCGAGGCGGCGCAGTTCCTCGGCGATCAGTTCGGCGGTGGAGCGCACCTTCAGGGCGAGGGTGCGCTCGGGCTGACCGGGCAGGGACAGGGTGGCGAGGGGGCCGTCGGGCCGGTCTATGCGGATGTCGCCCTGGGCGGTGCCGAGGCGGACGGCCGTGACGACGGGTCCCGCGGTGGTGACGCGCTCGACGGGCACGCCGAGGCGGACGCCGAGCCAGCGCGCGAGGAGTTCGGCGCTGGGGTTGCCGGCCTCGGACTCGACGGCGGCGGAGACGATCTCGGCGCGGGCCTGGTCGAGCGCGGCGGCCAGCATCGAACGCCACGGGGTGAGCCGGGTCCAGGCGAGGTCGGTGTCGCCGGGGGCGTAGTGCGCGGCGCGCCGGTCGAGGGCGGCGAGGGCGTCCTCGTCGGCGTACAGGTCGGTGATGCGGCGGGCGGCGAGGGCGCCGAGGGGGTCCTTCGCGGGCTCGTCGGGGGCGTCGACGGGCCACCACACGACGACGGGGGCGTCCGGCAGCAGCAGCGGCAGGACGACGGAGTCGGCGTGGTGGACGGTCTCGCCGTACAGGCGCAGCACGACGGTCTCGCCGGTGCCGGCCTCGGAGCCGACGCGGACCTCGGCGTCGAGCCGGTTGCCCTGGCGGTCGCGGGGCAGGCGCTGGGTGCGCCGGATGACGACAAGGGTGCGCGAGGGGTGCTCGCGGGACGCCTCCTGCGCGGCCTTGGTCGCGTCGTAGGCGTTCTCCTCGTCGGTGACGATCACCATCGTCAGGACCATGCCCACGGCGGGCGTCCCGATGGCGCGGCGCCCTTCGACGAGCGCCTTGTTGATCTTGCTTGCCGTGGTGTCGGTGAGGTCGATCCTCATGGCCTGCGCCAGCTCCGTCCGTCTCGTGCGAGCATCTCGTCCGCTTCCTTCGGGCCCCAGCTTCCCGAGGCGTACCGGGCGGGCCTGCCGACCTTGTCCCAATGCGTCTCGACGGGGTCGAGGATGCGCCAGGACTCCTCCACCTCCTCCGTGCGCGGGAAGAGGTTGGCGTCGCCGAGGAGCACGTCCAGGATCAGCCGTTCGTACGCTTCCGGGCTGGACTCCGTGAACGACTCGCCGTACGCGAAGTCCATGGACACGTCGCGGATCTCCATCGACGTACCCGGCACCTTCGATCCGAAGCGTACGGTCATGCCCTCGTCGGGCTGTACGCGGATCACCACGGCGTTCTGGCCGAGTTCCTCGGTGGCCTCGGAGTCGAACGGGGAGTGCGGGGCGCGCTGGAAGACGACGGCGATCTCGGTGACGCGGCGGCCGAGGCGCTTGCCGGTGCGCAGGTAGAACGGGACGCCGGCCCAGCGGCGGTTGTCGATCTCCAGCTTCACGGCCGCGTAGGTGTCGGTCTTCGACTTGGGGTCGATGCCGTCTTCCTGGAGGTAGCCGCGGACCTTCTCGCCGCCCTGCCAGCCCGCGTCGTACTGGGCGCGGACGGTGGAGTGCGCGAGGTCGGCGGGCAGCCGCACGGAGCGCAGGACCTTCAGCTTCTCGGTGACGAGCGCGCCGGCGTCGAAGGAGGCGGGCTCCTCCATAGCGGTGAGGGCGAGGAGTTGGAGGAGGTGGTTCTGGATGACGTCGCGGGCGGCGCCGATGCCGTCGTAGTAGCCGGCGCGGCCGCCGATGCCGATGTCCTCGGCCATGGTGATCTGGACGTGGTCGACGTAGGACCGGTTCCAGACCGGCTCGTACATCTGGTTGGCGAAGCGGAGCGCCAGGATGTTCTGGACGGTCTCCTTGCCGAGGTAGTGGTCGATGCGGAAGACCTGCTCGGGGGCGAACACGTCGTGCACGATCGCGTTCAGCTCGCGCGCGGACTCCAGGTCGTGGCCGAACGGCTTCTCGATGACCGCGCGCCGCCAGGACCCCTTCGGCGCGTCCGCGAGCCCGTGCTTCTTGAGCTGCTGGACGACCTTGGGGAAGAACTTGGGCGGTACGGAGAGGTAGAAGGCGTAGTTGCCGCTCGTGCCCTGCTTCTCGTCCAGCTCGTCCACGGCCTCGCGGAGCTGCTTGAACGCGGTGTCGTCGTCGAAGTCGCCGGGGATGAAGCGCATGCCCTCGGCGAGCTGGGCCCAGACCTCCTCGCGGAAGGGGGTGCGGGCGTGTTCGCGTACGGAGTCGTGGACGACCTGGGCGAAGTCCTGGTCCTCCCACTCGCGGCGGGCGAAGCCGACCAGGGAGAAGCCCGGCGGGAGCAGGCCCCGGTTGGCGAGGTCGTAGACGGCCGGCATGAGCTTCTTGCGGGACAGGTCGCCGGTGACGCCGAAGATGACGAGCCCGGAGGGGCCCGCGATGCGCGGCAGGCGCCGGTCGCGGGGGTCCCTCAGCGGGTTCTGCCAGGCGGTGACGCTCACTTGCCCTCCGTCCCGGTCAGGCGGCCGGCGACCGTGGCGAGCAGGTCGTTCCAGGCGGCCTCGAACTTGGCGACGCCCTCGTCCTCCAGCTTCTGGACGACCTCGTCGTAGGAGATGCCGAGCCGCTCGACGGCGGCGAGGTCGGCGCGGGCCTGCTCGTAGCGGCCGGTGACGGTGTCGCCGGTGATCTCGCCGTGGTCGGCGGTGGCGGCGAGGGTCGCCTCGGGCATGGTGTTGACGGTGCCGGGGGCGACCAGTTCGTCGACGTACAGGGTGTCCTTGTACGCGGGGTCCTTGACGCCGGTGGAGGCCCACAGGGGGCGCTGCTTGTGGGCGCCGGCGGCCTCCAGCTTGCCGGCCCGCTCGGAGGCGAAGACCTGCTCGTACGCCTCGTAGGCGAGACGGGCGTTGGCGAGGGCGGCCCGGCCCTTGAGGGCGGCGGCCTCGTCGGTGCCGAGGGCGCTCAGGCGCTTGTCGATCTCGGCGTCGACGCGGGAGACGAAGAAGGAGGCGACGGAGTGGATCGTGGCGAGGTCGATGCCGCGCTCGTGGGCCTTCTCCAGGCCGGCGAGGTAGGCGTCCATGACCTCGCGGTAGCGCTCCAGGGAGAAGATCAGGGTGACGTTGACGGAGATGCCGAGGCCGATGACCTCGGTGATCGCGGGCAGGCCCGCCTTCGTCGCCGGGATCTTGATCATGACGTTGGGGCGGTCGACGAGCCAGGCGAGCTGCTTGGCCTCGGCGACGGTGGCCTCGGTCTCGTGGGCGAGGCGCGGGTCGACCTCGATGGAGACGCGGCCGTCGCGGCCGTGCGTGGCGTCGTAGACCGGGCGCAGGATGTCGGCGGCGGCGCGGACGTCGGCGGTCGTCATCATGCGGACGGCCTCGTCGACGGTGACGCGGCGGACGGTGAGGTCGGCGAGCTGGTCCTCGTAGCCGTCGCCGGAGCCGATGGCGGCCTGGAAGATCGACGGGTTGGTGGTGACGCCGACGACGTGGCTGTTCTCGACCAGTTCGGCGAGGTTGCCGGAGGCGATGCGCTTGCGCGACAGGTCGTCCAGCCAGATGGAGACGCCTTCGTCGGAGACGGCCTTGAGGGGCGACGAGGTGGCGGCGTTGCTCATGGTGTCCTTCATCTTCTTTCGCGTACGGGAAGTGCGGTGGTCGCGTACGGGGTGCGGTGGACGCGTACCGGGATGCGGAGGGATCAAGCGCGGGCGGCGGCCAGGGATTCCCGGGCCTTCGCGGCGACGTTCTCGGCGGTGAAGCCGAACTCGCGGAAGAGCAGGTCGGCGTCGGCGGAGGCGCCGAAGTGCTCGAGGGAGACGATGCGTCCGGCGTCCCCGACGTAGCGGTACCAGGTCAGGGCGATGCCGGCCTCGACGGCGACGCGGGCGCGGACCGAAGGCGGCAGCACGGCGGCGCGGTAGTCGGCGTCCTGCTCCTCGAACCACTCCACGGACGGCATGGACACGACGCGGGTGGCGATGCCCTCGGCCTCCAGGTTCTCGCGGGCGGCGACGGCGAGCTGGAGCTCGGAGCCGGTGGCGATGAGGAGGACGTCGGGGGTGCCGGTGGACGCCTCGGTGTGGATGTAACCGCCCTTGGCGGCCAGCTCGTTGGCCTCGTACGTGGGCACGCCCTGCCGGGTCAGCGCGAGGCCGTGCGGGGCGGGCTCGGCCGAGCCGCGGCGCAGGATCTCGCGCCAGGCGACGGCGGTCTCGTTGGCGTCGGCGGGGCGCACGACGTTCAGGCCGGGGATCGCGCGCAGCGAAGCCAGGTGCTCGACCGGCTGGTGCGTCGGGCCGTCCTCACCGAGACCGACGGAGTCGTGCGTCCACACGTAGGTGACGGGCAGTTGCATGAGCGCCGACATGCGGACGGCGTTGCGCATGTAGTCGGAGAACACGAGGAACGTGCCGCCGTAGACACGGGTGTTGCCGTGCAGGGCGATGCCGTTCATCTCGGCGGCCATCGAGAACTCGCGGATGCCGAAGTGCACGGTGCGGCCGTACGGGTCGGCGCCGGGCAGCGGGTTGCCCGCGGGGAGGAAGGAACTGGCCTTGTCGATCGTGGTGTTGTTGGAGCCGGCGAGGTCGGCGGAGCCGCCCCACAGCTCGGGCACGATCGGGCCGAGCGCCTGGAGGACCTTGCCGGAGGCGGCGCGGGTGGCGAGCTTGGTGCCGGGCTCGAAGGTGAGGACGGCGTCCTCCCAGCCCTCGGGGAGGCGGCCGGCGAGGATGCGGTCGAGGCGGGCGGAGCGCTCGGGGTTCGCGGTGCGCCAGGCGGCGAGCCGCTTGTCCCAGGCGGCGTGGGCCTCGGCGCCCCGGTCGAGGGCGGCGCGGGTGTGGGCGAGGACCTCGTCCTCGACGATGAAGCTCTGCTCGGGGTCGAAGCCGAGGAGGCGCTTGGTCGCGGCGATCTCGTCGGCGCCGAGCGCGGAGCCGTGGGACGCCTCGGTGTCGCGGGCGTTCGGGGCGGGCCAGGCGATGATCGTGCGCAGGGCGATGATCGAGGGGCGGCCGGTCTCGGCCTTGGCGGCGGCGAGGGCCTCGTACAGGGCGGGCACGTCGACGTCGCCGTCCTCCTGGGGCGTGACGCGCTGGACGTGCCAGCCGTACGCCTCGTAGCGCGCGAGGACGTCCTCGGAGAAGGCGGTCTCGGTGTCGCCCTCGATGGAGATGTGGTTGTCGTCGTAGACGAAGACGAGGTTGCCGAGCTTCTGGTGGCCGGCGAGGGAGGACGCCTCGGCGGAGACGCCTTCCTCCAGGTCGCCGTCGGAGACGATGGCCCAGATGGTGTGGTCGAAGGGGCTGGTGCCCTCGGGGGCGTCGGGGTCGAACAGGCCGCGCTCGTAGCGGGCGGCCATGGCCATGCCCACGGCGTTGGCGACGCCCTGGCCGAGCGGTCCCGTGGTGGTCTCGACGCCGGCGGTGTGCCCGTACTCGGGGTGGCCGGGGGTCTTGGAGCCCTGGGTGCGGAACGCCTTGAGGTCGTCGAGCTCCAGCTCGTACCCGGAGAGGAACAGCTGGGTGTACAGGGTGAGGCTGGTGTGGCCGGGCGAGAGGACGAAGCGGTCGCGGCCGGTCCACTCGGGGTCGGCGGGGTCGTGCCGCATGGCCTTCTGGAAGATCGTGTAGGCGACCGGGGCGAGGCTCATCGCGGTGCCCGGGTGGCCGTTGCCGACCTTCTGGACGGCGTCGGCTGCCAGCAGGCGGGCGGTGTCGACGGCACGCCGGTCGCGGTCGGTCCACGTGAAGGGCCGCTGGAAGGGCTCCAGAGCGGCGCCGAGGTCGCGGTCTTCCGGTGTCTGCGTGCTCATCTGTGGGACTTCCTTCGCATCCGTTGCCTTGCCGTGATGCCCGAAGGGCACCGCCTCGCCGGGACGAAAGTCCCTGGTGAAGCCACCTACGAACTTAAAGGTCATACTTTTGGCGAGGGAGGTGCCCCCGTGCCAGCGTTCGGTGAAAATGGGACACCTGAGCAGGCGGCAGGCGAGGAAGGTCGATGACGGAGCAGGACCCCGCGCAGACGAGCGCGCATCTGGGCGCGAGTGTCCGTGACCGAGCGGACATCCAGGATCGGGCGGACAGCCGGGACCGGGCGGGCATCCGCACGTACCCCTTCGATCCGAGCGCGAGCGTCTTCGGTGTCGGCATGCAGGTCGGCCCGATGGGCACGGACGGACCGTGGGCGGGGGGCGTCGGGCTCGCGCGGCGGGTGCACCGGATCGACTTCCACGTGCTGCTGTTCTTCGACGAGGGCCCGGTCCACCACATGATCGACTTCACCGAGTACGAGGTGGGGGCCGGGGACGTGCTGTGGATCAGGCCCGGTCAGGTCCACGGCTTCTCCGCGACCGAGCGCTACGTCGGCACGGCCCTGACGATGCAGCCGGGCTTCCTGCCGCGCTCGGTGGTCGAGGCGACCGGCATGTACCGCTACGACCGGCCCCCGCTCCTGCACCCGGACCCGGAGCAACGGGCGGCGCTGGACGCCTCGTTGGAGCTGTTGCGCCGCGAGTACCTCGACACCTCGACGCTGCCGCTGAGCCTGCACACCTCGGTGCTGCGGCACGCGCTGACCGCGTTCATGCTGCGGGTGGCGCATGTGTCGGCGCGGGCGGCGGCGGACGCGTGCGAGCCGCAGCCGGACA
Organism: Streptomyces sp. NPDC107550; assembly: GCF_055639095.1. Classification (NCBI taxonomy): domain Bacteria; kingdom Bacillati; phylum Actinomycetota; class Actinomycetes; order Kitasatosporales; family Streptomycetaceae; genus Streptomyces; species Streptomyces sp. NPDC107550. Next base: position 49,497 of record NZ_JBVKBC010000024.1, read on the forward strand.
CGACGTTCACGCGCTTCCGCACGGCGGTCGAGAAGGAGTTCACGACCAACCACAGCGTCAGCGCGTACGCCGACGAACTCGGCTACTCCCGGCGGACGCTGGTGCGCGCGGTACGGGCGGCGACCGGGCAGACGCCGAAGGCGTTCATCGACCGGCGCGTGGTCCTGGAGGCCAAGCGGCTGCTCGCGCACACCGATCTGCCGGTGGGCCGGATCGGGGTCGCGGTCGGCTTCGGCGACTCGGCGAACTTCTCGAAGTTCTTCCAGCAGCACACCGGGCTCACCCCGGCCGCCTTCCGCGCCGAACAGGTCTGAGCGGGCCCGCGCGGCCCAGCCGTAGGGTCGGGCGCGTGGCCCAGTAGGGTCGGCCGCATGTCCAGGAACACCCCCGCCACCTGCCCCTGCGGCCTGCCGCAGCCGTACGGGAACTGCTGCGGCCGCTACCACGCGGGCACCGCCGCCGCCCCCACCGCCGAGGCCCTGATGCGCTCCCGGTACGCGGCCTTCGTGCGCGGCGACGCCGCCTACCTGCTGCGCACCTGGCACCCCGACACGCGCCCGGCCGTGCTCGACCTCGCGGACGGGCCGCGGTGGACGGGCCTGGAGATCGTGGACGCCTCCGAGGGCAGCGCCTTCCACCAGCGCGGCACGGTCACCTTCCGCGCCCGCTACCGGGGCGGCGCCCTGCACGAGCACAGCCGCTTCGTGCGGGTGGACGGGGCGTGGGTGTACGTGGACGGCGACCTCCTGGAGTAGCCCCCCACGCGCTTGGAGTAGCCCCCGCGCGGGAGCGCCCGCGCTCCCGACGAGGCCGGCGGACCCCGGCGGACTTTCGGACCTTGCGTCCGGAGACCGGCCGGGGTTACTTTCGGAACAGTTCCGCAATCGATTGCGGAACAAGTTACGGAGGTGAAGCGGATGCCCCGCGTGACCATCGCGGACATCGCCCGGCAGGCCGGGGTCAGCAAGCCCACGGTCTCGCGCGCGCTCAACGGCCACCCGGACGTCGGCGCCGAGACCCGCGAGCGCATCGAGCGCATCGCCGCCGACCTCGGCTACGCGCCGAGCGCCAGCGCCCGCTCGCTGCGCACGGGCCGCCACGACACGCTCGGCCTGCTCATGCCGTTGCAGCAGTGGTGGGGCTACTCCGACATCCAGTACGGGATCGCCGAGGAGTCCGCCCGGCGCGGGCTGCATCTGCTCGTTCATCCGCTGCGGCCGGGCGAGAGCGCCGAGCGCGAGTTCGTCACGCAGACGCTGCCCACGCTCCCCGTGGACGGCCTGATCCTGCTGATGCCCGAGGCGACGCCCCGGCACATCGGCGCGATCGCCCAGACCTCCATGCCGGCCGTGGTCATCGACGACCGCGGCCACCGCCTCGACCTGCCGTACGTGGAGAGCACCAACCGCGCCGGGTTCCGCGAGGTCGTCGGGCATCTGGTGCGGCACGGGCGGCGCCGGATCGCGTTCGTCGGCGGCCAGTTGGACGACGCGTTCGCCCAGGAGCGGTTCGAGGGCTATCTCGACGCGCTGCGCGAGGGCGGCATCGCCTACGACCCCGAGCTGACCCTGCTGCCCGCCGACCGTGAACCGACCGTCGAGGAGATCACCGAGCTGCTCGGCACCGACCCGGACGGGATCGCCGCCGCCTGGGACGAGCTGGCGTTCGCCGCGCTCAACGCGCTGCACACCAGCGGCCACCGGGTGCCCGACGACATCGCCGTCGTCGGGTTCGACGACTCCCCCATCGCCCGTGTCATGCAGCCGCCGCTGACGACCGTGCGCCAGCCCTTCCGGCAGATGGGCGCCGCCGCCGTGCGGATGCTGCTCGACTCCATCGAGCACGGCCGCCCCCCGGCCCACTTCACCGTCCCCACCGAACTCGTGGTCCGCGACTCCTGCGGCGCCCACGACGCTCAGTAACACCCGCGACTCGAAGGAGAGTTGTGCCCATGTCCAGCCCCACCAGCGCCGTGCCCGACGCGGCCCCGGCCCCGCCCGGCGCCGACACGCGCGAGCGCGTCCCCGGCACCTTCGTCCTCGTCCACTTCCTGGCGCTGCTCGGCGCCTGGATGGGCGTGCTGGTGCCCTCCCTGGTCTCCGTCGCGCTGAAGGTCGAGCGGATGGACGCGGCGGGCAAGGTGGGCACGCTCTCCCTCGCGCTCGGTGTCGGCGCCCTCGTCGCGCTCGTCGCCAACCCGCTGTTCGGGCTGCTCTCCGACCGCACCACCTCCCGGTTCGGCGCCCGGCGCCCCTGGATGGTGATCGGCACCGCGGGCGGCTTCGCCGGCATCCTCGTCATCGCGTACGCGAGCGCGACGTGGGAGATCGTCGTCGGCTGGTGTCTGGCGCAGTGCTTCTACAACGCGCTGGTCGCCGCGATCTACGGCGCCCTCGCCGATCAGGTGCCCGAGCGGCAGATGGGCTTCGCCTCCGCCGTCCTCGCCCTCGCCAACCCGCTGGCCACGCTCGGCGGCACGTTCCTCGTCGACGCGCTGAACGCCTCGACGCTCGCCCTGATGCTGGTGCCCGCCCTGGTCGGCGCCGCGCTCGTCGTGCCGTTCCTGCTGTACGGCCGGGACCGCCGGGTGGACAAGGCGCTGGTGCCGCGGCTGAGCGCCCGGGAGTTCATCGGCTTCCTGTGGACGAACCCGGTGCGCTTCCCGAACTTCGGCTGGGCCTGGCTGAGCCGCTTCCTGATGTGGACCTCGTACGCCACCGTCACCACGTACATGGCGTACTACCTGTCGGACTACCTCGGCCAGGACTCCGGGGCCGTCACCCACTACGTGTTCCTCGGCAGCCTCGTCGCCAACATCTTCATCCTGATCGCCACCGTGCCGGCCGGGCGGATCTCGGACCGGATCGGGCGCCGCAAGCCCATCGTGTTCACCGCCGCCGTGCTGCTGGCCGCCGCGATGGGGCTGATGGCGCTGGCGACCTCGGTCACCGGGTTCCTCGTGGCCCAGGGCCTCGTCGGGATCGGCATGGGCGTGTACTTCGCCGTGGACATCGCGTTGCCCGCCGACGTCCTGCCCGACCCGAACAACGCGGCCAAGGACCTCGGCGTGATGAACATCGCCGCGACGCTGCCGTACTCGCTGATCACGCTGATCGCGCCGACCCTGCTGGCCCTCGGCGGCGGGAACAACTACCCGGCCCTCTTCGTCTTCGGCCTGCTCGCCGCGCTGCTCGCCATCCCGGCCGTGCTGCCGGTCAAGCGCCGCTGAGCAACGCCCGTACCGTGCAAGGAAGTTCCGTCATGAACCACTCCCCCGCCCCCTACCTGGACCCCGAACTCCCCGTGGAGCGGCGCGTCGAGGACCTGCTCTCCCGGATGACCCTGGAGGAGAAGGCCGGTCAGCTCTTCCACACCGCCAACACCCTCGCGCCGGGCGGGCACCTGCTCGCCGAACCGGACACCGCCAACGGGGTGCGCGCCGCGCACGAGTTGGTCGCGGACCGGCACATCACCCACTTCAACCTCCTCAACGGCACCGACCCGTACGAGATCGCGCTCTGGCACAACCGGCTCCAGGAGCTGGCCGCCGGCACCCGGCTCGGCATCCCCGTCACCGTCTCCACCGACCCGCGCCACGGCATGTTCTCCAGCCCGGCCGCGGGCCAGGCCATCGACCGGATGTCGCGCTGGCCCGAGCACACCGGCATCGGCGCGATCGGTGACGTACGGCTCGCGCGGGAGTACGGGGAGGTCGTGCGGCGCGAGTACACGGCGCTCGGCATCCGGGTCGCCCTGGGTCCGATGGCCGACCTGTTCACCGACCCCCGCTGGTCGCGCGGGTACGGCACGTTCGGCGAGGACCCGGTGACGGTGGCGAACCTGACCGCCGCCTTCATCGAGGGCCTGCGCGGCGGCGAGCGGCTCGGCGCGGAGTCCGTGGCGGCGATGGTCAAGCACTTCCCCGGCGGCGGGCCGCAGCTCGGCGGCGAGGACGCGCACGACCCGGCGCACCGCGAGCAGGTCTACCCGGGCGGTCTCGCGCGCCTGCACCAGCTGCCCTTCGACGCGGCGTTCCGGGCGGGCGCGACGCAGGTCATGACGTACTACGGGATGCCGCTCGCGGTGCCCGGCTGGGAGGAGGTCGGCTTCGCGTTCAACAAGCCCGTGGTCACCGGCCTGTTGCGCGGGCACTACGGCTTCGACGGGATCGTCTGCACGGACTGGAACGTCATCGAGTCGACCATGCTCGCCGGTGACGTCTTCGACGCCCACGCCTACGGCCTGGAGGAGCTGACCCCGGCGCAGCGCATGGCCCGCGCGCTGGACGCGGGCGTCGACCAGTTCGGCGGCGACGACTGCACGGAGCTGGTCGTGGAGCTGGTCCGCGAAGGCACCGTCAGCGAGGAGCGGATCGACGCGTCGGTGCGGCGGCTGCTGCGCGAGAAGTTCCGGCTCGGCCTGTTCGAGAAGCGCCGGGTGGACGCGGAGGCGGCGGCCGAGACGGTCGGCTCGGCGCCCCTGCGGGCGGCGGGGCGGCAGGCGCAGCGCCGCTCGCTGGTCCTGGTCGAGAACCGGGCGCGGACGCTGCCGCTGGCCTCGGACGGCGCGCTGCGCGTGTACGCGGAGGGCCTGGACGAGAGCCTGCTCGCCGACCACGCGAAGCCGGTGCCGGACGTCGCGGACGCCGATGTCGCCGTCCTCCGGCTGCGCGCCCCCTACGAGGACCGGGGCACGGCGCTGAGCGAGTGGTTCCACGGCGGATCGCTGGAGTTCCCCGCGGAGGTCGTCGCGCACGTACGGGAGCTGGCCGCGCGGGTGCCGACGGTCGTGCTCGTCTACCTGGAGCGCCCGGCGGTGCTGACGCCGCTGGTGGAGGCGGCGGCGGCCGTGGTCGGTGACTTCGGCGCCGAGGACGACGCGCTGATCGACCTGCTGTTCGGGCGGGTCGCGCCGCGGGGCCGGCTGCCGTTCGATCTGCCGTCGTCGATGGCGGCGGTCGAGGCGAGCCGGGAGGACGTGCCCTTCGACACGGCGGAGCCGCTGTACCGCTGCGGGCACGGTCTGACGTACTGAGTCCGCTCACGCCCGCGCCCCCGGTGGGCGCGGGCGCCCGGGATCGCGGTCAGGGCGCGAGGATCTCCAGTTCCTGGAGGGCGCCGACCGCGATCTCGCGCGTGAGGGCCTCGGCGCGCGCCTCGTCGCGCTCGCGCACGGCCTGGGCGACGTCCACGTGCAGGGTGACGGCGGCCGGGTCGGGGTCCTCGAACATGACCTGGTGGTGGGTGCGTCCCGCGAGGACCTCCGCGACCAGGTCACCGAGGTGGGCGAACATCTCGTTGCCGGACGCGGTGAGCACGATCCGGTGGAACTCGATGTCGTGCACCAGATACCGCTCCAGCTGCCGCCCCCGCGAGGTGGCCACCATGCCGAGCGCGCACTCGGTGAGCGCCGCGCACTGCTCGGGCGAGGCGTGCCGGGCGGCGAGGCCCGCCGCGACCGGTTCGACCGCCGAGCGCAGCACCGTGAGCGAGCGCAGTTGGCGGGGCCGGTCGGCGCCCGCGAGGCGCCATCGGATGACGCGCGGGTCGTAGACGTTCCACTCGTCGGCCGGGCGTACGGTGACGCCGACGCGGCGCCGGGACGCCACGAGGTTCATCGACTCCAGGACGCGCACCGCCTCCCGCATCACGGACCGGGACACCTCGTAGCGCTGGGCCAGCTCGTCCGTGCGCAGGACGCTGCCCGCGGTGAACTCCCCCGCGGTGATGGCGGGACCGAGGCTGTCGAGTACGCGAGCGTGCAGCCCCTGGTCCTGTGTGGTCATGTCGAAAGAGTACGAGGCGGGGTGGCCGGTGCACGAGCCGGACCCCGGACGGGATCGGAGGCGGGCGGTGGCCGGATCGAGGCCGACGGCGGCTGGATCGGAGGGCGAGGGCGGCTGGTTTCGGACACGGGCCGGCGGGAGCGCCGAGCTAAAAAGTCTGACTTTTATGTCACAGGCTCTTGAATTAATCAGACCTATTGGGTTTCAGTGACGTGACACAGCGATGTCGATGAAGACAGCGAGGCAGCGATGAGCACCCCCCACGTCGTCGTGGTCATGGGCGTGGCAGGAACCGGCAAGACGACGATCGGTCCCCTGCTCGCCGAACGGCTCGGCGTCCCGTACGCCGAGGGCGACGACTTCCACCCCCAGGCCAACATCGACAAGATGTCGGCGGGCACGCCCCTGGACGACGACGACCGCAAGCCGTGGCTGGAAGCCATCGGCCGGTGGGCGCACGGCAGGGCCGGGCTCGGCGGGGTCGTCTCCAGCTCCGCGCTGAAGCGCTCCTACCGGGACCTGCTGCGCGCCGAGGCCCCGGACGCCGTCTTCCTGCACCTGACCGGCAGCCGCGAACTCATCCTCGACCGGATGAGCCACCGCGAGGGCCACTTCATGCCGACGAGCCTGCTGGACTCCCAGTTCGCCACGCTCCAGCCGCTGGAGCCGGACGAGCGGGGCGTCGCCGTCGATGTGTCGGGCACCCCCGACGAGATCACCGACCGGGCGGTCACCGCCCTGGCCGGCCTCGACGCGGGCGCCGCGCGGGCCTGACCCGCACCACCCCCCACCTGCAAGAACTTCCTCTCCCCCTCCTCGTACAAGGGATCACACCGTGACCAGTCTCAGCGTCGAGATGCTGGCAGCGGACAGCGTCGAGCCGATCACCTCCGCGGGCCACGCCCAGCTCGGGATCGCCGTCCTCGCGGGCATCGCCGTCATCGTCCTGCTCATCACGAAGTTCAAGGTCCACGCCTTCCTGTCGCTGACCATCGGCTCGCTCGCGCTCGGCGCGTTCGCCGGGGCACCGCTCGACAAGGTCATCGCCAGCTTCACCGCGGGCCTCGGCTCGACGGTGGCAGGCGTGGGCGTGCTGATCGCGCTCGGCGCGATCCTCGGCAAGCTGCTCGCCGACTCCGGCGGCGCCGACCAGATCGTCGACACGATCCTCGCCCGGGCGGGCGGCCGGGCCATGCCCTGGGCGATGGTCCTGATCGCCTCGGTGATCGGTCTGCCGCTGTTCTTCGAGGTCGGCATCGTGCTGCTGATCCCGGTCGTGCTCATGGTCGCCCGGCGCGGCAACTACTCCCTGATGCGCATCGGCATCCCGGCGCTCGCCGGCCTGTCCGTCATGCACGGCCTGATCCCGCCGCACCCCGGCCCGCTCGTCGCCATCGACGCCGTCAAGGCCAACCTCGGCATCACCCTCGCGCTCGGCGTCCTCGTGGCGATCCCCACGGTGATCATCGCGGGCCCGCTGTTCTCCCGGTACGCCGCGAAGTGGGTGGACGTGCCCGCGCCGGAGAAGATGATCCCGGCGCGCGCCTCCGACGAGCTGGAGAAGCGCCCGAGCTTCGCCGCCGCCGTCGCCACGATCCTGCTGCCGGTGCTGATGATGCTGGCCAAGGCCGTCGTGGACATCGCCGTTGACGACCCGACGGCGACCGTGCAGCGCGTGTTCGACGTGATCGGCAACCCGCTGACGGCCCTGCTCGTCGCCGTGATCGTCGGCATGTTCACGCTGGGCCGCGCGGCCGGCTTCACCAAGGGCCGCCTCCAGTCCACCACCGAGAAGTCGCTCGCCCCGATCGCGGGCGTGCTGCTCATCGTCGGCGCGGGCGGCGGCTTCAAGCAGACGCTGATCGACTCCGGCGTCGGCCAGATGGTCCTGGACATCTCCAAGGACTGGTCGATCCCGACGCTGCTGCTCGCCTGGCTGATCGCCGTCGTCATCCGGCTCGCCACGGGTTCGGCGACCGTCGCCACGGTCTCCGCCGCCGGTCTGGTCGCGCCCCTCGCGGCCGGCATGACCGACACCCACACGGCCCTGCTCGTCCTGGCGATCGGCGCGGGCTCGCTGTTCTTCAGCCACGTCAACGACGCCGGGTTCTGGCTGGTCAAGGAGTACTTCGGACTCAGCGTCGGACAGACCGTCAAGACATGGTCGCTGATGGAGACGATCATCTCCGTGGTGGCGGGAGCGCTGGTGCTGCTCCTCTCCGTGGTGATCTGACCGCCTTCCCCCCCTTGACGAGGCCCCTCCGCCCCCACGGAGGGGCCTCACGCATGCGGGCGCCGTCAAGAGCCCTCCGTACAGGGCCCGTCCGGCACTCCGGAGGCCCCTTGACTTGGAGTGTGCTCCAGCGCGTTCACTGACCGCCATGGAGTACACGCAGCTCGGACGCACCGGACTCAAGGTCAGCAGGCTCGTGCTCGGCACGATGAACTTCGGCGGGCAGACCGACGAGAAGGAGAGCCACACCCTCATGGACGCCGCGCTCGACGCGGGCGTCAACTTCTTCGACACGGCGAACATCTACGGCACCGACGACGAGCGCGGCGCCACCGAGCGCATCCTCGGCTCCTGGTTCGCGCAGGGCGGCGACCGCCGCGACAAGGTCGTCCTCGCCACGAAGCTCTACGGCAACATGGACCCGGCCGCCCCCATCACCGCCGAGACCTGGCCCAACCACGTCCGCCTGAGCGCGCTCAACATCCGCCGCTCGGTCGAGGCGTCGCTGCGCCGTCTGAACACCGACCACATCGACCTCTACCAGTTCCACCACGTGGACCGGGACACCCCGTTCGACGAGATCTGGCAGGCCATGGACGTCCTCGTCCAGCAGGGCAAGATCCTCTACGCCGGTTCATCGAACTTCCCCGGCTACAAGATCGCCCAGGCCAACGAGACCGCCGCCCGCCACGGCCGCATGGGCCTGGTCAGCGAGCAGTGCCTCTACAACCTCTTCGAGCGGCGCGCCGAGATGGAGGTCATCCCGGCCGCGCGGGAGTACGGCGTCGGGGTCATCGCCTGGTCGCCACTGCATCAGGGCCTGCTCGGCGGCGCCCTGCGCAAGCAGCGCGAGGGCGTCGGCTCCCGCACCCTGATGGGCCGCTCCGCCGCCGGCATCGCGGACCCGGAGGTCAGGTCGCGGATCGAGCGGTACGAGAACGCGGTCGCCGCGCACGGCCTCGAGCCCGGCGAGGTGGCCCTGGCCTGGCTGCTGACCCGGCCCGGCGTCACCGGCCCCATCGTCGGCCCGCGCACCGGCGAGCAGCTGGAGTCGGCGGTGCGGGCCGTGGGCCTGGAGCTGCCGCAGGCGCTGCTGACGGAGCTGGACGAGATCTTCCCTGGCCCCGGCCCGTCCCCGGAGGCGTTCGCCTGGTGAGGCCCGGGCCGGTCTGAGCCGGCCGACTCACGGCGGTACGCGGACGGGCGGCGCCCCCACTCCGGGGGTGCCGCCCGTCCGCGTACCGCCGTGGCGCGTGCGTCAGCCGGCCTTCTTCTCCAGCTGGAACGCCTCGTTGCCGAGCCCGATGCGGGCGTGGGCCCGCGGGTTGCGGGCGCGCAGGACGCGGCTGTGGACGACCCCGGCGAGCGCGGCGAGGACGATGACGCCGGGCAGCGCCCAGTTGAGCGCGGAGTCGGGGCCCGAGCCGACGAGGACGTCGAAGTCCTTGACGGTGTACCCGGCGATGACCAGCAGGGCGAGGCCCGCCGCGCCGGAGGCGAGCAGCCGCCACTTCTGGGCACCGGCGGCGCCGCGCTTGGTGAAGAAGGCGATGACGGCGAGCGACGCGGTCGCCATGAGCAGGATGATGCCGAGCGCGCCGACGTTGCCGCCCCAGGTGAACAGGCGGAGCACCGGCGCGGTCGGGTCGCCGGCCGGGCCGCTGTCGGTGACGGCGAAGACGAGGACGACGGCGAGCGAGATCACCGACTGGAGGACCGAGCCGGTGCCGGGCGCGCCGCTCGCGGTGTTGGTGCGGCCGAAGGTGGCGGGCAGCAGCCCCTCGCGGCCCATGGCGAAGGCGTACCGGGCGACGACGTTGTGGAAGCTGAGCAGCGCCGCGAACATGCCGGTGACGAAGAGGACGTGGACGATGTCGGTGAAGGTGCCGCCGAGCCGGTCCCCCGTCAGCCCGAACAGCAGGCCGGCGGACTGCTTGCGGGCCTGGCCGACGATGTGCGCGGGGCCGGTCGCCACGGTCAGCGCCCAGGAGCTGATGGCGAAGAAGACGGCGACGCCGCCGACCGCCATGAACATCACGCGCGGCACGAGGATGTGCGGGCGGCTGGTCTCCTCGGCGTACACGGGCGCCTGCTCGAAGCCGGTGAACGCGGCGATGCAGAAGCACAGCGCGGTGCCGAGGCCGACGCCCGACAGGGTCTCGGGGTTGAAGGCGTGCAGGGACAGGCCCTGGCTGCCGGGGTCGCCGATGGCCGCGATGTCGAAGACGACCACGACGGCGACCTCGATGAGCAGCAGCACACCGAGCACCTTGGCGTTGACGTCGATCTTCAGCAGACCGAGCGCGCCGACGGCGAGCACGGCGATCAGGGCGGGTATCCACCAGGCGAGTTCGACGTCCAGGTACTGCTGGACGAGGCCCGCGACCTCGAAGCCGAACATGCCGTAGATGCCGACCTGGAGCGCGCTGTAGGCGAGGAGCGCGACGAGGGCGGCGGCGGCGCCCGCGCTCGGGCCGAGGCCGCGCGAGATGTACGCGTAGAAGGCGCCCGCGTTGTGCACGTGGCGGCTCATCTCGGCGTACCCGACGCTGAACAGGGTCAGGACGATGCCGAGGATGAGGAACAGCAGCGGCTGGCCGACGACGCCCATCACCGCGAAGGTCGTGGGCATGACACCGGCGACGACCATCAGCGGGCCGGTCGCGGCCAGCACCGAGAGGAGCAGGCCCGCCGTCCCGAGCCGGCCGGCGCGCAGCGCGCTCTCCTCGCCCAGGTAGGTGTTGATGCCCGGCTCGCCGGCCACGGCGGCTCTGTCACCGGTGGTGCTCGAACTCCCCGTCGTCATCGCGGGATCGCCCCTTTCGCTCTGTCCTCGGAGGTGCTGGTCGGTGGCTACGCCGTGCCGAGCGCGGCACTGCGCGCGGCACGGAACGCTTCGTACGGGTCCCGGTCCGGGTAGGACCAGGGGGCTTCGGTGGCGTGCGGTCCGATGCGGTGGAACAGGGCCGCCGCCTCGGCCGCGCGGCCCGCGCAGAACGCGGCGTGCGCGAGGAAGTTGAGGTCGATCCGGCCGCGCGGATGGGCGCCGCCCGAGCGCTCGTAGGGGTCGCCCCACTCCAGCCACCAGTCCAGCGCGGACTTCATGACGAGCCGGGCGCGGCGGCCCGCCCAGTGCCCGGAGGCGACCGGGTCGGGGGCCTCGCTGCCGGCCTTGGCGAGCACGCGGTAGCGCTCGGCGTGCGCGACGACCGGCAGCACGGCGAGCGGCGAGCCGGGCGGCGCCTGTTCGGCGGCCCAGGCGGCGAAGTCGTACACCTCGTGCAGCGGGTCCTGGCCGGCGGCGGCGCGCCGCTCGGCGAGCCGGCCGACCATCAGATGGTGGGCGTGGTGGTGCACGGGGTGGCGGAGCCGGATCTCGTCGAAGAGGCGTACGACGTCCTCCTCACGCCCCAACTCCCGCTCCAGGAGCAGCAGTCCGAGCCAGGGGGTGGGGTCGTCGGGCACGAGGGCCGCGGCGGCGAGACAGGCGTCGCGGGCCTTGTCGGGGCGCATCCGCCCGGCGACGGCCCGGTGCACCCCGGCGCAGGCCAGCAGGACCGGGGCGTCCGTGGACTCCGGTTCGGCGAGGCTCCAGTCGCGCACCCAGGCGGTCGCGGTGGGCTCCTGCGCGAGCCCCAGCACGCGGTGCCCGCGCCGGTCCCAGTCCTGCCCGGTGGCGGCGAGCAGCGAGCGGGCCTCGGTCCAGCGGCCCTGGGCGAGCGCGGTGCGGGCGGCGACGAGGTCGGCGTCGTCGAGCGCGGGGTCGAAGGAGTGCGCGGACTTCTTCCGGGGGCGTCCGAGGGGAGGAGGGGGTGGGGACACCGCGGGTCCTTCTCCTACTTTTTTCACCTGAGGTCGGCCGGCCTGGGTCAAGGGCCGGTAATGATCACGCACAGCAAAGCGGTACGCGGTGCTCCGCGTCAAGGGTGGTCCCGTGACGGACTTCACCAACTCGGGCCACAACGCGGGAAGTTAACATTTTGGATCTTTCAAGGACAGTTCTGAGCTGCGCACTTGCGCCAGTGACACGAGTATGTTGCGGTCCGGTGTCGGCGTCCGCCCCCTAGGGCGTGTCCGCAAAGTCCCGCCTGCCCCGCGACGCCTGGCACGCACTCTCGCCGCACCGGGCGTAAGGCCAAGTACATCCAGTACGAGGCCTTGCACCCGGCACGCCGAGAGCACGCACCAGACGCCGCAGGGCCGTCCTTCGGACGACGACGGGACTTTGCGGACACGCCCTGGGCACTCGTGGGGCGGGAGGCGGCCGGGGGCGCTATCGTCGGCCTCGTACCCGCCTTTCTGTCCCGCGTCACCGAAGGTGCGCAGCGTGTCGGTTCTCGTACTCGTCCTCGCCGTGAGCGCGGCCTGCTGCCTGGGCGTCGGCTTCGTCCTCCAGCAGAACGCGGCGGCGCGCGCCCCGCTGAGCGACTTCCTCTCCCCCCGCCTCCTCGTCGACCTCGTACGGGTGCCGCGCTGGCTCGCGGGGATCGGCCTCATGGTGTGCGGGATGGTCCTCGGGGCGCTGGCCCTCGGCCACGGCGAGGTCTCCCTCGTGGAGCCGCTGCTCGCCACGAACCTGCTGTTCGCGCTCGCCCTCTCGCGCCACCAGACCAGACAGCCGCTCGGCCGGCAGGGCTGGGCCGGGCTCGCGCTGCTCGCGGGCGGCGTCACCGCGTTCATCGTCGCCGGTCAGCCGCGTGGCGGCGGCGCGGTCGCCGGTCCGCTGCGGCACTGGCTGATCATCGGGGTGATGGTCGGCGGGGCGCTGCTGCTCGCCGCGGGCGCGAAGCGGGCGCGGATGGGCGCCGGGCCGGTGCTGCTCGCCGTCGCGGCGGGGCTCCTGTACGGGGTGCAGGACGCGCTCACGCGGGTCAGCGGGCAGCGGTTCTCCTCCGGGGGGTGGGGGGAGCTGTTCTCGGGGTGGCAGCCGTACGCGGTGCTGCTGCTCGGGGTCAGCGGGCTGGTGCTCGTCCAGAGCGCGTTCGAGACCGCGCCGCTGCGGATGTCGTTGCCCGCGCTCACGGCGGCGCAGCCGCTCGCGGGGATCGTGTGCGGGGTGGGGTTCCTCGGGGACCGGTTGCGTACGGATACGGGGGCGCTGGCGTGGGAGTCGGCGGGGCTCGCGGCGATCGTGGCGGGGATCGTGTTGCTGGGGTTGCATCCGGCCATGCCGGCGGGGGCCTCCGGCGGGCGGCGGGATTCTGTCGGGGCCGGGGTCTAGCGGCGGGTTTTTGGCGGGCCGGGGTTCAGCGGGGGCGGCGTTCTTTGGGGGCGTGGGGTTCCGTCCGGGATCGTTCGTGTGCGGGTGCGTCGTGGCTGGTCGCGCAGTTCCCCGCGCCCCCTTAGGGGGTTCTGCCGGGGCGGGGTTTCTCGGTCGAGGGCGACTCGTGCTCTGTGCGCGGTTCCTCGCGCCCCTGAGGGGGTTCATCTTGGGTGGGGTTCTAGGGTGAGGGGGTGGATGAAGTGGTGGATGTTGTTGATCTGGCGGATCGGGTCGTGGGGCAGGTGGGGCGGACCGAGGCGTACGCGCGCGGGCTGCGGCACCGGTGCGCGTTCGTGCTGGCCCGCGACCCCGGCGGGGACGTCTTCGTCCATCGGCGGACGCTGACCAAGCAGGTCTACCCGGGGCTGTACGACATGTTCGTCGGCGGAGTCGTCGGCGCCGGCGAGACGTACGACCAGGCGGCACTGCGCGAGGCCGAGGAGGAACTCGGGGTCAGCGGCCTGCCGCAGCCCGACTTCCTCTTCAAGTTCCTGTACGAGGACGAGGCCACCGGGCACTCCTGGTGGTCCGCGGTGTACGAGGTGGTCTGCGCGGGGCCCGTACGGCCGCAGGCGGAGGAGATCGGCTGGCACGCCTTCCTCAGCCCCGCGGAACTGGAGCGCCGGCTCGGCGAGTGGCAGTGGACGCCGGACGGGCTCGCCGCGTACCGGCGGTGGCGGGCGGCCCGCGGGTAGGGTCTCGCGGGTGATCGATTTCGTACGCGACATCCGCCTCTGGTTCGCCCCGGAGCGGATCAGGGACGAGGGCGACACGCCCGACTACCGGTTCTCCCTCGCCAACGAGCGCACCTTCCTCGCCTGGGTGCGCACCGCCCTCGCGCTGATCGGCGGCGGCTTCGCCGTGGACCAGTTCCTGCCGGACCTGCGCTGGGGCTGGCGGGTCGGGCTCGCGCTGGCGCTGCTCGCGGCGGGCGTGCTGTGCGCGCTGCGGGCGGTGAGCCACTGGGTGCGGTGCGAGCGGGCGATGCGGCGCGGCGACGACCTGCCGGTGTCGCGGTTCCCGGCGCTGCTCAGCGTGGTGGTGGCGCTGGTGGCGGTGGCGATGATCGTCGTGGTGTTCCTGGGCTGGGAGGGGTGAGCGGGCCCGTACGCGATCCCGGGTTGCAGCCCGCGCGGACCCGGCTGGCGTGGCGGCGTACGACGCTGTCGTGCACGGTCGCGGCCCTGCTGGCGGCGAAGACGGCCCTGCACGGCACGCTCGGGCCGGTCCGGGTGCTGGCGGGGTCGCTGTGCCTGCTGATGTGGCTGGGGTTCCTCGCCGTGGCGCACCGGCGGATCACCGGGCTCGCCCGTGAGGAGGCGCGGCCCCCGCTGCTGACGCGCGGGCAGGCCGCCGTGGCGATCGGGTGCGTGGTCGCGCTCGCGGTGTGCGCGGCGCTGCTGGTGGTGTAGCGGGCGCCCTCTTCCGGTGGGCGGCGCGGTCGGGCACCGTGGGGCGTGCGGGCCTCCCGGACTCCGAGACTGTCGGGACGATCACTTTCGCGCGGGCCACTGGACGACATACCGACTGGTCGGCATGATGAGGGGCATTGCTGTTCCACGCCTCGTTCCCGACTCCGGAGGACCGCGATGAGTCACCCCCCAGGTCTCGACCTCGACCGGCTGCGCGCCCACCTCGACCGGGAGCTGCCCGGCCTGGTGAGCGGCCCGCTGACCGGCCGGCTCATCGAGGGCGGGCGCTCCAACCTCACGTACGAGGTGAGCGACGGGACCGGACGCTGGGTGGTGCGGCGGCCGCCGCTCGGGCACGTCCTCGCCACCGCGCACGACATGCGGCGCGAGCACCGGGTGATCGCCGCGCTGCACCCGACGGACGTACCGGTGCCCGAGCCGCTGCTGCTGTGCGAGGACGAGGAGGTGCTGGGCGCGCCGTTCTACGTGATGGAGTTCGTCGACGGCACCCCGTACCGCACGGCGGCCGAGCTGGCGCCGCTGGGCGCCGAGCGGACCCGGGCGGCGGTGCTCGGCCTCGTGGACACGCTCGTCGATCTGCACGCCGTGGACCCGGCCGCGGTCGGGCTCGGTGACTTCGGCCGCCCCGACGGCTTCCTCGAACGGCAACTGCGGCGCTGGGGCAAGCAGTTGGAGGCGTCCCGCAACCGCGAGCTGCCCGGCATCGACGCACTGCGCGACGCCCTCGGCGCGGCGCTGCCCGACTCCCCCGCGCCGACGATCGTGCACGGCGACTACCGCCTCGACAACGTCCTCGTACGCCAGGACGCGGACGGCGTGGACCGGATCAAGGCCATTCTCGACTGGGAGATGTCCACGCTCGGCGATCCGCTGACCGACCTCGGGCTGCTCGTCATGTACAGCGCCCGCCTCGAACTGCCCGACTCCCCCATCTCGACCACCGCCTCCGCCGCCGGGCACCCCGAGCCCGCGGAGCTGATCGAGCGGTACGCGCGGCGCTCGGGGCGGGACGTGTCGGCGGTGTCCTGGTACACGGCGTTCGCCTGGTTCAAGCTCGCCGTGATCCTGGAGGGCATCCACTACCGCTACACCCTCGGGCAGACCGTCGGCGCCGGTTTCGACCGGATCGGCGAGCTGGTCCCCGTCTTCATCGAGCACGGCCTGCACACCCTGCGCACCCCCCGCCACCTCCAGGAAGGCTGACCCACCATGGACTTCGCATTCGACGCGCGTACCGAGGAACTGCGGGAGCGGCTGCTCGCGTTCATGGACGCGTACGTGTATCCGGCCGAGGCCGTCGCCGCCGAGCAGCGGGCCGCGCTCGACTCACCCTGGGAGACCCCGGCCGTCGTCGAGGACCTCAAGGCCGAGGCGCGCCGGCAGGGCCTGTGGAACCTGTTCCTGCCCGACGCGGAGCACAGCGCGGGCCTCACCAACCTCCAGTACGCGCCGCTCGCCGAGATCACCGGCCGCAGCCCGCAGCTCGCGCCGACCGCCCTGAACTGCGCGGCGCCCGACACGGGGAACATGGAGGTGCTGGCCCAGTTCGGCTCGGAGGCGCAGCGCAAGCAGTGGCTGGAGCCGCTGCTCGCCGGGGAGATCCGCTCCGCGTTCGCCATGACGGAGCCGGAGGTCGCCTCCTCCGACGCCACGAACATCACGACGCGCATCGAGCGGGACGGCGACGACTACGTCATCACCGGCCGGAAGTTCTACATCTCCGGCGCGATGAACCCCAACTGCCGGATCTTCATCGTCATGGGCAAGACCGACCCCGACGGGCCGGACATCCGCCGCCAGCAGTCCATGGTCCTCGTCCCGCGCGACACGCCTGGCGTCGAGGTGCGGCGGGCGATGACGGTGTACGGGTACGAGGACCACTGGCACGGGGGGCACGCGGAGGTCGTCTTCGACGGGGCGCGGGTGCCGGTGTCGAACCTCATCGGTGAGGAGGGCGGCGGCTTCGGCATCGCGCAGGCCCGCCTCGGCCCGGGGCGCATCCACCACTGCATGCGGCTCATCGGCATGGCCGAACGGGCGATCGAGCTGATGTGCCGGCGGGCCGTCGCGCGGACCGCCTTCGGCAAGGCGCTGGCCCAGCAGGGGGTCGTACAGGAGTGGATCGCGGACGCGCGGGTGGCGGTGGAGCAGTTGCGGCTGCTCGTGCTGAAGACGGCGTGGCTGATGGACACGGTGGGGAATCGGGGGGCGCACACGGAGATCCAGGCCATCAAGATCGCCACGCCTCGTACGGTCGTCGACATCATCGACAAGGCGGTGCAGTTGTACGGGGCGGGTGGGGTTTCGCAGGATTATCCGCTGGCGGAGCTCTGGGCCGGGGCGAGGACCCTGCGGTTGGCTGACGGGCCGGACGAAGTCCACCAGCGCTCTCTGGCTCGCCGAGAACTCCGTGCGTACGCGTGACTCCGTCTGCCGGTTTCATCAGGCTGAGCCCACAGTTGCCCACGGTGGGTGAGGGGGCCTGCCCGTGAGCTTGTACCTGCGGGTACATCGTGGCCGCTCGCGCAGTTCCCCGCGCCCCTGCGTGAGTGGGCCTGCCCGTGATCTTGATCCTCGACTCGCGTCGTGGCTGAGCGCGCAGTTCCCCGCGCCCCTAGGCAGGTGGGTGGCTCTGCCGGTGGGGATCCTCGACATTCGTCGTGGCTGGTCGCGCAGTTCCCCGCGCCCCTGTCGGGGCGACTGCGTCGCCACCTCCCCCCTGGGGAGCTGGGGCGGAGCCCCGCTTCTCTCAAGGGGAAGCTGCACGAAGTGCATGCTTCAGGGGCGCGGGGAACTGCGCGAGAAGCCCCACCCACCCGCAGACAACCACGCACGGTCGTGCCCCGAAGGGGCGCGGGGAACTGCGCGACCAGCCACCCACCGGCCCGCAGGTGACCACGCACAGGTGCGCCCCGACAGGGGCGCGGGGAACTGCGCGGGAAGCCCCACCGGCCCGCAGGTGAACCCACAAAGGCCCGCCCGGACGGACACCCCGATCTGCCCGGAGCAGAGACCGCCCCGCGTCCAGCGGCCGGTCACTACGGTCGGCGGCATGACGACGATCACCACGCGCACGGTGCGCTACCCGGCCGACGGCCTGACGATGAGCGGGCACCTCGCACTCCCGGCCGGCGCGGGCCCCCACCCCGCCGTGCTGGTAGGCCCGGAGGGCATGGGCCTCAGCGACGTCGAGCGGCGCCGCGCGGACGCCCTCGCCGAACTGGGCTATGTGGCGCTCGCGTTCGATCTGCACGGCGGGCGCTACCTCGGCGAGCCGGAGCGGATGCTCGACCGCTGCATGCCCCTGCTCGCGGACCCCGCCCGGATGCGGGAGATCGGCCACGCGGCCCTCGGCGTGCTGCGCGCGGAACCCCGTACGGACCCCGACAGGATCGGCGCGATCGGCTACGGCACCGGCGGCGCCATCGCCCTCGAACTCGGCCGCGACGGCGCCGGCTTGCGCGTCATCGGCACCCTCAACGCGCTGACCACCGGCCGCCCGGGCGAGGCGGAACGCATCGGCTGCCCGGTGTGGGCCGGGGTCGGCTCGGAGGACCCGATCATGGCGCCCGCGCAGCGCGCCGCGTTCGCCGCCGAGATGCGGGCCGCGGGCGCGGACTGGCGGATCGTGGTCTACGGCGGCGCCCTGCACGCCTTCCACCACCCGACGGTCGACCACCCCACGGTCCCCGGCGTCGGCTACCACCCCGGGCACGCGCGGCGGGCCTGGCACGATGTGGTCGCGCTGCTGGCGGAGTGCCTGCCCGTGACCGCGTGACCAGGGACCCGGGCCCGGATCAGGGGCGCAGCGCGCGCAGCAGCAGGTCGGCGAGCTGGTCGGCGAGTTCCTGCGGGGTGAGGGGGCCGTCGGGGCGGTACCACGTGGAGAGGTGGTGGACCGAGCCGAAGTGGTAGTCGACGACGAGGTCGGCGCGCGGCTCGGTGGAGAAGACGCCGGTGCGCTGGCCCTCCTCGATGAGCGCGCGGAACCGCTCGTGGTAGCGCCGCCGTTCGGCCCGTACCTGCTTGTTCTTCTCGGGGCTGAGGTGGTGCATGGAGCGGAAGAAGATGGCCGCGTCGTCGAGGTTGTCGATCGTGGTGACGACGACGTCGGCGGCGGCGGCGCGCAGCCGCTCCTCGACGGGCGCGTCCCCGTCCGCGAACGCGTCCAGGCGTTCCTGCTGGAGCCGGAGCACGCGCGCGTACACCTCGTGCAGCAGGTCGTCCTTGGACCCGAAGTAGTGATAGAGGGCGCCCTTGGTGACGCCCGCGGCCTCCACGATCTCCTGCACCGACGTACGGTCGTAGCCGCGCTCGGCGAAGAGGCGGGTGGCGACCGCGAGGAGCCGTTGCGGGACGGGGGTGCCGTCGCCGTCCGTCGTCCTGGGCACTGCCGCCACCTGCCTTTCTCCGTTGTACGTGGCCATGCCGCGCACCGCTCGCTATGCCTGGGGGGAACGCAGTTCCCGCCGGAGGATCTTCCCACTCGCCGTCTTCGGCAGCTCGCCCAGGACCTCCACCTCGCGCGGGTACTTGTACGCGGCGAGCCGCTCGGCGCAGTACGCGGACAGTTCCCCGGGGGTGGCGGTGGCGCCGGGACGCAGGCTGACGTACGCCTTGACGCTCTCGCCGCGGTAGGCATCGGGGATGCCGACGACGGCGGCCTCGCGGACGGCGGGGTGGGTGTAGAGGACGTCCTCCACCTCGCGCGGCCAGACCTTGAAGCCGGAGGCGTTGATCATGTCCTTCTTGCGGTCGACGACGTAGAGCCAGCCGTCGGCGTCCATGAAGCCGATGTCGCCGGTGCGCAGTTCGCCGCCGGGGAAGGTCTCGGCGGTGGCGTCGGGGCGGCGCCAGTAGCCGGGGACGACCTGCGGGCCGCGTACGGCGATCTCCCCGTGTTCGCCGAAGGGCACGTCCGCGCCCTGGTCGTCCACGATCCGGACGACCGTCTCGGGCCCCGGGACGCCCACGGCGAGCGTGCCGGAGACCGGGTCGACCGGTGCCTCGACGCCGGGCGGGACGCTGGCGCAGGGCGCGGTGCACTCGGTGAGCCCGTACCCGTTGTGCAGGTAGGGGCCGTAGGCGGCGCGGAACTTCTCGACGAGCGCGGGCGGCACCGGCGCGCCGCCCGAGGACAGCGAGCGGAACGACGCGAAGTGCTCGCGGGTGGCCTCGGGGCGGGCACCGAGGGCCATGAAGGCGGTGGAGGGGCCGACGGTGTAGGCGGGCTTGTGCTCGGCGAACGCGTCGAGGACCACGCCGGGTTCGAAGCGGTAGGCGAGCGCGAGGGTGCCGGCGCTCGCCACGCAGGCGGCCAGTTCGCAGACGAGCCCGGTGATGTGGAAGAGGGGCGCGAGCGCGAAGTAGGTGGCGCCTTCGGGCAGGCCGAGGCCCTTGTGCTGGCGTTCGGCGTTGTAGGTGATGTTGCGGTGCAGGTTGGTGGCGCCCTTGGGGGTGCCGCTGGTGCCGGAGGTGTAGCTGATGAGGGCGATGTCGTCGCCGGTGAGGTCGCGGCCGGCGGGCGCGGGCAGGCCCTGGCGGGCGACGGCGAGCAGGTCGTCGGCGTCGGCGGGGGCGGGCTCGACGCGTTCGAAGGCGAGGACGCGGGGGTCGTCGCGGGTCTGGAGGTCGCGTTCGCAGGCGGTGAGGGTGATGCGGACGGGCGAGTCGGCGGCGGCGTCGCGCAGATACGCCTCCCAGGCGCGGTCGGCGCAGACCAGCGCGCTGACTTCGGCGTCACGCAGGACGTGCGCCACCTCGGCGGACTTGTACATGGGGTTGACGGGAACGACGACCGCGCCCGCCTTGAACGCGCCGAGCAGGGCGATCACGAAGTGCGGCGAGTTCTGCAGCATGATCGCCACGCGGTCGCCGCGGGCCAGGCCCCGAGCCGCGAGGTGGCCGGCGACGGAGTCTGAGAGGGCGTCGGTCTCGGCGTAGGTGAGGCGGCCGTCGAAGTAGGCGAGGGCGGTGCGGCCAGGGGCGCGGCGGACGGCGTCGGCGAAGGCGTGGACGACGGTGGCGGCGGGGGTGACGGGGGCCTTCTGGGCGTCGTCGAGGACGGCCAGCCAGGGCTTCGCCGCGTAGATCGAGTCGCTCATCGGGCGGCCTCCCACTTCTGCTGGAGGTGGTTCATGTTGCCGAGCCAGCGGTCGGGGGCGGCGGCGCGTGCGGTGTAGTAGTCGGCGACCTCGGGGTGCGGCAGGATCAGGAAGCGGTCCTCGGCCATGCCCGTGAACAGGGCGTCGGCGACGGTCTCGGGCTCGATGGCGGTGGGCGCGAGGACGAGTTCGCCGGCGGATCCGGCGGCGGTCAGCATGTCGGTGCGCACGCCCTGCGGGCAGATGGCGTGCACCTTGATCCCGCGGTGGCGGTACGTGAGGGACAGCCACTCGGCGAAGGCGTACGCGCCGTGCTTGGTGACGCTGTAGGGGGCGGCGCCGACCATGGTGAGCAGTCCGGCGGCGGAGACGGTGGAGACGAACCGGCCGCTGCCGCGCTCCAGCCACTGCGGCAGCAGGGCGCGGGCGGCGCGGACGTGCGCCATGACGTTGACGTCCCAGGCGGCGGCCCACACGTCCTCGTCGGCGGCCTCGGTGCCGCCGGAGGCGAGTCCGGCGTTGGCGCAGTAGACGTCGACGGTTCCGTCGAGGGCGTCACGGGCCTCGTCGACGATCGCGGAGGCGTCGCCGGGGACGGCCCGCGCGCCGATCTCGGCGGCGACGGCCGCGGCCTTGTCCGCGTCGAGGTCGTTGACGACGACGCGGGCCCCGGCGGCGGCGAACCGGCGGGCGAGCGCGGCACCGATGCCGCCTCCCGCTCCGGTCACGACGACATGCCGGCCTTCCAGTGACTGCGGGCTGTGCACCATCGGTCTCCTTCGGCTCCGGTTGCCTGAGCAGACTAACCAGTCGGTATGGAGCCGGGGAAGGGGTCGGCCCGCGCCCCCGCGTGAAGATCCACGCGCGGTGCGTTCCCCGGCGCGGGAACGCGGGCTAACGTGCATGGCCATGCCAGTTCCGATGATCACGGAGGTACCTGGATGAACGTGTCGAGACGGAAGCTGCTCGTGGCCGGCGCGGGCGTGGCGGGCGCGCTGAGCGCGGGCGCGGGCACGGCGGGAGCGGCGGACGGCGCGCCGGGGGCGGCCGGCGTCCCGGGGGCGGCCGGCGCGGAGGGCGCGCCCGGCGGGCGGCTGCGCACCGGTTTCGAGCGGCTCGCGGCGGACGGGTACGCGCTGCTGGACGGCCAGAAGGTCGGCGTGGTGACCAACCCGACGGGCGTCACGCGCGAGGTGCGGCACATCGTGGACGTCATGCACGCGGACGCGCGCGTGGACCTGAAGGCGGTGTTCGGGCCGGAGCACGGCTTCCGGGGCACCGCGCAGGCGGGCGGCTCGGAGGGCCGCTACGACGACCCGGCGACCAGACTCCCCGTCTACGACACGTATCTGAAGAGTGGTCAGGCGCTGGCCGACATCTTCACGGCCTCGGGCGTGGACACGATCGTCTTCGACATCCAGGACGTGGGCGCGCGCTTCTACACGTACATCTGGACGCTGTACGACTGCATGGAGGCGGCGCGGCTCGCGGGGAAGCGGTTCGTCGTGCTCGAACGGCCGAACCCGATGACGGGCCGGGGCGCGTACGGGCCCGTGCTGCACAAGGAGTTCGCCACGTTCGTGGGCCGCCGGGAGATCGCGCAGGCGCACGGGATGACGGTGACGGAGCTGGCCCGCCTGTTCAACGGGGAGTATCTGGCGAAGCCGGTGGAGCTGACGACGGTCGGCATGACCGGCTGGCGGCGGCGCGACTTCTACGACGCGTCGAACCTGCCGTGGGTGCCGCCGAGCCCCAACATGCCCACGCCCGACACGGCGTTGGTGTACGCGGGCACCTGCATGTTCGAGGGCACGAACCTGTCCGAGGGGCGCGGCACGACCCGCCCCTTCGAACTCCTCGGCGCCGAGGGCGTCGACGCGCGCTGGGCGGACGCGGCGAACGAACTGGCCCTGCCCGGCGTGCACTTCAGGGAGGCGTACTTCGCGCCGACGTTCTCGAAGTTCCAGGGCAAGACGGTCGGCGGCGTGCAGATCCATGTGCACGACCGGGACGCCTTCGACCCGGTACGCACGGGCGTCGGCCTGCTGGTGACGGCGAAGGCGGTGTGGAAGGACTTCACCTGGCGCTCCGACAACTGGATCGACAAGCTGACGGGCTCCACGCGGGTGCGCACGATGATCGACGCGGGCGCCTCCACCGCCGAGGTGGTCGCGGGCTGGCAGGACGAACTCGCCGCGTTCCGCCGGGTCAGGGCGCGCTATCTGACGTACAAGTAGGCGCCGCCCCCGCACGGGGACGCGGCTCTCGGGGGAGCGCGAACGGCGCACGCTCCCCCGTCTCACACCCCGGGACGACCCGTCTCGGGGATTGACTGCACAATGCACCGACCGCGACAGTGCCAGACGTGCTCAAAGACGACTCCACCAGGCAGGACGCGGTCCCGTCCGGCTCCCCCACGACGTCCCGTCCGGAGAGCCTGCGCCGCGTCGCGGTCGCCAGCTTCATCGGCACCGCCATCGAGTTCTACGACTTCTACGTGTACGGCACGGCCGCCGCGCTCGTGCTGAACAAGGCGTTCTTCCCGAATCTGTCCTCACTCAACGCGACCCTCGCCTCCTTCTCCACGTACGCCGTCGCGTTCGCGGCCCGGCCGATCGGCTCGCTGGTCTTCGGGCACTTCGGCGACCGGATCGGCCGCAAGTCGGTGCTGGTGGCGTCGCTGCTCCTGATGGGCCTGTCCACGGCGTGCGTCGGGCTGCTGCCCGGGTACGGCACGCTCGGAGTGTGGGCGCCGGTCCTGCTCGTGCTGCTGCGCTTCCTCCAGGGCGTCGGGCTCGGCGGCGAGTGGGGCGGGGCCGCGCTGCTCGCGGTGGAGCACGCGCCGCGCGGCAAGCGGGGCCTGTTCGCCGCGTTCCCCCAACTCGGGCCTTCCGTGGGCTTCTTCGCGGCGACCGGCATCTTCTGGCTGCTGTCGGAGACGCTGTCGGACGCGGCGTTCCGCTCCTGGGGCTGGCGCGTGCCGTTCCTGCTGTCGTTCCTGCTGGTGGCGGTCGGCCTGTTCGTCCGGCTGAAGATCAGCGAGACGCCCGTGTTCGCGCGGGTGATGGCCGATCAGGAGGCTTCCAGGGCACCGGCGTTGGATGTGCTGCGGCGCCATCCGAAGGAGATCCTGCTCGGCGCGGGCGGCATGGTCGTCGCGTACGGCCTGTTCTACACGGCGACCACGTACTGCCTCGCCTACGGGACCGCCACGCTCGGTGTGCCGCGCGGCACGATGCTCGCGGTGTCGCTGGTGGCGTGCCTCTTCCTCGCGGCCGGGACCTGGCTGGCGGCGACGCGCTCGGACGCGGGCGGGCGGCGCCGCTCGGTGCTGGCCGGGTCCGCGCTCGCGGTGGTGTGGGGCCTGGTCCTGTTCCCGCTGATGGACACCGGGCGGCCCGTGCTCATCGCGCTCGCGCTCGGCGGCGCCCTGTTCTGCATGGGCGTGGTGTACGGCCCGATGGGCGCGTATCTGCCCGAGCTGTTCGGGGCGCGCGTGCGCTACTCCGGCGCGTCCTTCGCGTACAACCTGGGCGGAGTGCTCGGCGGGGCGGTGGCGCCGCTGGTGGCGACCCGGCTCCAGGGCGCGTTCGGCTCGTCGTCGGTGGGGTGGTACGTGAGCGCGATGGCGGTCGTCTCGCTGCTGTGCGTGCTGGCGCTGCCGGAGACCCGCGAGCGCGAACTCGGCTGACAGGGTGGCCCCCGGCGCGGGAACGCCGGGGGCCACCCTGTCAGCCGTAGGTCAGCCGGAGGCCGGCCGGCCGATACGCGGGGTCACCGGTGGGCCGGGAACTCCACGACCTGCTGGTACGTCGGGCGGTTCTGCCACTGGATCGTGCGGTGGGTGATGCCGCCGAGCGCGCGCTGGTTGATGGTGTCCGCGCACCACTGGTCGCCCGCCTTGCACAGATCGTCGCCGGGATAGACCTTCGTGGCCGGTTCGGCGGCGGCCTGGCCGAGCGTGGTGAGCAGCGCGTCCCGGCATGCGGACAGGTCGCCGCCGCCGCAGAACTCAGCGCCGAGCGGACCCTTCACGTCGTCGCCGAGGACGGACCGCAGGTCCTTGTCGGCGTAGCCCCACCAGCCGTACTGGAACGCCGACCCGGCGTGCGATCCGGTGGGCCCGTGTCCGGCGGACGGCGACTCGTCGACGCTGAGCTGCCCGGTGAGCGACTGGTACAGGTCGTCGCCGAGGCCGGGCTTGAACTCCGCCTCGATCAGCCGGGGCCACCACGCGTCCATCAGGCGCACGGCGTCCGGGTGGGCGTACGTGTGCGAGCCGGCGGACGTCTGGTTGCGCTGCGCGCCCGCCTTGCGCCACGCCTCCAACTGCTGCCCGGCCTTGGCCAGTTGCGGGTCGTCCACGGGCTTGCTGCGGATGACGCGGAGCAGTTCCGGCAGCACCTGCTCGCCGCGCAGGTCGGTGACGGCGGCCTCCTCCATGGCCTGGGTGAGCGAGGCGCGGGTGACGCCGCCCTGCTCGGTCAGCTTCTTGACGCGGCCGTCGAGCAGGTCGGCGCGGTGCACGGCGCCCAGGCTGAAGTTGGCGGAGGTGAAGCCCTTGGCCTGCTTGTTGTTCCAGGAGATGTAGTAGTCCTGGTCCACCGACTGCGGATGCTGGTCGGGCGGGGTGAGGACGGCGGTGTTGGCGGCCGGGTCGAAGTCCTTCCACTCGTAGGCGGGTTCGGCCTTGACCGGGAGCGCCATGTCGACGCCGTCGGCGCGCACGGGGTTGTCGCCGCTGTTGTAGTAGGCGATGTCGCGTGAGTCGGCGTAGAACCAGTTGAAGGCGTAGCTGATGTGCTGGGCCGCCTTCTGGAAGGACGCGGCGTCCGTCACGTAGGACGGGTCGTTCAGCATCTGGAAGCCGATGATGGAGTCGGCCTCGTGGCGGTACGTGGAGCGCAGCGCGGTGTAGGCGACGGGCTCGCCGTCGACGGTCGCGCGGTGCGTGACGATGCCGTATTTCGTGCGGAAGACCTGCATCCGGTAGGAGCCGGCGGCGGTGGAGTCGGCCACGGTCGGCTTCCAGGAGTTGGTCCGCTCCAGCTTCTCCATCGGCGTACAGGTACCTCGGTAGACGTACGAGGTGGACTGGCGGGTCGGCTTGCCGCCGTCCTGCTCGCACAGGCGGACGGCGTAGGTGTCGGTGATGTCCTGGCCCGCCGAGGTCGCCGACCAGGCGTAGTCCTGGCCCCGGCCGAGCTGGATGTACATGCCGACGCCCGCGAAGGAGACGCCGCGCGCGCTGATCCCGGGGCCCTGGAGTTCCTGCATCATCAGCAACTGCGGCGCGAAGTAGCCGGTCTGCGGGCCGAACACGGCGACCGGGTGGCCGGACGCGGTGCGCTTGCCGGAGACGAGCAGCGCGTTCGACATGCCCTTCTTGGACGCCGAGTCGCGGAACAGGTCGGCGGGCAGCACGCCGTCGTCGTACATGCCCTGGAGCGGCTTGAGCCTCTTCGGCGCCTTCACCGGGTCCTCGGCGACCGTGCCGGACTTCGCGGCGGTCGCGGCGGAGCCGGTGCGGTCGTACACGAGCGGTTCGCGTGCGACCGAGCCCGCGTCCGGCAGCGCCTGGCCGCGCGCCTTCGCGGGCTTGGTGCCGTACGGGAAGGACGTGCCGTCGTGGATCGTCGTGACGGCCTCCGGGTCGTCGCGGCCGCGGAAGGACTCCCACAGCGCGGTGCCCTTCTCGACGCCGTACTTCTGCTGCGCCTTGAGCAGCGAGAGGGCCGCGTCGACCTCTCCCCCTCCGCCGTTGCCGAACAGGCCGCCGACCACGGAGGCCAGCGCGATCATGTCGGTCACCTTGAAGGGCTGGATCTCGCCCGCGTTGGTGATGGCGTCGATCTTGCCGGTGAGGACGTACTCGCCGGGGAAGTAGCGGCCCTTCTTGGCCTTGTCGCGGTAGGCGTTCAGGCCGTCGATGTACGCCTGGGCGTCGTCCATGGCCTGCTTGCCGCGCTCGCCGCCGCTGGACCTGATGTAGTCGACCTGCTTCTGCAGATCGTCCTCGGTGTAGGGGGCCTGCGGCCAGAACTCCTGTTCAAGTCCCTGGTTGGCGAGGGCGCCGCCGGCGAAGGAGGTCAGCTCGCCGCGCCCGATGTGCCGGAACAGGTCGATCAGCCAGAGGCGGTCCTGACCTGCGGCGTAGCCGGCGCCGAACTCTGTTCCGTAGCGCGTGGAACCTTTGACGTGGGGTACGCCGTTCTTCTTGTCACGGGTGATCGTCACATCGTCGCGGGGGCGGGTGACGGAACCGACCTGACCGTCCGGTACGCCGAAGGAGGAGTCGTTGAAGAAATTCGTGAGCGTGTCGTCCGTGAGAGCGGGATACCCGGAGGAGAGCGCGTCGTAGGGACCGAGTTGATCATCGGCGTGCGCGGGCTGCGTACCGAGCAGCTTGTTGCCGAGGATCTCGGCAAGCGTGGCGCTGCCGTTCGTTCCGGGCGGCAGGATGTCCGCGCACTGGTCCTTGCAGTAATCGATGACCGGTACGGGTTCGTCGGCGGCCGAGGCCGTCGAGAGCGGGGAGAGCAGCCCGGCGGTGAGCACGAGCGCCGCGGCGGCCGTAGCTCTCCTCAACAGGCTTCTGTGCTGGGTGGTTCGTGGGATGCGTCGTCGCATGCCTGTTCCTCCCGACGATGGTGAGCCGGACGTTACCGGCGGTTAGCCCAGGGCAGAAGGTGAACATGCGTCACGTTTTCAGGATCACCACAGGGACCACGCATCGACTCCCCGGCCCCCGGGGGCACGGCAGCGGCCCCCGCCCGGCGGCGGGCGGGACGATCCGGCCCCCGGAGGGATCCGATTCGCGTGTCGATACGTCTACTCGGCAACGTCGCTTCTCGACCGCGGCGACGCCGACGTACGTGTGACGGAGGTGCAGGGCGATGGCTGGATTCCGGAGTCTGGCAAGACAGGTGCGCGATCCGCGCAACGATCTGGCACTGCGGCGCTACTCGCTGCGCAAGTGCCTGGAGAGATTTGCTCCCTACGGGCACCGGGCGACCTGGGACCATCTGTGCTCCCGGGCCGGGTTCGGCCCGCAGGACCGCTCCCCCGACCCGGCGCGGCTCGTCGCGGCCCTGGAGGAGCTGGAGGAGGCGCGGGCCGTGTGGCTCGCGTACGAGGTGGAGTTCGCCGAGCGGCGGCGCCGGGAGAAGCATGACGGGCTGCGCCGGCCGGGCAGCGTGGACGACTGGCACCGGCTGACCTGGGGCGGCTTCGGCGTCGCCTGGTGCGACGATCCGTCGGTGCATCCGAGCGGGCCGCTGGCCGAGGTGCTGCGGCGGCTGATCGCGGCGCTGGAGCGCGAGCCGGGCGACTGCTGCCCGGTGTGCGGCGACCGGGGCCTGGTCTGGCAGCACGATCTGGCGCACGAGCCGTCGTCGGGGCCGGTCTGCGCCCACTGCGGCATCGTCGTACCGCTGCCCGTCCTGACGCCCGAGGCGCTGGCGGAGTCGCGGCGGGCGCGGCAGCTGGTCTCGGCGTAGCGCGGAGGGGGTGCGGCCCGGACGCGGCGCACCCCCGGGCCCTGCGGGCAGGCCGGACCGGTCAGGGGGCGGACTGCCCAGGGGGCGGACCGGTCAGAGGTCGGACCGCCCAGGAGGCGGCGCGGTCAGGGGCCGGACTGGCCAGAGGGCGGACTGCCCAAGGGGCGGGCCGGTCAAGGGGCGGGCCGCTCAGGTGCCTGCGTCGGCGAGGCGGGTCTCCAGTGCGGCGGCGTCCGGCAGGAACCAGAGCTGACGGCCGCGGTTGCTCTCCCGTACGAAGTCGCGCAGTGCCGTGCTGGTGGCGGTCCGCGCGGTGATGTCGCCGAGTACGGCGAGGCCCAGGCGGTAGTTGGCGAACTTCTGCGCGACGTCTCCGGCGACGCGGGTGCGCAGGCGGAAGAAGTCGTCGCCGCAGCGGGCGGCCGGGACGGCGACCCAGGCGGCGCCCTGGTAGCCGGCGTCCCCGATCAGGTCGAGCGCGGCGCGTTCGCTGTCCAGCGGGGGGCCGTCGGGCGCGGGGAAGAAGACGGGCACGCCCGCCAGGTCGCGTACGCCCGCCGCTTCGGGGTGGGGCGTGGTCGCGTCGGGCGTGGACGCGTGGGGGTCGGTCGCGGTCATCGGGGGTCCTCCACCAGGGTGTCGACGATCCTGAGCAGTTCCGCGGCTTCGGCGAGTCCGCCGAGCACGACGAGTTTGAGCGCGGCGCGGTCCTCGTCGTAGAAGGTCTCCACGCGCAGCCGGGCGCGGGAGCCGTCGCCGCTCGTGCTGTTGGCGACGGCCACCACGGTGTTGCCCAGGCGCATGGCCGCCTGGGGGTCGACGCCGTCGATCTGCACGATGACGGACGCCTCCGCGTGCGGGCGTCCCGCGGGGGCGGGCGCCGGGGCGGGCGTGCCGGTGAAGGCTTCCAGGTCGGCGGGGGTGACGCGGTAGCGGCGGCCGACCTGGGTGGCCCGCAGGCGGCCGTCGCGTACGTAGGCGCGGACCGTGCGGACGTGGAGGCCGAGCAGTTCGGCGACCTGTTCGAGGGAGTAGAAGCGTTGCTCCACTCCCTCAAGGTACCTCACGCTGGCGGAGCGAGGTAATTCAAGGGAAGTTTGGGTGCAGTCAGGGGGTCGGGGGGTTTCTGTGTTCGGGGAGTAGGCGGGAGCCTGTGAGGCGGTCGCCGAAGACGTCGTCGGGGTTGGACAGGACGCAGTTCTCCAGGGAGAGGCAGCCGCAGCCGATGCAGTCGGTCAGATGGTCGCGCAGGCGGCTCAACTGGCTGATGCGCTCGTCCAGTTCCGAGCGCCACGCCCCCGACAGACGGGCCCAGTCCTCGCGGGTGGGGGTGCGCTCCTCGGGCAGTTCGGCCAGCGCGCCGCGGATCGTGGCGAGCGGGATGCCGACTCGCTGGGCGGCACGGATGAAGGCGACGCGGCGCAGCGTGTCCCGGCTGTAGCGGCGCTGGTTGCCGCTGGTGCGGCGGCTGGCGATCAGGCCCTTGGACTCGTAGAAGTGCAGTGCCGAGACGGCCGCCCCGCTACGCGCCGACAACTGGCCCACGGTGAGTTCGTGGATCTTCTCCGGGATCTGAGGCACGCCCCGAAGCCTAGTGCCGTGACCGGCGGGTTGTTAGCATGCGATCGGTCTGAGCAAGCGCTTAGACAACCCGATGGGAGGTCTCTGGAGATGGCGGAGCCGCGCGTTTTCAAGGGTGTCGACGAGCTGAGGAACGCCGTGGGCGAGCAGCTCGGGTACAGCGACTGGGTGGAGGTCGACCAGGCCCGCATCGACCGGTTCGCGGAGGCGACCGGCGATCACCAGTGGATCCATGTCGACCCCGAGCGCGCGAAGGACGGTCCCTTCGGCACGACCATCGCCCACGGCTATCTGACGCTGTCGCTGCTGCCGCTGTTCGGGCCGCAGCTCATCACCGTGGACGGCATGAAGATGGGCGTCAACTACGGGACGAACAAGGTCCGTTTCCCCGCGCCCGTGCCGGTCGGCTCCCGCCTGCGGGCGACGGCGGTCATCACGAACGTGGACGACGTACCCGGCGGCGTCCAGGTGTCGGTGGCGTTCACCGTGGAGCGCGAGGGCGGCGACAAGCCCGTATGCGTCGCCGAGTCGGTCTCCCGCTACTACCTCTGAGCCGCCGCCCCTACCTCTCGACCGCGCCGACCATCCGCAGGACGAGGTCGGCGTAGAGGGCGCCCACCTCGTCGGGGGTGCGGCGCCCCTCCGCGGTGAACCAGCGGGCCACGTCGATGCACAGGGAGAGCACGGCGAGGGTGGTGCCCGGCACGTCGGGCACCTCGAACTCGCCCGAGCGCACCCCGTCCTCGATGATCTCGCGGACCGCCGCGTCGCTCTGCCGGCGCAGCGCCACGATGCCGGGCCGGTGCTCCTCGCCGAGCGAGTCCAGCTCGTACTGGACGACGCGCGCGGTGGTGTGGTGGCCGGCGTGCCAGCGGACGAACGAGCGGACCGCCTCGGCGAGCCGCTCGGCCGCGGTGCCCTCGGACTCCACGGCACGGCGCAGGATCTCCAGCGCCTTCTCGTGGCCGATGCGGCTGATCCGGAGGAGCAGCTCCTCCTTGGTCTTGTAGTGGATGTAGAGCGCGGCCGGGCTCATGCCG
Source organism: Streptomyces sp. NPDC107550 (assembly GCF_055639095.1). NCBI lineage: Bacteria > Bacillati > Actinomycetota > Actinomycetes > Kitasatosporales > Streptomycetaceae > Streptomyces > Streptomyces sp. NPDC107550. The sequence goes on from NZ_JBVKBC010000024.1 coordinate 80,435, forward strand.
GCCCGGCTCGCGATGTCGCGGGTCGTGGTCGCGTGGTAGCCGCGCGCCGCGAACGCCTCGACGGCCGCGACGAGCAGCCGGCGCGCCGCGTCCGGGGTGACCTCGGACCACGGCATCTCGTCGACCGCGTCCTGCCCGTCCTGCGTCATGCTTGCGCTCACATCCTCTCGGCTCGGTGGCCTCACCATACCCGCCGAGGTGAGCGACCGCTTAGCGTGCCTTGTCGCGGGCGCGGTGAGTGGGGAGCAGCGAGCGGTAAGCAGTCAGCCGTGCGGTACGGGTCAGGCGACCGGCTTGAACGGGTCGTGCTCCGCGAGGATCTTGTCCAGGCGCGCCTGGTCGACCCGGCTGACGAGCTGCCCGGCCTCCTGCCGGTCCCGGATGATCTTGGCGAGGGTGAACGCGGACGTCGTCAGGTACAGGACCGAGATGGCGAGGAAGGCGCGGATCCAGCCGCTCACGTCGAGGCTGTAGACGCCGATGGCGACCGCCGCGAGCGCGACGGCGAAGGAGGCGACGGCCTGGCCGTAGAAGGCGGCCGTGGACTGCTGCTTGACCGGGTTCTCATTCATGGCAGCAGCATGGAGCGGGCGTGGCCGCCGTCACATCCGCTCCGCTACCTAGGTGCGTACTCAGTCGCTCAGAACGCCGACACCCCGGTCAGGGCGCGGCCGATGATGAGCTTCTGGATCTGGCTCGTGCCCTCGTACAGCGTCATGACGCGGGCGTCGCGCAGCAGCTTGCCGACCGGGTACTCGTCGATGTAGCCGTAGCCGCCGAAGACCTGGAGGGCGTTGTTCGCGCAGCGCACGGCGGCTTCGGACGCGTACAGCTTGGCCTGCGAGGACGCGGTGGCGAAGTCCTTGCCGCGGTCGATGAGGTCGGCGACGCGCCAGGTCAGCAGGCGGGCCGCCTCGACGTCCACGGCGATGTCGCTGATCAGTTCCTGCACGAGCTGGTACGAGGCGATGGGCTTGCCGAACTGCTCGCGCTCGGCCGCGTAGCCCACGGCCGCGTCCAGGGCCGCCTGCGCGATGCCGACGCAGCCCGCCGCGACCGACATACGACCCTTGGCGAGCGCGCCCATGGCGATGGAGAAGCCCTTGCCCTCGGGGCCGAGCATCGCGGAGGCGGGCACGCGGACGTCCTCGAGGACCAGTTCCGCCGTGGCCTGTCCGCGCAGGCCGAGCTTGCCGTGGACGGTGTTGCGGGTCAGGCCCGGCGTCGAGGTGGGGACGAGGAACGCGGAGATGCCCTTGTGTCCGGGGGCGTCGGTGGAGCGGGCGAACAGCAGGACGACGTCGGCCCAGGTGCCGTTGGTGATGAACATCTTCGTGCCGTTGATGACGTACTCGTCGCCGTCCCGGACCGCGCGCGTGGTCAGGTGCGCGGCGTCCGAGCCGTTGCCGGGTTCGGTCAGGCCGAAGCAGCCGAGGGCGTCGCCCGAGGTGAGCCGGGGCAGCCAGGCACGCTTCTGCTCCTCGCTGCCGTGCGCCTGGACGGTCTTGGCGACCAGGCCGAGAGAGACGGAGACGATGCCGCGCACCGAGGAGTCGCCACGCCCCAGCTCCTCGGTGACCAGGCAGTACGCGAGGTGGTCGCCGCCGCTGCCGCCGTACTCCTCGTCGATGGTCAGGCCGAGGAAGCCGACCTCGCCGAGCTTCTTGACGAGCGAGCGGTCCACTTCCTCCGCGCGGTCCCAGGCCACGACGTGCGGCGCGATCTCGCGGCCCACGAAGTCCGCGGCCAGCCGCCGTACGGCTTCCTGCTCCTCGCTCAGCTCCAGATCCATGGCCGGCTCCCACACTTAAATTAGCACTGCTAGTTTTCGGCTGTCGGCCCTACTATGTGCCGCATGGCCCGACCGCGCAAGCCCCTGCTGAGCACCGACCGCATCGTCGGCGCGGCCCGTGCTCTCGTCGACGCCGAGGGGCTCGCGGCCGTGTCCACGCGGCGGCTCGCGGCCGAGCTGGGTGTCAGCGGGCCCTCGCTGTACAACCACTTCGCCACCAAGGACGAGATCCTGGAGGCCGTCGCCGACTCGGTCAGCGCGCAGGTCGACTTGTCGATGTTCGAACCCGGCGACTCACGTGACTGGCGTACGGCACTGCGCGACTGGGCCGTCTCCTACCGGGAGGCCCTGCGCGCGCATCCGAACATCGTCCCGGTGCTGGCCCAGGGGCCGGGCCGGCGGCCCGCCGGACTGCGGCTCGCGGACGCGGTGTTCGGCGCGATGGTGGACGCGGGCTGGCCGCCGGCGCAGGCCACGTCCATCGGGGCGCTCATGCGGTACTACGTCATGGGGTCCGCCATCGGCTCGTTCGCGGGCGGCTTCGTGGACGACGAGGACGCCTACGACCCGGCCGACTACCCCCATCTCGGACAGGCGCACCTGCTGGCCGAGCGCGGTACGGTCGTCAACGACCGGGCGTTCGAGACGGGCCTGACCGCCCTGCTCGACGGACTCGCGCTCCAGTACGCGGCCCTGCCCGCCGCCACCGGGACCGCCTGACGGTTCGGCCTCCGCCGAACTCTTGCGGCATGCTGGGGGTATGACCGACCTCCGCCCCGCGCCGGGAGCCCCCACCGAGGACGGCACGGACGCGCCCGCGCCCGCCGCCCGGCTCGCCGCGTTCGCCGCCGCCCTGGCCGACGAGACCCGGGCCGCGATCTGTATGACGCTGCTCGAAGGGCGCGCGTGGACGGCCGGTGAGCTGGCCCGGATCACCGGGGTCGCGCCCTCGACCGTGAGCGGGCATCTGACCCGACTGCTCGACGCGGGCATCTGCGTGACGGAGCGTCAGGGGCGGCACAGCTATGTGCGGATCACCGACACGGCGACGGCCCGCCTGATCGACGCGCTCGCCTCGCACGCCGTACCGGACCGCGACGCCGCGCACCTCGTGCCGGTGGTGGCGGCGCCCGATCCGCTGGCCCGCGCCCGCACCTGCTACGACCACTTCGCGGGGCGCCTCGGGATGGCGGTGACCGACGCCCTCGCCGAGCGCGGGCTGCTGCGTACGGAGGGCGTCTTCGAGCTGACCCCGGCGGGCCTCGCGTGGTGCGCGGACGCCGGGATCGACCTCGCCCACCGGGGGCGGCGCCCGCTCGCCAGCTCCTGCCTGGACTGGACGGAGCGCCGCCGCCACCTCGGCGGGGTGGCGGGCGCCCGGCTGTGCGCGCAGGCGCTGCGCCTGGAGTGGGTGGTGCGCCCCGAGGGCGGCGGCCGGGGCCTGTGCGTGACGCCGGCGGGCGAGCGGGCGTTCGCCGAACTGCTGGGGCTGACACCGAAGGCGTGGGACTGAGCGGGCTGCTGGGCTGACCCCCGAAGGCGTGGGACTGGGGGAGGTGACGGCGGGCGGTCGATATTTCGGTGTGCACCGAATAGTTGCGCGCTTATACTCGGCCGCATGACCTCCCCCCGGGCCCTGACCCGCTCCCCCGCCGCGCTGATCGTCGGCGCCGTCTGTTTCACCGTGTGCGCCTGGGCCTCCGCCTTCGTCGCCATCCGCAGCGCGGGCGCCGCCTACTCACCGGGCGCACTGGCCCTCGGCCGGCTGCTCGCCGCGTCCGTCGTGCTCGGGGCGCTGGTCCTGATCCGCCGCGAGGGGCTGCCCCCGCGCGGCGCGTGGCGCGGCATCGTGATCTCGGGGCTGCTCTGGTTCGGCGGCTACATGGTGGTCCTGAACTGGGGCGAGCGGCTGGTGGACGCGGGTACGGCCGCCCTCCTGGTGAACGTGGGCCCGATCCTGATGGCCCTGCTCGCCGCCCGGCTGCTGGGCGAGGGGCTGCCGCCGCGCCTGATGGCGGGCATGGCCGTGTCGTTCGCGGGCGCCGCGGTCGTGGGCCTGTCCATGTCCTCGGGGTCCTCGGGCGGCGACAGCGGCTCGACCTCCCTGCTCGGCGTGGTGTTGTGCCTGCTGGCGGCGGTGGCGTACGCGTCGGGTGTCGTCGCGCAGAAGCCCGCCCTGTCGTACGGCACGCCGTTGCAGATCACGGCGTTCAGCTGCTTCATCGGCGCGGCGGCCTGTCTGCCGTTCGCCGGGCAGTTGGCGTCGGAGCTGCCCCGGGCGCCGCTGTCGGCGACGCTCAACATGGTGTACCTGGGCGTCGTGCCGACCGCCCTCGCCTTCACGACGTGGAGCTTCGCTCTCGCCCGTACGCCCGCCGGGAAGATGGGCGCGACGACCTACGCGGTGCCCGCCATCGTCGTGCTGCTGAGCTGGCTGTTCCTCGGCGAGGTGCCGGGGCTGCTGACGCTGCTCGGCGGCGTGCTGTGCCTGGCGGGCGTGGCCGTGTCGCGCTCCCGCGCGCGGACCGCGCCGGCGGTCACGGAGCCGACGGCCACGCCGACCCCGGAGACGACCTCGGAAACCGCCCCGACGGCGGGCCCGGGGGCGGCCCCGGAGGCGGCCGCCTCCGGGGCCGGCGAGAACGCGCCGACGACCTCCTGACCCGCCCGCCCCGCATCCGGCGGGGTCACGCGGATTCGAGAGCCGCCACGTCCAGCTTGCCCATCTTCATCATCGCCGCCATCACCCGCCCGGCCCGCGCCGGATCCGGGTCCGCGAGGAGTTCGGGCAGGCGGCGCGGCACGATCTGCCAGGACAGGCCGAAGCGGTCCTTGAGCCAGCCGCAGGGGCCAGGCTCGCCGCCGTCCGCCGTCAGCCGCTCCCACAGGGTGTCGACCTCGGCCTGGTCGGCGCAGTCGACGGAGAGCGAGATCGCCTCCGTGAAGTGGAACTCGGGGCCGCCGTTGAGCGCCTGGTACTCGGTGCCGGCGAGGCGGAACTCGATGGTCAGGACCTTGCCGGCCTCCCCGGGTCCCTCCTCGCCCCAGCGCTGCACGGTGAGGATCTCGGAGCCGGGGAAGAGGGAGACGTAGAACTCCACGGCCTCCTCGGCGTCGCCGTCGAACCACAGGCAGGGACGGATCTTCTGCGGGCCGCGGGGGCCCTGGCTGTCGGACGTGGTCATGACGCGTCTCCTTCGTCGCTCACGGTCAGGCTTGTCGTAGGAAGGACCGCCCGCAACCGCGGAACTCATCGCCCGGACCGCCCCTCGTCCCCTCAGGAAGTACCTGTACAGTGCACAGGCTTGGCGTGGACCGCACGCCCGTGACCCGGGAGGGGTGGATGGCAGGGATCGCCGATGGCTCGACGGCCCGGGAATCCGGGGGCGGTTGGGCGTCCGGCTCCAGACAGTTCGGTCTTCAGGTGCTGCGCGGATACGGTCAAGTCACCTTTCTGCCCCGCGCACTTGCCGGTCTCTTCTTCGCCGTGGCGATGTTCGCCTCCGGCTGGGAGTACGGCGTGTACGCGCTCGTGGGCACCGCCGTGGGTACGGGCACCGCGGTCGCGCTCGGCGTGGACCGCACCCGTGTCACGACCGGCCTCGAAGGGTTCAACGCCTGTCTGACGGCGCTGTGCTGCGCGGTGTTCCTCGGCGCGGAGCATGTCTCGACGGTGCTCGTCGCGGTGCTCGGCTGCGTCGTCGTCACGGTCGTCACGGCGGCCGTGGTGAACGTCCTGGCGACCTGGGAACTGCCCTCCCTCACACTCCCGTACTGCCTGCTCGCGGGCGCGCTGACCATCGCGGCGCCCGGCTTCCAGCGGGTCTGGCACGAGGGCCCCGACCCGGCGGCGCTGACGCACGCGGCGGCCGGTTCGACCTCGCTCGGCCCGGACGACCTGTGGCGGGCGTTCTTCCGCAACTTCTCGCAGATCTTCTTCATGCCGCAGTGGTACGTGGGCGCGCTGCTGCTCGCCGGCCTCTTCGTGGCGAGCCGGCGGGTCGGCGCGGTCGCCTGCTTCGGCAGCGTCGTCGGGATCGCGGCGGCGTGGGCCATGGGCGCCCCGGCCGCGCAGGTCACCGACGGCACGATGGGCTACAACGCGGTGCTGGTGGCGCTCGCGCTGTGCGGGGTGTTCCTCCCGGCGCGCGGGATCACGCTCGCGTACGCGGGGGTGGGCGCCGTGGCCGCGACGGCGGTGACGGCGTCGATGGCGGCGCTGTTCGCGCCCTCGGGCGGACACACGTTCACCTGGCCGTTCGTGCTGACGACGCTGGTGTTCCTCGCGGCGGCCCGCTCGTTCACGCGGCTGCGGGACTGACCAGGCCGGCTTTCCCGTACGGACGCCCCCGGCGTGTCCCCTCGCGGGGCGGCCGGGGGCGTACGCGTTCCTGGCGCGGGGGGCCGGGCGGGGTGCCCCCGGCGATGCGGGTGTCCCGGGGGTGCCGGGGCTCAGAAGACGATGAGCGCGCGGCCGCCCTTGCCCGCCGCCATGTTGTCGAAGGCGGCGGGGATGCCGTCGAGCGTGATGCGTTCGGTGACGAGGGCGCCGAGGTCGAGGCGGCCCTCGCGGACATGCGCGGCGAGGACGGGGAGGTCGCGGGCCGGGTCGCTGTTGCCGTAGACGCAGCCGCTGAGGGTGCGGCCCCAGTGGAAGATCTCCAGGGCGTTGAAGGTGACCTGCTGGTCCTTGCCGCCGATGCCGACGACCGTGGTCCGCCCGCCCCGGCGCGTGGACTCCCAGGCGGCGCGGATGCTGACGGCGCGGCCCGCGCACTCGACGGCGACGTCGACGCCCTGCTTGCCGGTGAGGGCGCGGATCTCGCGCGGGGTCCGCTCGGAGGCGACGACGTAGTCGGTGGCGCCGGCGCGGCGGGCCAGGTCCTCCTTCTCGGACGTCACGTCCACGGCGACGATCTTCGAGGCGCCGGCGATGCGGGCGGCCTGGAGGGTGGCGAGTCCGACGCCGCCGACCCCGTACACGGCGACGCTCTCGCCCTCGCGGACGCGGGCCGCGTGGTGGACGGCGCCGTAGCCGGTGAGGACCGCGCAGCCGAGGAGGGCGGCGTCGGTGAGCGGGACGCCATCGGGCAGCGGCAGGGCGCAGGCGGCGGGGACGACGGTCTCCTCGGCGAACGCGGCGACGTTCAGACCGGGGTGCAAGTCGGAGCCGTCCGAGGCACGGCGGGCGTGGACGCGGCCCGCGCCCGCGAGCGCGTCGGCGCACAGCCAGACCTCGCCGAGCGAGCAGGCGTGGCAACGGCCGCACGCGGGCGCCCAGTTGAGGACGACCTGATCGCCCTCCGCGAGATGGCCGACGCCCTCTCCTACGGCGACGACGGTTCCGGCGCCCTCGTGGCCGAGCACGGCTGGGACGGGGACGCGCATCGTGCCGTCGGCGAGCGAGAGGTCGGAGTGGCAGACGCCGGCGGCGGCCAGCCGGACGCGGACCTCACCGGGGCCCGGGTCGGGCAGGTCGATGTCGGTCAGCTCCAGCGGGGAGCCGACGGCGGGCAGAACTGCGGCGCGGACCATGACGTACGTGACTCCTCAGAACGGTCAGAACGGAACGGCCGGAACGGAGCTTTCGCAACGAAGCGGCCGGAACTGGAGTGCCGGGGGCGGGAGTTCAGAACTGGAGGGACTTCGTCTGGAGGTACTCCGCGAGCCCGTGGCCGCCCAGTTCGCGGCCGACGCCGGACTGCTTGTAACCGCCGAAGGGGGCAAGGGGGTTGAAGCGGCCGCCGTTGATGTCGACCTGGCCGGTGTCCATGCGGCGGGCGAAGGCGACGGCCTCGTCCTCCTCACCGGCCCAGACGGCTCCGGCGAGCCCGTACACGGTGCCGTTGGCGATGCGCAGGGCCTCGTCCTCGTCCGCGTAACGCAGCAGGGAGACGACGGGGCCGAAGATCTCCTCCTGCGCGATGGTCATCCCGGGGGTGACGTCCGCGAAGACGGTCGGCGGGACGTGGTGGCCGCGCTCGTGCGGGGTGTCGGTGCCGCCCGCGACGAGCCGGGCGCCCTCCGCGATCCCCTGCTCGATGTAGCCGCGGACGCGCTCGCGCTGCTTGGCGTTGACGAGCGGGCCGATGCGGTCGGCGTACTTGGCGGCGGCCTCGGCGGCGAGGTCCACGGCCTCGTCGTACTGGTCGGCGTGGACGAGGACGCGGGTCCAGGCGCTGCACGTCTGGCCGGAGTTGCCCATGACGTTGGCGACGCTGACGGCGACGGCCTTGGCGAGATCGGCGGAGGGCAGGATCACGCTCGCGGACTTGCCGCCGAGTTCGAGGGCGACACGCTTGACGGCGCCGCCCGCGACGGCTCCGATGCGGCGGCCCACGGCGGTGGAGCCGGTGAACGAGACGAGGTCCACGTCCGGGTGCGCGGCCAGGGCCTCGCCGGCGACCGGGCCGAGGCCGGTGACGAGGTTGAACACGCCCGCGGGGACGCCCGCCTCGTGGACGGCCTCGGCGAAGAGCTGCGCGGTCAGCGGGGTGTCCTCGGCGGGCTTCAGTACGACGGTGCAGCCTGCGGCGAGCGCGGGGGCGACCTTGGCGACGATCTGGTGCAGCGGGTAGTTCCACGGGGTGATGGCGCCTACGACGCCGACCGGCTCGCTGTAGACGACGGAGTTGCCGACCTTCTCCTCGAAGGGGTGGGTGGCGGCGAGTTCGGCGTAGGAGCCGGCGACGAGTACGGGGACGCCGGCGTGCACGGTCTGGGAGAACTTCAAGGGGGCGCCGAGTTCCGCGGTGACCGTCTCGGCGATCTCGTCCCTGCGGGCGGCCAGGCGGTCGCGGAGGGCCGTCAGGCGGGCGGATCGCTCCGCGGGTGGGGTGGTCGACCATGCGGGGAGTGCGGTGCGGGCCGCCTTGACCGCCGCGGCCACGTCTGTGGGGGTTCCCGCCGGGACGTGGGCGATGACCTCTTCGGTCGCCGGGTTGTGTACGGGGATCTTCTCGTCGGTCGTCGCTGCGCGCCAGGCGCCGTCGATGTACATCCCGTCGTGCGCCTTCATGTCACGCCTCCGCGTCCGCGTCCTCGGTCCCCTCCAAACTAGCGGCGATAGTTTTCTAGCACCAGGGTCAATGTACGGGCTGGGGGTGCGGCTGGTCGGGCGGTTCCCGGCGTTTCTTGGGGGGTGCCCCTTCGGGCGGCTCCTCCGACTGACGGTTTCGCCGTGGTCGCTCGCGCAGTTCCCCGCGCCCCTGGGGAGTTCTCCGGCGGAGGCTGCTCGTAGCTGAGGTCGCGCAGTTCCCCGCGCCCCTTAGGTGGGTGGGTGGCTCCGGCCGGTGGGTTACCTCGACTTTCGTCGTGGTCGCTCGCGCAGTTCCCCGCGCCCCTGGGGTGGGTGGGTGGCTCCGGCCGGTGGGTTTCCTCGACTTTCGTCGTGGCTGGTCGCGCAGTTCCCCGCGCCCCTGGAGGGGCGACTGCGTCGCCACCTCCCCCCTGGGGAAGCTGGGGCGAAGCCCCGCTTCCAGGGGCGCGGGGAACTGCGCGAGAAGCCCCACGCACCCGCAGACAACCACGCACGGTAGTGCCCCGAAGGGGCGCGGGGAACTGCGCGACCAGCCACCCACCGGCCCGCAGGTGAAGGCCAACCTCAGGGGGCAGTCCCATAAGGGGCGCGGGGAACTGCGCGGCCAGCCTCCACTCACCCGCAGGTGAACGACGACCTCAGGGACCCGCCAGCGCCAGCGACCCCCGCTTACAAGATTCCGAAGAGGAACCCCGCACACAGGATGACCAGCGCCGTCAGCGCCGCCCACTTCACCGTGAACCGGGTGTGATCACCGAACTCCACCTTCGCCATCCCGACCAGCACATACACCGCCGGCACAAGAGGGCTCGACATATGCAACGGCTGCCCGACAAGCGACGCCCGCGCGATCTCCAGCGAGGAGACCCCGTGCGCGGCCCCCGCCTCGGAGAGCACCGGCAGGATGCCGAAGTAGAAGCCGTCGTTGGACATGAAGTACGTGAACGGGATCGACAGCACCCCGGTGACGAGCGCCATGTGCGGCCCCATCCAGTCGGGGATACCGCTGACGACCCACTTGGCCATGTGGTCGACCATCCCCGTGCCCTGGAGGACGCCGGTGAAGACCGCGGCGGCGAAGACCATGCCGGCGACGTTGAGGACGTTCTCCGCGTGGGCCCCGATCCGGTCCTTCTGGTCGGGCATGTGCGGGAAGTTGACCGTGAGGGCGAGCGCCGCGCCGAGCAGGAACAGCACCGGGATCGGCAGCACCTCCATGATCATGGCGGTGAGCAGGACGACGGTCAGCAGGGCGTTGAACCAGTACAGCTTGGGCCGCAGGGTCGCCCGCCGCGGGTCGAGCCCGGCGAACGTCTCGCCCTCGTCGTTCTCGTACGAGGGTGCCGTGTCGCCCCCGCCCACACCGCCGCCGGAGCCCGCGGCCGAGCCGGAGCCCGCGGCCGAGCCGGAGCCCGCGGCCGAGCCGGAGCCGGAACCAGAGCCGGAGCCTGCGGACACGAGGACCTTCTCGTCGGCGCTCTCCGTGACCGTCTCGGTGGCCTCGTCCAGGGAGAGGAAACCGAGCCGCTTGCGCTCGCGGCGGCCGAGCACGTACGAGAGGGCGAAGACAGCGACGAGGCCGACGGCGAGGGCCGGGATCATCGGCACGAAGATGTCACCGGCGTCGAGCTTGAGCGCGGTGGCGGCACGGGCGGTGGGCCCGCCCCAGGGCAGCGTGTTCATGACGCCGTTGGCGGTGGCGGCGACGCCGGTCATCACGACGAGGCTCATCTTGAGGCGCTTGTACAGCGGGTACATCGCCGAGACCGTGATCATGAAGGTGGTGGAGCCGTCGCCGTCGAGGGAGACGATCGCGGCGAGCACGGCGGTGCCGACGACGATGCGTACGGGGTCGGCCTTCGCGAACTTCAGGATCGCGCGCACGATCGGGTCGAAGAGGCCCACGTCGATCATCACACCGAAGTAGACGATGGCGAACATGAGCATGGCGGCGGTGGGCGCGAGGTCACCGATGCCGGCGATCACGTAATCACCGAGGTGGGCGCCCTTGCCCACGAGGACACAGAACAGCGCGGGGATGAGCACGAGGGCCGCGATCGGCGACACCTTCTTCATCATGATGAGCACCAGGAAGGTGGCGATCATGACGAATCCGAGGATCGTCAGCATGGGGTGGGTTCCTATCGTTCGCCGTCGAACTTCCGCCCGGGGGTGGCGGTCAGCGAGACGTTAGGGGCCGTCTCCGCGCGTTAACAAGATGTTGACGCGCGAGCAATAAGCGCAAAACTCCAGGTCACAGCCGTGTGACGACCAGGGGGCCGGTCAGTCGAGGATGCGGGCGAGGTAGGCGCGCAGGAGTTGCCGTGTCTCCGCGATGACGTCGGGGTCGCCGTCGGGGTCGAGGCGGAACGCGAGCCGGACCAGGGCGTCGGCGGTCTCGACGGCGACGAGGAACGTGCGGTGCAGCACGTCGTCCTGCGGGTGGCGCAGATGGGGGCGCAGCAGGTCACCGAGAGTGTCGGCGACGCGGTGGTTGGGCTCGGCGGAGGGGTCGCCGATGGGGATCTGGGTGCCGAAGTCGACGAGGGCGAAGCCGGGCGCGGTGCGCTTCATGGCGAGGTATTCGTCCAGTACGGCGTCCATGGCGGTGCGCCAGTCGTCGGCGGGGACGGTGGCGAGGCGGGCGCGGACCCGCTCGGCGTAGCGCTCCAGGTTGCGTTGGGCGAGGGCGTCGACGAGGGCGCGTTTGTTGCTGAAGAAGCGGTAGACCGAGCCGATGGGAACGTCGGCGCGCAGAGCGACGTCGCGGGTGCTCAACTCCTCGTAGCCGCTCTCGTCGAGGAGTTCGGCGCAGGCGTCGAGTATCCGGCTCAGCCGCTCGGCGCTGCGCTGCTGAACGGGGGCCCGGCGCAGGGAGGTCGGGTGGCTCGGTCGGTGCATGCGGCAACCCTACGGCGGGGGCGCGCCGTCCGTGCCGGACGCGGTGAGGTCGGCGGTGGCCTCGACGGGTTCGCCGTCCACGGCCCACGCGGTGTGGTCGTCGGCGTACAGGCGCACGGCGAGCCGGTGGGTGCCGCGGCTGAGGGCGGCGCCGGGCAGCCGGTGGTCGCGGGTGCGGGCGCCGGCCAGGAAGCGGCCGTCGAGGTAGAGGCGGGCGTAGCCGCGCCCGTGGACGGCCCGGGGCGCGGTGCCGGCGGGGGTGAGGCGGAAGCGGCGGAGCGTGATCCGTACGTCGAAGCCGTCGCCGCCCGGGTCGGGGGTGAGCGTCAACCCGGCCTCGGGCGCCTCGTCTGCGGGGAGCTGGCGCAGCCGGTTGCCCTCGGCGTCGGTGCGCTCCAGGAGGGTGCCGGCGCCGCGCGGTCCCGGCGCGTCGCCGCAGCCGGTGGCGCCGGTGAGCAGGGCGCAGGCCAGGAGGGCGGCGGCGAGGGCGCGGGGCCCTGGTCTTCGCGGCATGTCCCGGACAGTAGAGGACTGTTCACGTTCGCGGATCCGCCGCGAGGAGGAATACGTCAGAGGGACGAGTCGGCCGTGCGCCGCGCCCTCTTGCGCGGGCCTCCGGGCAATCCTACGGTTGAGCATAGGAATTGTGGACGAGGGAGCGTTGATGAGCGGGGACGCACGCAAGACGGCCGAGAGCCTCACGTATCTGCCGGGCTTCGGCAACGAACACTCCTCGGAGGCGGTCCCGGGCGCGCTCCCGGTGGGGCGCAACTCCCCGCAGCGCGGGCCGCTCGGGCTGTACGCGGAGCAGTTGAGCGGCACGGCCTTCACCGAGCCCCGCGCGCACAACCGGCGTTCGTGGCTGTACCGGGTGCGCCCGTCGGCGGCGCACCCGGAGTTCACCCGGATCGACAACGGGTCGGTGCGCACGGCCCCCTTCACGGAGACCGTCCCCGACCCCAACCGGCGGCGCTGGGACCCGCTGCCCGCGCCCGCGCCGGGCACGGACTGGCTGGCGGGCCTGTGGACGCTCGGCGGCAACGGTGACGCGACGCAGCGCACCGGCATGGCCGTCCACCTCTACCACGCCAACTCCTCCATGACGGAAAGGGTGTTCAGCGACGCGGACGGCGAGCTGCTGATCGTGCCCGAGCGCGGCGGGCTGCTGCTGCGCACGGAGTTCGGGCTGCTCGCGGCGGGCCCCGGCGAGGTCGCGCTCGTGCCGCGCGGGGTGCGCTTCCGGGTGGAGCTGCTCGACGACACCGCGCGCGGGTACGTCTGCGAGAACTACGGGGCGCCCTTCCAGCTCCCCGACCTCGGCCCGATCGGGGCCAACGGCCTTGCCAACGCACGGGACTTCAGGGCGCCGGTCGCCGCGTACGACGAGGACGAGCTGGACCGCCCGGTCGACGTCGTCAACAAGTTCTGCGGGAACCTCTGGCACGCCCGCTACGACCACTCCCCCCTCGACGTCGTCGCCTGGCACGGCAATCACGTCCCGTACGTGTACGACCTGCGGCGGTTCAACGTCATCGGGTCCATCTCCTACGACCACCCGGACCCCTCGATCTTCACGGTCCTCACCTCGCCCTCGGACACGCCGGGGCTCGCGGGCGTCGACTTCGTGGTGTTCGCGCCGAGGTGGCTGGTGGGCGAGGACACGTTCCGCCCGCCGTACTTCCACCGGAACGTCATGAGCGAGTACATGGGGCTCATCGAGGGGGCGTACGACGCGAAGACCGCCGGGGAGGGCGGGTTCGTGCCGGGTGGGGGCTCCCTGCACAACATGATGTCCGCGCACGGGCCCGACCGGGAGACGTTCGATCGGGCCTCCGCGGCTGAGCTGGTGCCGCGGAAGGTCGATGACGGGCTGGCGTTCATGTTCGAGACGCGGTGGCCCGTGACGGTTGCTGCGCAGGCTTTGGGGGGATCTTTGCAGGAGGGGTATGACGAGGTGTGGCGGGGGTTGGAGCGCCACTACCGCGCTTAGCCGCGCCTGGCATGTTCGGGGTGGGCCCAGCCCCCTGGGGTGGGTTTTCGTCTTCGGCTTCGTCGTGGTTGCTCGCGCAGTTCCCCGCGCCCCCAGGTGAGTGGGCCGGCCCGTGGGTTCTTCGTCCTCGACTCTCGTCGTGGCTGGTCGCGCAGTTCCCCGCGCCCCTGGAGGGGCGACTACGTCGCCACCTCCCCCGGGCCCCGATAGGGGCGCGGGGAACTGCGCGGCCAGCCCACCACCGGACCCGCAGGTGAACCGCGACCCCAGGGGGCTGCCCCTCGTACCCGCTCACAGGAACCGTCCGGTTGAAATGGGGGGCCCGGACCGATACGGATGAACCCGTGACCTCATTCGCCCCGGACTCGATCGTCCTGAACCGCAAGCTGCCGCTCTGGTATCAGGTGTCGCAGTCCCTGCGCGCCTCCATACTCGGCCGCTCCCCCCAGGACCCTTTGCGCCTCCCCACGGAGGAACAACTGGCCGCCCATTACGGCGTCTCCGTACTGACGATGCGCCAGGCCCTGAAGGAGCTGGAGGACGAGGGCCTGATCACCCGGCACCGCCGCCGCGGCACGTTCATCGAACCGGAGGCCCACCAGAGCGCCCCGGTCCGCCTGCTGGGCTCGGTGGACGCGATCGTGGCGCAGCAGTCCGGCATGACGACCCGCCTGCTCGACCACGGCCCCGCCCCGGTCCCGGTGACGTACGCGGACCAGTTCCCGGGGACGGAGACCGTCGCCACGTACCACCGCCTGCGCAGCGACGAGAAGACGGGCGAGCCCACGAACCACGCCCGCAACTATCTGCGCCCCGAACTGGCGGACCGCCTGGACGTGGACGATCTGGTGCGCTGGCCGATGACGAAGGTGCTGCGCGATGTCGTGGGCGTGCGGATCAGCCGCATCACGGACTCCGTGGAGGCCCGCCTCGCCGACCCGGAGACGGCCCGCCTGCTGCAAGTGCCGCTGCTGAGCCCGATCCTGCACTACACGGGCATCACGTACGACGAGGACGGCCGGGTGCTCGACGTGGCGGTGATCCATTACCGCGGCGACCGCTTCTCGTTCACGGTGACGCTGGACGCCGACTGAGGGCGCGGCCGGGGACGTAGCATGCCGGGCGTGACGAACGACGGGCTGATCCACGCGACACCGCTCGCGGACCTCATGCCGTGGTCCGTGGCCCCGCTGACCCTCGGCCGGGACTGGCCGGTCGCGCCGGACGCGGCGACGCTGAGGGCGCGTTGGGACACGTTCGTCGCGGCGGGACCGGCGCGGCGGGCGGCGCTGCTCGGGGAGTCGCGGGCCCGCACCCTGCACACGGCGGCGGCCCGGCTGCCCGGCGTCGAGGGCGCCGGCACCCGCCCGCTGGCCGGGACGCTCGGGCCCTGCCCCGAACCGGTGCGGCTGCTGCACGCCCCCTTCGACGAGCGGTGGCTCATCCCGGACCAGCGCCTGATCGACGCGGCGCGCCCGGAGCTGTGGCGGGTGGCGGACGCGGCGCAGCTGTTCCTCGTGGAGCAGCCCCCGGAGCCGGGCGCGGCCCCGCCGGTGCTGGCGTCGGCGGTGCTGCCCCGGGGCCGCTCGTACGACGGGCGCCCGGGCCGGATCCGCCCGCTGTACCGGCGCCCCGGCGGCGCCGAGCCGAACGTGGCGCCGGGCCTGCTCGCCCACCTGTCCGCCGGCTACGGGCACCCGGTGTCGGAGCGGGACCTGTTCGCGTGGGTGCTGGTGGCGGCGGCCCGGGACGGCAAGGAGTGCCGGGTGCCGCTGCCCGCGGACCCGGACGTGTGGCGGCGGGGCGTCGAACTCGGCGCGCGGGCCCTGCGGTCGGCCCTGCGCGGCGAGGGCGCCGACCGCCCGAGGCTGCCCGGCGGCCGCCGCCCGTACGTGCGCGCGCCGCTGCCCGCGCGGCCAGGCGCACCGGCGTACGACCCCGGCGAGGAGGCGCTGCTCCTCGGGGAGGGCCGGATCGCGCCGGTGTCGGAGGCGGCCTGGGAGTTCCGGGTGGGCGCGGCCCGGGTGATCGAGGAGTGGTGCGCGGCGCGGACCGCGCCGGGCGAGAGCGGCACGCTGACAGCGGTGCGTCCCGCGTCCTGGCCGCAGGCGTGGACGTCGGAGCTGCTGGAGCTGGTGACGGTCCTGACCCTGCTCGCCGAACTGACCGCCGAGGTGGACGAGTTGACCGAGGCGCTGGGCGACGACCTCATCACGCCCGAGGCGTTGCGGGCGGCCGGGGTGCTGCCCGTGCCCGCGTCGGCGCGCCGCCCGGCGACGGTCCTCGGCCATCAAGAAGAGGGCCCGGGCGGCCAGTTCGCCCTGTTGTAGCGCCCCGGGCCGCTATCCGGCTCCGCTCGCTTCCGCCGCGAATCCGTCGAGGGTCCTGCGCAGCGCGCGCTCGAAGACGGCTTCCAGGTCGATGGGGCCCGCGTCCTCGCTGAAGGCCGCGGCGAGGCGCGGGTAGCGGCCGGAGGCGACCTGGCCGCCGAGGTAGGCGATCCGTACCGCCTGCTCCTGCTCGGCGCTCCAGGGCAGTGAGCGAGTGCGCTCCTCGGTGGCGATCTCGTTGGCGACGTACGTGGTGACGACGCCGGTGACCGCCGCGATCAGCTCCATCTTCGTGCCGTAGGGCAGGGCGAGCGGGTCGAGCAGGCCGAGGCAGTGCTCCAGGTAGCGCAGGGCGTTGGGGCTGAAGCCGTACACGGGCGACATCAGGCGCGGCATCCACGGGTGCCGGTGCATCATCGCGCGGGCCTGCCGGGCGAGGGCGAGCATGTCGGCGCGCCAGTCTCCGGTGGGCTCCGCGTAGTCGTACTCGGCGCTGACGGCGTCGACCATCAGCTCGTACAGGTCCTCCTTGCGCGGCACGTAGTTGTACAGGGACATCGTGCCCATGCCGAGTTCGGCGGCGACGCGGCGCATGGAGACCGCGTCGATGCCCTCGGCGTCGGCCACGCGCACGGCGGCGGCCGCGATGTCCGCGCGGCTGTGCGCGGGACGCGGGCCCCTTCCGGCGCGCTCGGGTCGCGCCCAGATCACTGCGGGTTCGGCCGCTTTGACCGGCATGGATCATCACCTCTCGCACCATCGTAGTTACGTACGCCGTACGTAGTGCGGTACGGTGTCGCCATGACTTCTACGTACGCTGTACTTAGTGAAGGTCTGGAGAAGCGTTTCGGCACTGGCACGAAGGCCGTCCACGCCGTACGCGGGCTCGATCTGGCCGTGCGGGAGGGCACGGTCTGCGGTCTGCTCGGGCGCAACGGCGCGGGCAAGACGACGGCCGTACGCCTGTTGACGACCCTGCTGCGGCCGGACGCGGGGCGCGCGCTCGTCGCCGGGTACGACGTCCGCGCCGCGCCGCAGGAGGTGCGCCGCCGCATCGGCGTGACCGGCCAGTACGCGTCGGTGGACGACGATCTGACGGGCCGCGAGAACCTGCGGCTGTTCGCCCGCCTGCTGCGCGCGCCCCGCGCGCGTGCCGACGAGCTGATCGATCGGTTCGCGCTCACCGACGCGGCCGACCGGGTCGTACGGACGTACTCGGGAGGCATGCGGCGCCGCCTCGACCTCGCCGCAAGCCTGATCACGCGGCCGGCCGTCCTCTTCCTGGACGAGCCGACGACGGGCCTCGATCCGCACAGCCGTACCGGCATCTGGGACGCGGTGCGCGAGCTGTCCCGTACCGGCACCACCGTCGTGCTGACCACGCAGTACCTGGAAGAGGCCGACCGGCTCGCCGACGAGGTCGTCCTGATCGACGAGGGCCGCGCCGCCCACTCCGGCACCCCGGCCGAACTCAAGGCGCGGATCGGGCACTACGCCGAGGTCGTCGTCGCCGAGGACGCGGGCGAGCGCGCGCTGCACGCGGCGGCCGTCGTCCTCGACCAGCTCACCGGCGCCCGCCCCGCGATCGACGGCGAGCGGCGCACGGTCGGCGCGGTCGCCCTCGACCCGGCGCTCACGCTGCCGCGCGTGGTCCGCGAACTCGACGCGTCCGGCGTGCCCGTGGTGGACGCCACGCTGCGCCCGCCCACGCTCGACGAGGTGTTCCTGCGCCTCACCCCGACCCGCTCCCCCGCCACCCCCGCGACCGAGGAGGCCGCCGCATGAGCAGCACCGCGATCCTGTACGACGGCACGGCGATGCTGGGCCGCCATCTGCGGCGCGCCCGGCACGCGCCCGCGATCCTGATCATGACGCAGACGATGCCGATCGTCTTCCTGCTGTTCTTCGGGTACGTGTTCGGGACCGCGCTGGCGATGCCCGGCACCGACTACCGGGCGTTCCTCGTGCCGGGGATGCTGGTGGCGACGGCCGCGAACGGGGTCATGACCGGCATGTTCACCGCCGCGCAGGACTCCCACCGGGGCGTGATGGACCGCTTCCGGACGCTGCCGGTGAGCCGGGCGGCCGTGCCGCTGGGGCAGGCGGTCGCGGATCTCGTGACGGCGGCGGTGGGCCTGGTGCCGCTGGTGCTCGTGGGGCTCGCGATGGGCTGGCGGATCGAGGGCGGGGTGGCGGGGGCGCTCGGCGCGTTCGGGCTGCTGCTGCTGTTCCGGTTCGCCACGACCTGGGTGGGCGTGCTGCTCGGGCTCCTCTCGCGCAGCGAGGAGGCGGCGGGCCAGTTGGGCAGCGCCACGTTCATGCTGCCGCTGCTGTCGAACGCGTACATCCCGACGGACGGGATGCCGGGCTGGGTGCGCACGCTCGCGGAGTGGAACCCGATCAGCGCGGTGTGCACGGCGGTACGGGGCCTCTTCGGCAACGCGCCGGTGCCGCACGGCGCGAGCTGGCCCGTGGCGCATCCCGTGGCGGGCTCGCTGGCCTGGTGCGCGGCGCTGATCCTGCTGTGCGCGCCGGCGGCCGTACGGCGCTGCGGGCGCGGGTGAGTTCGTGTGGCGCCGGGGGCCAGGCACGTCCGGGCCGGAGGCTGGGAGTCGGCGCTGAGGCCAGCCCCCTCAGGGGCGCGGGGAACTGCGCGACCAGCCACCTCGCACCCGGCACTCTGGGGCGCTGCCCCAGCCCCCGCTCCTCAAGCGCCGGAGGGGCTGGGAGTCGGCGCTGCCGGTGAGCCGGATGGCGCTGGGTGTGGGTGAGCCGTACGGCGCCGTATGGGGGTGGGTCGGGGGGCCGGAGACGGCCGAGGCCCGCGGCCCTGTCCCGCGCCGGGGCGTCCGCCGCATGCCGTGGGGATGACGGTCACGAAGATGCGCGGCGGTACGCCTGGTGGCGCGCGGTGGGACGCGGGCCTCGGCCCTGCCGGTCGGGCGGCCTGGAGCCTGCCCTTCGGATCGGGCCGGTCACGGAATCCGTGAGCCCGGCCTGATCCGAAGGGAAGCGCCTAGTGGCCGCCGAACAGCGAGCGGCGCAGTCGCCGCAGGGGCGCGAACAGCGAGACGCGGCGCACCCGTGCGCGACGTCCACTGCGCTCGTGCGCGACGTCACGCGCGGTCAGCTCACGCATCAGCGTCGTCGCCTCGACCGTCTCGCGCTGCGGGACGGCGGGGCCGCCGAGCACCGAGAGATGGCGGTCGAGCCGCGAGCTGGTCGCGCTGCTTCCGCAGGTGATCGCAGGCACTCGTGGCCTGCTGCGCACTGTTATCTGTTCCATGTCACTCCCCACCCGTACGAGGGCACCCGGCCCGGGCAGGTTAACCCTATCGCCCCATCGCCACCCCCGTGTATCCCGGGCGCAGGATTCACCTCCCCCGCCCTGGGGTTGACGCCCCCTTGTCGGTCACTCTCCGAATTCGATTGAATTCAGGGTGAGTTGGACAAGCTGGGCGTCTTTCCGTCCGGAATGCGGCGCGCTTCGGGGGGCCTGTGACGGTGAGTGAGGAGTGGGGTGAGGTCAAGCCGGGGGCCTGGACGGCGTGTCGGGGGGTTCGGGGAACGTGGGTGATCTCACGCGTGGCTCGTGATCATCAGTACGGATGGGTGTTTAGGGGACAGGGAGTCCAGCGGCGGGGGTCGCCAGCAGCTTGGGTGGGCGGCCCCGCCCGGTGGCCATCCTCGACTCTCGTCGTGGCTGAGCGCGCAGTTCCCCGCGCCCCTGGGGAGTCATCGAGGTGAGGCCCGCTGCCCTGAACGTTGCGCAGTTCCCCGCGCCCCTGAGGAGCGGGGCTTCGCCCCAGCTCCCCAGGGGAGGAGGTGGCGAAGCCCCGCCCCTCCAGGGGCGCGGGGAACTGCGCGACCAGCCACCCACCGGGCCGCAGGTGAACGACGACCCCAGGGCACGCGGTGGTGACCCTCAGTCCCGGGCGGGGGGCCACCACCGTTCACCGGCGCCGCAAAGACAGGCCGTCAGGCCGCTGACGTGAAGACGGGCAGATAGCCGCCCGACTGCCCGGCGGCCGTCGGATGGTACGACTCGCCGATGTTGGTCCAGTTGACGCTGTGCAGCCAGGCGGAACCGGAGCAGATCTCATGCCCGGTGAAGGCCGGGGTGACATCCGCGAAGGCGACGCCATTGTCGGCCGCACGCTTGGCGGTGGTGGAGTTGAGCAGGTCGGCCGCGCTGTTGATGGCGGAGCGCTTGGTGTCGGACAGGCCCGCGATGCAGGACCCGCCGAGCTTGTAGAAGCGGGGGTAGCCGAGAACGACGACGCGGGCGTTCGGAGCCTTGGCCTTGATCGCCTGGTACACCTGGTCGAGCTTGGCGGGCAGGGTCGAAGTGACGTAGGCGCGTGCCTGGTTGATCCGGTCGAGACAGGTGCTCTCGGAGTTGAGGACGCAGGTGGTCATGACGTCGGAGAAGCCGGCGTCGTTGCCGCCGATGGTGATCGAGACGGTGCCGGTGCCGGCTCCGAGCGGGCCGAGCTGGTTGGCGAGGACATCACCCGTACGAGCGCCCGCGCACGCCGTGAAGGCGAAGCTGGAGGGTGAGTGGGCCGCCGCCCACAGGGCCGGATACGCCTTGGTGGAGCGCTTGCAGTCGCCGCTCGCACTGTCGTAGCTGCCGGAGCCGACGCCGGACGAGTAGGAGTCGCCGAGGGCGACGTAGCCGGTGGGGGCGGCGCTGCCGGCCGCGTGCGCCACGCCCGCGCCGGTGAGGGCGACCGTGGCGGCGAAGAGGAACGAGGTCACGTATGCCGTAAATCGGGAACGTCTCATGGAACCTCCTTTTAGCAGGATCTCTGCCGCAACCGTGGTACCACGGAGCCCAGTTACCGGGAAGTACTCACGCCTGACATTCGTCTGCCGTTCGATTACAGGTACATGTCAGAGCGACGCCCGGACGGGTCATACCCCCAACTGCCGTGCGCTACGCCCGTAGACGCGCGCTCCCCGCCGTACGGGCGCCGGGGGCGCGCTGCGCAAATGCCGTGCGGGCGGCGCCCGTGTGCCGGATCATGGCGGCATGTCTGCCAACCCCTTCGACGCGTTGCAGGTCCGGCTGGGTGTCGACGACAGCGACTCGCCCTCCGACGTCGTGGACGCGCTGTTCCTCGGCCGCTTCGCCACGGGCGAGCAGCCGTTCTCGCACGCCGCCAACATCGACCGGGTGCGGGCCGGCGCGACGCTGCTGCCGCCCCAGGCGCGCGTCCTGCGCAGCGCCCGCGACGACGACCGCAGCGCGACGCTCGCCGAGGGCGACGGCTGGACGCTCCTGGTCTCCCGGTGGAACCGGGGCGCCGACGTCACCGTCACCGCGACCAGCGCCGAACTCGCCGAGCGCGTCCTCGCCGCCGCGACCGAGGGCGCCGCCGACGAGCCCGAACCGCAGCCGGAGAACGTGTCGATGGGCTTCTGGTACGTCTCCCCGCGCCGGGGCCCGCACCGCACCACGCGGCAGATCTCGGCCGGTACGTGGGAGGAGGTGCGGGGCAACTACACGGCCCCGGTCGCCGACGCGATGGACCGGCTGATGAAGACCCGGCCCGAGGACATCGCCGGGCGGCTGCTCCTGCTGCACGGGCCGCCCGGCACCGGCAAGACCTCCGCGCTGCGTACGCTCGCGCGGTCCTGGCGGGACTGGTGCCAGGTGGACTGCGTCCTCGACCCCGAGCGGCTGTTCTCCGACGTCGGCTACCTCATGGACATCGCCATCGGGGAGGACGACGGCACGGCCAAGGGGCGATGGCGGCTGCTGCTCCTGGAGGACTGCGACGAGCTGATCCGCGGGGAGGCGAAGCACACCGCCGGGCAGGCGTTGTCGCGGCTGCTCAATCTGACGGACGGGCTGCTCGGGCAGGGGCGCAACGTGCTCGTCGGGGTCACCACCAATGAGGACCTTGAGCGGTTGCATCCTGCGGTGGTGCGGCCCGGGCGGTGTCTTGCGCGGATCGAGGTGGGGGCGCTTACCCGGCGGGAGGCGGTGGGGTGGCTCGGCACGGAGGAGGGGGTCGGGCGGGACGGTTGTACTCTGGCGGAGTTGTACGCCTTGCGCCGCGGGGTCTCGCCGACAGCAGTGCCGGATCCTCGAACGGCCTCCCCAGAGGCGGGCCTGTACCTCTGAGAACGCCCTTCCCGGCTCTCCCCGCGCCCCTAGGTAAGTGGGTGGCTCCGGCCGGTGGGTTTCCTCGACTTTCGTCGTGGCTGGTCGCGCAGTTCCCCGCGCCCCTGGAGGGGCGACTGCGTCGCCACCTCC
>NZ_JBVKBC010000025.1:0-100698 GCF_055639095.1 Streptomyces sp. NPDC107550
GGGCGCGGGGAACTGCGCGCTCAGCCACGACGCACCCGGCACTCTGGGGCGCTGCCCCAGGCCCCGCTCCTCAATCGCCGGAGGGGCTGGGAATTGGGGCTGAGCCCAGCTCGCCAGGCCCCGGAGGCGGCGGCGGGGCGGCTCCCAGCGCCGGTGTTGAAGCCCGGTCAGACCGCGGGGAGCGGGACGTCAGCCGTTCCGGGGGCCCGGAACCGTGCCGGGGCGGAGGTCGTCGCGCAGGCCCGCACTGCCCCCGGTCGGCTGCGTAGGCATACCCCGCGCGGCCGGCACCGACGGCAACGGCAACGTCGCGGAGTTCAACGGCACGGAAGCCCGAGCGGCAGGCGCCCCCGCTCCGGCCTCCCGCTCCGCCTCCGCGGCAGCCTGCGCCGCGGCCCGCCGAGCCCCGTACCGGCGGTGCACCGCCTGCTTCGTGACCCCGAGGGCGGAGCCGACCGCGTCCCACGAGAACCCCAGTGAGCGGTCGAAGTCCACGGCGGCGGTCACCAGCGTCTCGACGCTGTCCCGCAGTTCCTGGGCGAGACGGACGGTCGGGGCGGGAGCCCTTCCGTAGACGACGAACCCCGCGGAGGGGCCGGAGCGGCGCGGGCGGTAGACGTTCCCGAGCTGTGCGGTGAGGGTGCGCAGTGCGTCCACCTGCCGGCGGACCCGCTCGATGTCCCGCACCAGCAGATGCAGGCTGGCCCGTGCCTGGGCGTCGTGGGTTGCGTGGTCGGCCATTTACAAGCCTCTCGAACCGGCGATGAAAAGGACGGGGCCGTGCCGCGCCGGGCGCCGCTCGGCTGCGGCGGACGGCAGGTGACGGCCCGTTGGCTGGTCAACTCTTTCTTGACCAACGCGCCATACGGTGAGGGGTCACGCTGTTCCGGCGTATCCGCATATGCGAGGGGCGCGCGGCCGGGTGTGCGCCCCATGCGCGCCGCGCGGCGGACGGTCATAGACTGGTGCGCTGCCCGTGCTCCTGCCCCGAGAGGCCGTTAGCCACTGATGAAGCTCGTCTTCGCCGGCACCCCCGAGGTCGCCGTTCCCGCTCTGGACGCCCTGATCGCCTCCGACCGGCACGAGGTCGCCGCCGTCGTCACCCGCCCCGACGCCCCCGCGGGCCGCGGCCGGCGTCTGGTGGCGAGTCCGGTCGCCGAGCGGGCCGAGGAGGCGGGCATCGAGGTGCTCAAGCCCGCGAAGCCACGCGACGAGGAGTTCCTGGCCCGGCTGCGCGAGATCGGTCCGGACTGCTGCCCGGTCGTCGCGTACGGCGCCCTGCTGCCCAAGGTCGCCCTCGACGTGCCCGCCCGCGGCTGGGTCAACCTGCACTTCTCGCTGCTGCCCGCCTGGCGCGGCGCCGCCCCCGTGCAGCACGCGATCATGGCAGGCGACGAGATCACCGGCGCCTCCACGTTCCTGATCGAGCAGGGCCTCGACTCCGGGCCCGTCTACGGCACGGTCACCGAGGCGATCCGCTCCACCGACACCAGCGGCGACCTGCTGACCCGGCTCGCGTTCGCGGGCTCGGGGCTGCTCGTCGCCACGATGGACGGCATCGAGGACGGCTCGCTCACCGCGCTCCCGCAGCCCGCCGACGGCATCTCCCTCGCGCCGAAGATCACCGTCGAGAACGCCCGGATCGACTGGGCCGCGCCCGCGCTGCGCGTGGACCGCGTCGTGCGCGGCTGCACGCCCGCGCCCGGCGCCTGGACCGAGTTCCGCGGCGAGCGCCTGAAGGTCCGCCAGGCCCACCTCGTCACCGACCGCACGGACCTCGCGCCCGGCGAGCTGAGCGTCGGCAAGAAGAACCTGTACGTCGGCACCGGCTCGCACGCCGTCGAACTGCTCTGGGTGCAGGCCCAGGGCAAGAAGCCGATGGCCGCCGCCGACTGGGCGCGCGGCGTGCGCATCGCCGACGGCGAGCGCCTGGGCTGAGGCCCGCGCTCACCGGGCGGGCGCCGGGACGTACGCTGGAAGCGTCCGGCCCGGCGCCCGCCCGTCCTCATCGGACCCCGGCACGTCCGGCCCCGGCCCACCATCCCGGCCTACGGAACCACGCGTAGCGCCCGTACGACCTCAGCAGCGGAGCACCTTTGAGCGAGCAGTCGGCATCCTCGTCCCCCCGTCGTCCCCGCAAGCAGGGCAAGCCGTACCGGCGGCCCCAGAAGGACCCCGTGCGCGTCCTCGCGTTCGAGGCGCTGCGCGCGGTCGACGAGCGGGACGCCTACGCGAACCTCGTGCTGCCGCCGCTGCTGCGCAAGGCCCGTGAGAAGGAGGGCCCGGAGAAGTTCGACGGGCGGGACGCGGCGCTCGCCACCGAGCTGGTCTACGGCACGCTGCGCCGGCAGGGCACGTACGACGCGATCGTGGCCGCCTGCATCGACCGGCCGCTGCGCGAGGTGGACCCGCCGGTCCTGGACGTGCTGAACCTCGGCGTCCACCAGTTGCTCGGCACCCGTATCCCCACGCACGCCGCCGTCTCCGCCTCCGTGGAGCTGGCCCGGGTCGTGCTCGGCGACGGCCGCGCCAAGTTCGTGAACGCGGTGCTGCGCAAGGTCGCGCGGGACGACCTCGACACCTGGCTGGAGCGCGTCGCGCCGCCCTACGACGAGGACCCCGAGGACCATCTCGCCGTAGTGCATTCGCACCCGCGATGGGTCGTCTCGGCGCTGTGGGACGCTCTCGGCGGCGGTCGCGCGGGCATCGAGGACTTGCTGGAAGCCGACAACGAGCGGCCCGAGGTCACTCTCGTCGCCCGCCCCGGACGGACCACCGCCGACGCCGTACTGGCTGAAGTGGGCGAGGATTCCGGGCTTCCCGGGCGCTGGTCCCCGTATGCGGTGCGGCTCGCGGAGGGCGGTGAGCCGGGCTCGTTCGGCATCGTGCGCACCGGCCGTGCCGGCGTCCAGGACGAGGGCAGTCAGCTTGTCGCCATCGCACTTGCGAACGCTCCGGTGGAGGGCTCCGACGCGAAGTGGCTCGACGGCTGTGCGGGCCCCGGCGGCAAGGCGGCCATGCTCGCGGGCCTCGCCGCCGAGCGCGGGGCGACCCTGCTCGCCGCCGAGAAGCAGCCGCACCGCGCCGGGCTCGTCGGCAAGGCGCTCGCGGGCAACCCGGGCCCGTACCAGGTCATCGCCGCCGACGGCACCCGCCCGCCGTGGCGGCCCGGCACCTTCGACCGCGTCCTCATGGACGTGCCCTGCACGGGACTCGGCGCGCTGCGGCGCAGGCCCGAGGCCCGCTGGCGGCGCCGCCCCGAGGACCTCGACGGCTTCGCCCCGCTCCAGCGCTCCCTGCTGCGCACGGCCCTGGAGTCCGTACGCGTCGGAGGCGTCGTCGGCTACGCGACCTGCTCCCCGCACCTCGCCGAGACCCGCGCCGTCGTGGACGACGCCCTCAAGGCGTTCCCCGGCGCCGAACTGATCGACGCCCGGCCGCTGATGCCCGGTGTGCCCGCGCTCGGCGACGGCCCGGACGTCCAGCTCTGGCCGCACCTCCACGGCACCGACGCGATGTATCTGGCCCTCATCCGCCGCACGGCCTGACCTGCGCCCGCCCTGATCTGCGCACGGCCTGGCCTGCGCCCCGCCTGACCTGCGCGCTTCCGGTGCGGCGGGGCGGCCCGCCGGGCGCGTGGGCCGTTCGGGTCCAAGATCGGGACGGCTCGATCCGCCTGCCGTGTCCGCCGTGTTCCGCCCTTCATGATCATGCCCGGGCCGGGATTCCCCACCGGCCCGAGCGCCCGCGTGCGCGTGGTGCGTCCCCCACCCGCGGGGCCGGGCCGAGGCCCGGTCCGCATGAAGGAGAACCTGTGTTCAGCAAGGGCAAGCGGACCTTCGGGTCCCTGATCATGGCCGTCGCCGCGGCGGCCACCCTCACCGTCGCCGTCCCCGGCTCGGCCTACGCCATCGACCACGTCGAGTGCCGTGGCGGCGAGAACTACCTGAAGATCTGGTCGCACTCCGGCGGCCGCGACAGCGTCGACTGCTACGCCAACGCCGGCCGCACCGGCTTCGGCGACTGGTGGGTCGACCGGATCTCCACCGGCAACAACGACGTCATCTACTACGACGCGAACGGCGACTCGGTCCGTATCGACCGCTGGACGGACATCACGTTCCCCAACCGTCCGCCGAAGGTACGGAGCATCGAGATCCTTTGATCCGCTGATCGACTGATCCGCCGCTCCTGAGCGCGCGTCCCACGCCCGCTCACCCGCCACCGTCCCGCCGGTCGCCGTCCCCTCCCGGCGGGCGGACCGGGGGGACGGTCGTCGGCGCGGCCCGCGCGCACCCGGTCCGGCCGGTGGACCGCGGCGGGGAAGGGTCCCGGAGCATGGCAGGCTTGGGGCATGGCCGCGCAGATCAACCCCAGCATCCTGTCCGCCGACTTCGCCCGCCTCGCCGAGGAGGCGCGGGCCGTGGACGGCGCCGACTGGCTCCACGTCGACGTCATGGACAACCACTTCGTCCCGAACCTCACCCTCGGGGTGCCGGTCGTAGAGTCCCTGGCCCGGGCGACGGACACGCCGCTGGACTGCCATCTGATGATCGAGGACCCCGATCGCTGGGCCCCGCAGTACGTCGAGGCGGGGGCGGGTTCCGTCACCTTCCACGCCGAGGCCGCCGCCGCGCCCGTGCGCCTCGCCCGCGAGATCCGCGCCAAGGGCGCCCGCGCCTCCATGGCCCTCAAGCCGGCGACGCCCATCGAGCCGTACGAGGACCTGCTGCCCGAGCTGGACATGCTGCTGATCATGACCGTGGAGCCCGGCTTCGGAGGTCAGGCGTTCCTCGACATCATGCTGCCCAAGATCCGCCGTACCCGTGAGCTGATCGCCAAGCACGGCCTCGAGCTGTGGCTCCAGGTCGACGGCGGCGTCTCGGCGTCCACCATCGAGCGGTGCGCGGAGGCCGGTGCGGACGTCTTCGTCGCCGGTTCGGCCGTGTACGGCGCCGAGGACCCCGCGCAGGCGGTCCGCGCCCTGCGCGCGCAGGCCGACGCGAGCACCGCTTCGGCCGCCTGGGCATGCGGCCACTGAGCCACGGATACGTGAACGCCGGACAGCAGGGCTGATCAACCTCGGCGGATCTGCAAGGATGAACGTCATACCCAGGTTGTGAACGCAGTGAGTCGAGCAGAACAGCAGTGAGGAGATCGCCGTGTCCGCATCGTCGGCGGGACGGGCAGCCCTGCGGATGGGACCCGCGGAGCTGGTGCAGGCGGCGGCCATGGCCCGCCGCTTCTACCTAGAGGGCAAGTCGAAGATCCAGATCGCCGAGGAGTTCGGCGTCAGCCGCTTCAAGGTGGCCCGGGTCCTGGAGACCGCCCTGGAACGGGATCTCGTACGCATCGAGATCCGGGTCCCGGCCGAGCTGGACGCCGAGCGCTCCGATGCGCTGCGCGCGCGGTACGGGCTGCGGCACGCGGTGGTCGTGGAGTCGCCGGCCGACGCCGACGAGTCCCCCGACCCGGAGAACCTCGGCGAGGTCGCGGCCGACCTCCTCGGCGAGCTGGTCACCGAGGGCGATGTCCTCGGCCTCGCCTGGGGCCGTTCGACCATCCACATGGCGGCGGCCCTCAACCGGCTGCCCCCGTGCACGGTCGTGCAGCTCACCGGCGTGTACGACGCCGGGACCGCCGAGCGCGGCTCGGTGGAGGCCGTCAGGCGCGCCGCCCAGGTCTCCGGCGGCGACGCCCACCCGATCTACGCGCCGATGCTGCTCCCGGACGCCGCGACCGCCGGCGCCCTGCGCAACCAGACGGGCATCGCGCGGGCCTTCGAGTACTTCGACAAGGTCACCGTCGCCTGTGTGTCGATCGGCTCGTGGGAGCCCGGCATCTCCACCGTGCACGACATGCTCAGCGACGAGGAGCGCGCGCACTACGCCTCCCTCGGCGTGGCCGCCGAGATGTCCGCGCACCTCTTCGACGCGCAGGGCCGCCGCGTCGGCCGTGACCTCGGCGAGCGCTGCATCACCGTCGAGGCGGACCGGCTGCGCCGCATACCGGAGGTCGTCGCCATCGCGGGCGGCCAGCGCAAGGCCGCCGCCATCGACGCGGTCCTGCGCTCCGGCCTGGTCACCAGCCTCGTCACCGACACCGCCGCCGCCGACTTCCTGCTCACCGCGGGTTCCACCCCGCGCCCCGCGCTCCAGCGCGCCGACCCCGACGACTGACCCCCGGCCGCCGCTCCGGCGCGCGGGGGAGCCCGGGTGGGCCCGGCGCCGGTGCGGCGGCCCGGGGCCTTCGGGCATGACAGCATCGGGGCATGGGTCTGATCTTTCCCCGGCGTCCCGTGCGGGCGCTCCTCGGCGTTCTCGTCGCCCTGGCCGCGCTGCTCCTCGGCGGCTGCACCACCGGCGACTCCTCTTCCTCCGCCTCTTCCCCCGGCAGTTCGGGGCGGCCCTCCGGCTCCTCGGGCGCCGCCCCCTCCTGGGCGCCGCACGGCATGGCGGTCGTGCCCGAACGGCAGTTGCCGGCCGAGGCGCGGACCACGCTGAAGCTCATCGACAAGGGCGGCCCGTTCCCGTACGCCAAGGACGGCAGCGTCTTCGGCAACTACGAGGGGGAGCTGCCCCGGGAGCGGCGCGGCTACTACCACGAGTACACGGTCCCGACGCCCGGCGCGCACAACCGGGGCGCCCGGCGCCTGGTCACCGGCAGCGAGTCGGAGACGTACTACACCGACGACCACTACTCCTCGTTCAAGGCGGTGCAGCGATGACCGGCCACCCGACCGTTCCTGACGCCGCGTGGGACGTACGCGTCCTCGACCTCTCCGGCGCCGACGGCAAGGCCGCGCTGCTCGACGGGTGCGCGAGCGTCCTCGGTCTGCCCGACTGGTTCGGGCGCAACTGGGACGCGCTCGCCGACTCCCTGGGCGACCCCGGGCAGCTCCCCGCGTCCGCGGGCGCGGGGCGGCTGCTGCTCGTGGTCGCGGGCTGGCGGGAGTTCGCGCGGCGGGCGCCCGGCGACTGGGAGGTCGCCGAGGAGGTCTTCGCCGAGGCAGGCGCGCTCACGGTGACGCTCGCGCTGAACGCGCCGCCCGCCCGGGCCGGTGCCGAGGACGCCCGGACCGGAGTCGAGGACGCGCGAGGCGGGTCCGCCTGACGGCGGGCGGTTGACGGTTCGTCGCCCGGCAACCGTCAGGAACCGCTCGTTCCGGGGGTTTTGGGCGCTTTTCCGGCGCGAGCGGTGGGTGCGCGGGGATTCTGCGAGGGATCCCTGAACACCACCGTAAGGAGACCTCCAGTGCGCCGACCCACCCGGAGAGCCCTCGCCGCCCTCGCCGCCGCGACCGGCCTCGCCCTCACCCTCCTCACTCCCGCGCCCGCTTCGGCCGCCACCGTCAGCCGCTTCGCCAACTACCGCTACGGGCACTGCCTGCGCGAGAACTCCGACACCGGCCTCAAGGGCGACGCCTGCAACTCCGGGCGCAGCGGCATGCTGTGGCAGTGGAACGGCCGCCTGAACACCGCCACCACCCTCAAGAACAACCACTGGGGGCGCTGCCTCGACAGCAACGACCGAGGCGACGTCTACCCGCTGTCCTGCAACGGCGGCTCGTACCAGAAGTGGCGTACGGTCCAGCCCGCCGCCCGCAGCGCCATCATGCTGCAGAGCGTCGGCACCGGCCGCTGCCTCTACGAGCAGGACAACGGCCTGTACCGCACCGCCCGCTGCGACCGGGGCGCCCAGAACCAGCGCTTCACGACCGGCTGACGGTCCCCTGCCCGCCCGCGGCGCCCGCCGCAGTACGCCGTGCCGGAGCCCAGCCAGGGCCCGGCACGGCCGCCCGCAAACTGGCGTGTGTACGCCTCCTGCGGATCGGCCAACAGGCTTTCTGTCGGGCCCTGTTCGACGATCTTCCCGCCGCGCATCACGAGCGCCCGGTCGCTGATCTGGTGGACCACCGCGAGGTCGTGCGAGATGCACAGGTAGGAGATCTCCCGCTGTTCGCGGATGTCGGCGAGCAGATTGAGGATCTGGGCCTGGATCGACACGTCGAGCGCGGCGACCGCCTCGTCCAGGACGAGCACCCGCGGCTCGGCCGCCAGCGCCCGGGCGATGGCCACGCGCTGACGCTGCCCGCCCGACAACTGACCGGGACGCATGGCCGCATGACGCTCCGCCAGGCCCACCGACTCCAGCAACTCCATTGCCCTGTCGCGCCGTTGCCGAGGCGACAGCGGGAAGTGCAGGGCGAGCGCCGTCTCCACTACCGCGCCGATCCGCTGCCTGCGGTCCAGCGAGGAGTACGGGTCCTGGAACACGATCTGGATCTCGCGGGCCCGCCGCCTGCGCTCCGCCGACGCCACCCGGCGCCGCGCGGGCCGCTCGCGCCCGCACACCGTCAGCGTCCCGCCGTCGGGCTGTTCGAGGCCGAGCAGCATCCGCGCCACGGTCGTCTTGCCCGAGCCCGACTCGCCGACGATCGCCAGGCTCTCGCCCGCCTCAAGGCGGAACGACACGTCGTCGACGGCCACGGCCTCCCCGTACACCTTGCGCAGTCCGGTGGCCGCGAGGACCGGGCCCTCGCCCGTCCGGCCGGGCCGGTCAGGATCGTGCGTACGCCCTTCGTCGTCCCTGAGCGTCACCACAGCGCGATCTCCTCCGCTCGGTGGCACGCGACGCGCGTGCCGTCCGCCAGTTCACGTTCCTCGGGCTGCGTCGCTGCGCAGGCCGCCTCCGCGTGGGCGCAGCGCGGCGCGAACGCGCAGCCCGCGCCCGCCTCCCGCGCCTCGAACGCGGCGACCGGCCGCCCCGGGATCACCGCCAGCCGGTGGGCCCGCTCGGTCATGCTGGGCCGCGAGCGCAGCAGCCCCGCCGCGTACGGATGCCGGGGGCGCTCGGTGAGGGCGCGCGCCGGCTGGTTCTCGACCGTGCGGCCCGCGTACATGACGGCGAGCCGGTCGCAGGTGGCCGCCGCCAGTTCCAGGTCGTGCGTGATGAGCAGCAGGGCCATGCCCCGGGCGCGGCGGGCCTCGTCGAGGATCGCCATGACGTCGGACTGGGCGGTGACGTCGAGGGCGGTCGTCGGCTCGTCGGCGAGGATCAGCTCGGGCTCGGCGGCGAGCACCGAGGCGATCATCACGCGCTGGAGCAGCCCGCCCGACAGCTCGTGCGGGTACTGGCGCAGCCGCCGGGCGCCGTCCGGGATGCCCACGTCGGCCAGGATCGCCGTGACCTGCCGCTCGGCCCGGGCCCGCCCGACGCCCCGCCCGCTGACCAGCGCCTCGGTGAGGAAGTCACCGACGCTGTGCACGGGGTTGATGTGGGCGCGCGGGTCCTGGAAGACCATCGCCACGCGGCGGGCCCGCAGCGCGCGCAGTTCCTTGCGGGTGAACGCGGACAGCGGACGGCCGTCGAGGGCGATCTCGCCGTGGGTGCGGGCGCCGGGCGGGGTGAGCCCGATGACGGCCCGCGCGGTCATCGACTTGCCGGAGCCGGACTCGCCGACGAGCCCGACGGCCTCGCCGCGCGCGAGCGTGAGGTCCACGTGCTCGACGACGACCTTGCGCCCGTCCCGCCCGGCGGGCAGGTCGAGCCCGAAGCCGCGCAGGGCGAGCAGTGGCGCCGGGGGAGTGCCGCCGGTGTCCTTCACGGTGTCCTCCGTCACGTCCATCAGTCCCTCCCGATGCGGTCGCCGAGGATGTTGACCGCGCAGACGACGAGCGCGATGGCGGTGCCCGCAGCGATCGCCTCCACGGGGTTGCCGCGCATGGCGCTGTCGAGGCCGGACTTGACCATCAGGCCCCAGTCGGCGGTCGGCGGCTGGATGCCGAGCCCGAGGAAGGAGATCGCGGCGAGGTCGATCACCGCGTACCCGAGCGCGGACACGGACTGCGCGACGATGATCGGGCGCAGGTTGGGCAGCAGGTGCCGTACGCAGATGGTGAGCGTGGGCCGGCCCTGCACCCAGGCCGCCGCCACGTACGGCAAAGCCCGCTCGCGCAGCGCGGCACCGCGCACCACCCGGGCGACGTACGGGGTGTAGGCGAGGGTGAGGCCGAGGACGACGGGGGCCAGGCCCGGGCCCATCACCGCGACGGCGATCAGCGCGAAGACGATGCCGGGCACGGCGAACAGCACGTCGAGGACCCGGGAGACCGCCGCGTCCACCCAGCCCCCGCACCACGCGGCGGTCAGCGCGAGGGCGGTGCCGACGGCGGCGGAGACGGCGATGACGAGGAGCGGCCCGAGCAGGGTGGGCCGCGCGCCCCACGCGAGCCGGGACAGCACGTCACGGCCGAGGGCGTCGCCGCCGAGCCAGTGCTCCGGCGTGGCGAACCCCAGGGTGTTGAACAGGTCGGGCAGGTCGGGATCGTAGGGCGCGACGAGCGGCGCCTCTCGCCGGTGGCGCCGTGGTGAGCGGCGCGGGCGGCTGGCGCGGGGTCTTCTGGGTGCTGTCCGCGGCCTCGCTGGGAATGTTCCTGGCCGCGCTGTTCTTCCTCCCCGAGACCCTTCCCCGGCGGCAGCGCCGCCCCGGCGGACTCGCGGCCACCCTGCGCGCCGCCGGGTCCGTGCTCACCGACCGCGCCTACGTGGGCTACACGCTCGCCTTCTCCTTCGGCGCGCTGTTCTGCTACATCGCCGGGTCGGCCTTCCTGCTCCAGAACGTCCTCGGCCTTATCGTGGGCCAAGCCTCCGTCGCCTTCTCGCTCGGCGCCCTGACCGCGACCCTGTCCAGCGTCGTCAACACCAGGCTGGTCGGCCGCTTCCACCCGCGACCGCTGCTGCGCGCGGGCCTGGTCACGATGCTGGCCGCCACCACCGCGGCCCTGGTCGTCACCTCGCCGGGCACCTCACCCGCGCCCTCGCGCTCGGGCTCATCGCGGTCGCCTTCCTCGGTATCGGGCAGGTCTTCGGTACCGCCACCGCGCTCGCCATCGGGCGGGTCCCGCACGCGGCCGGCACCGGCTCCGCCGTACTCGGCACCGCGCAGAGCGTCCTGGGCGGCATCGCCGCGCCCCTCGTCGGCCTCGGCGGCACGGAGACGGCCGTGCCCCTCTTCGCGGGCATGGCCCTGTGTTCGCTGATCGCCGTGCTCGCCCTGCTGCTCACACGGTCGGCCTTGGGGGAACCTACAGCCCCGGGCGGGGCGAAGTTGGCGGATGGTACAGCATCGTGAGGGCCAGTTGGCCAGGACCGGGCGGTATCGGTGATGATGGCCTAGGAGCCGCAGCCTGATCCCGTACCGGTTCGGTGCTGACTTCCCACCCGCCCAGACCGTAAAACCGCTGGTGAGAGAGTTAGCATGCGTTTCCTCAATGACATCAAGCCCGCGTACGACCTGACGTACGACGACGTCTTCATGGTCCCGAGCCGGAGCGCCGTCGGCTCGCGGCAGGGTGTCGACCTGTCGTCGCCGGACGGCACCGGCACCACGATCCCGCTGGTCGTGGCCAACATGACCGCCATCGCCGGCCGCCGTATGGCCGAGACCGTGGCCCGCCGAGGCGGTCTCGTGGTCATTCCGCAGGACATCCCGATCGAGGTCGTCACCGAGGTCATCTCCTGGGTCAAGACCCGCCACCTCGTGCTCGACACGCCGATCGTGCTCGCGCCCACCCAGACCGTCGCCGACGCCCTCGCGCTGCTGCCCAAGCGCGCGCACAACGCCGGTGTCGTCGTCGACGACGAGCAGCGGCCCGTCGGCGTCGTCACCGACCAGGACCTGACCGGCGTCGACCGCTTCACGCAGCTCTCCGAGGTCATGGCCAAGGACCTGCTGCTGCTGGACGCGGACATCGACCCGCGCGACGCGTTCAACAAGCTGGACGGCGCCAACCGCCGCTACGCCCCCGCCGTCGACAAGGACGGCCGCCTCGCCGGCATCCTCACCCGCACCGGCGCCCTGCGCGCCACGCTCTACACCCCGGCGACCGACGCCGACGGCAAGCTGCGCATCGCCGCCGCCGTCGGCATCAACGGCGACGTGGCGGGCAAGGCCAAGCAGCTGCTCGACGCCGGCGCGGACACCATCGTCGTCGACACCGCGCACGGCCACCAGGAGTCGATGATCTCCGCGATCAAGGCCGTGCGCGCCCTCGACCCGCAGGTCCCGATCGTCGCCGGCAATATCGTCGCCGCCGAGGGCGTCAAGGACCTCATCGAGGCCGGCGCCGACATCATCAAGGTCGGCGTGGGCCCCGGCGCCATGTGCACCACCCGCATGATGACGGGCGTCGGCCGCCCGCAGTTCTCCGCCGTGCTTGAGTGCGCCGCCGAGGCGAAGAAGTACGGCAAGCACGTGTGGGCCGACGGCGGCGTCCGGCACCCCCGCGACGTGGCCATGGCGCTGGCCGCGGGCGCGTCGAACGTGATGATCGGCTCCTGGTTCGCCGGCACCTACGAGTCCCCGGGTGACCTCCAGCACGACGCCAAGGGCCGTGCCTACAAGGAGTCCTTCGGCATGGCCTCCGCGCGCGCCGTGAAGAACCGCACGAGCGAGGAGTCCGCGTACGACCGGGCCCGCAAGGCGCTGTTCGAGGAGGGCATCTCCACCTCCCGCATGTTCCTCGACCCGCAGCGTCCGGGTGTCGAGGACCTGATCGACTCGATCATCGCGGGCGTCCGCTCCTCCTGCACCTACGCCGGTGCCTCCTCGCTCGCCGAGTTCGAGGAGAAGGCCGTCGTCGGCATCCAGTCCGCCGCCGGTTACGCCGAGGGCAAGCCGCTGCACGCGAGCTGGAGCTGACCCGCCCGGCGCCCCCGCGCCGCACGTGAGACCCCGCGAACCCCGCGACCCGCACCCGGGCCGCGGGGTTCGCCGTATGCCCGTCCGTCGTATGCCCCCGACCCGCCGCACCGAACACCCAAGCGGTACGCAACGGACGTAACGGACCGCGCAACGATCACCCGTCTGGCGGGCCCTCGCGCAACGATTTTCCGCCGGTGCGCAAGGTTGCTGCATTACAGGTGGGAACTGACGTCCTCTAGAGTCATCCGCTGTACGTGGCGTGGCGGGGGACGGCCTGCTCGGCGGTTCCCCGGTCAGGGAGGTGGACCGCCGCGTCCCTCGCCGCCCTCAACGGCAGCGATGAAGGAGCCAGTCCGTGCTCGATCACGGCGCACCCCCGCGCACCACACCCGCGGAGCCCGCACCGCCGGGTCTCGGCACCCGTCTCATGCGGCGCAAGCCGGTGGAACGCCTGGTCGCGGAGGGCGGCCAGGGCGAGGGCGGCAGCCTGCGGCGCTCCCTCGGGCTGTGGCAGCTCACCATGATCAGCATCGGCGCCACCCTCGGCACCGGCATCTTCGTGGTGCTCGGCGAGGCCGTCCCGAAGGCCGGGCCCGCCGTCACGCTCTCCTTCGTGATCGCCGGCCTCACGGCCCTCTTCTCGGCCCTGTCCTACGCCGAACTCGCCGGCACCATCCCGGTCGCCGGCTCCTCCTACTCGTACGCATACGCAACGATGGGCGAGCTGATCGCCTGGGTCTGCGGCTGGTGCCTGATCCTGGAGTACGGCGTCTCCGTCGCGGCCGTCGCCGTCGGCTGGGGCCAGTACCTCAACGAGCTGCTCGACGGCACCATCGGCGTCACCATCCCCGACGCCCTGTCCGCGCCGCCCGGGGACGGCGGGATATTCAATCTGCCCGCCCTCATCGTCGTTCTGCTCGCCATGGTCTTCCTGCTCGGCGGCGCCAAGGAGTCGGCCCGCGCCAACACGATCATGGTCACGGTGAAGATCGCCGCGTTGCTGCTGTTCTGCGCCATCGGCCTCAAGGGCTTCCAGTCCGGCAACTACGAGCACTTCATGCCGCTCGGCATGGCGGGCGTCTCCGCCGCCGGAGCCACCCTGTTCTTCTCCTACATCGGCTTCGACGCCGCCTCCACCGCCGGTGAGGAGGCCAAGGACGCCCAGCGCGACCTGCCGCGCGCGATCATGCTCTCGCTGATCATCGTCACCGCGCTGTACGTCCTCGTCGCCGCCGTCGCGGTCGGCGCCCGGCCCTGGAAGCAGTTCAACGACTCCGAGGCCGCGCTCGCCGGGATCATGAAGGACGTCACCGGGCAGACCTTCTGGGCGACGCTGCTCGCCGCCGGCGCCGTCATCGCCATCGCGTCCGTCGTGCTGACCGTGCTCTACGGCCAGACCCGCATCCTGTTCGCCATGTCCCGCGACGGGCTCGTGCCCAAGGTGTTCTCCAAGGTCCACCAGAAGTCCG
Source organism: Streptomyces sp. NPDC107550 (assembly GCF_055639095.1). NCBI lineage: Bacteria > Bacillati > Actinomycetota > Actinomycetes > Kitasatosporales > Streptomycetaceae > Streptomyces > Streptomyces sp. NPDC107550. The sequence continues at coordinate 14,176 of NZ_JBVKBC010000025.1, forward strand.
GCGCCCCCCGCGTCAACACCGTCATCGTCTCCCTCTTCTGCGGTGTCCTCGCCGCCGCGATCCCCCTCGGCCAGCTCGCCGACGCCACCAGCATCGGCACGCTCTTCGCCTTCGCCCTGGTCAACATCGCCGTGATCGTGCTGCGCCGGACGCGCCCCGACATGAAGCGCACCTTCCGGGTGCCGCTGTCGCCGGTGCTGCCCGTGCTCGGCTTCGCGTTCTGCGTGTGGATGATGGGCAGTCTGTCCGTCATCACCTGGATCGTCTTCGGTGTCTGGATGGCCGTCGGCCTCGTGTTCTACTTCTGCTACGGGATGCGTCGCTCCCGTCTCGCCGCCCCCGCGGCAGCCGCAGAAGCACAGAAGTGAACCACCTGCCTTGCTGAACGATCTCGACGAACGCATCGTGCACGCCCTCGCCGAGGACGCCCGCCGCTCCTACGCCGACATCGGCCAGCTCGTCGGCCTGTCCGCGCCCGCCGTGAAGCGGCGCGTGGACCGGCTGCGGGCGACCGGCGCGATCACCGGGTTCACCGTACGGGTGGACCCGGCCGCGCTCGGCTGGGAGACCGAGGGCTTCATCGAGATCTACTGCCGCCGCAACACCTCGCCGGACGCCATCCGGCGCGGCCTGGAGCGCTACCCCGAGGTCGCCGCCGCCTCCACCGTCACCGGGGAGGCGGACGCGCTCGTCCAGGTCTTCGCCTCCGACATGCGGCACTTCGAGCGGGTCCTGGAGCGCATCGCGGGCGAGCCGTTCGTCGAGCGCACCAAGTCCGTCCTGGTCCTGTCGCCGCTGCTGCGCCGGTTCACCTCCGGCTCCCCGGCCTGATCCGAACGGAAGGCCCCTGAGCCGCCGCAGCCCCCGAGCCGCCCTGGCTCCCGAGCTGCCCCGGCCCCGCGCTGCGGAACCGCACACCCCCGTCGTCCCGGCGGGGGTGTTCTCTTGCTCACGTACGCGCACCCGCCGTGACCGTACGGGCACACGGGCCCGCAATGAATCGCCGGATCAGCGGCACCGCACGCAACAGATCGCATGTCCGGCCGCAACGGTTGCGTCTTGTCCCGGTGAGCGGGCGAAACGTACCTTCGTAGCGGCCCTGTGTGGCCCCCCGAACCCTTCCCGCCGCGGCCACCGGCCGCGGCGCGGTCCTGCCTGCCGATGCCCTGTGCCGCAAGGAGTCCGTACCCCATGACGTCCACGGTGCCCACCGCCGTCCAGCACACCGACGCTCAGCCGCCGATCACCATGTTCGGACCGGACTTCCCGTACGCGTACGACGACTTCCTCGCGCACCCGGCGGGCCTCGGCCAGATACCGGCGACCGAGCACGGCACCGAGATCGCCGTCATCGGCGGCGGCCTGTCCGGCATCGTCGCCGCGTACGAGCTGATGAAGATGGGCCTCAAGCCCGTCGTCTACGAGGCCGACCGGATCGGCGGCCGGCTGCGCACCGTCGGCTTCGAGGGGACGCCGCCCGACGCGGCCGGCCTGAGCGCCGAGATGGGCGCCATGCGCTTCCCGCCGTCGTCCACCGCGCTCCAGCACTACATCGACCTCGTCGGCCTGACCACCCGCCCCTTCCCCAACCCGCTCTCCCCGGCGACGCCGTCCACCGTCGTCGACCTCAAGGGCGAGTCGCACTACGCCGAGACCATCGCCGACCTGCCGCAGGTCTACCGCGATGTCGCCGCCGCGTGGAACAAGTGCCTGGAGGAGGGCGCCGACTTCTCCGACATGAACCAGGCGATGCGCGAGCGGGACGTGCCGCGCATCCGCGAGATCTGGTCCAAGCTCGTCGAGAAGCTCGACAACCAGACCTTCTACGGGTTCCTCTGCGAGTCCGAGGCGTTCAAGTCCTTCCGGCATCGCGAGATCTTCGGCCAGGTGGGCTTCGGCACCGGCGGCTGGGACACCGACTTCCCCAATTCCATCCTGGAGATCCTGCGCGTCGTCTACACCGAGGCCGACGACCACCACCGGGGCATCGTCGGCGGCTCCCAGCAGTTGCCGCTGCGGCTGTGGGAGCGCGAGCCGCAGAAGATCGTCCACTGGGCGCAGGGCACCTCGCTGGCCACGCTGCACGTGAACGGCGAGCCCCGCCCCGCCGTCACCCGCCTCGCCCGCACCGCCGGCAACCACATCACCGTCACCGACGCCGACGGCGACATCCGCACCTACAAGGCCGCGATCTTCACCGCGCAGTCCTGGATGCTGCTGTCCAAGGTGGCCTGCGACGACGAGCTGTTCCCGATCGACCACTGGACGGCGATCGAGCGCACCCACTACATGGAGTCCAGCAAGCTGTTCGTCCCCGTCGACCGGCCGTTCTGGCTGGACAAGGACGAGGTGACCGGCCGGGACGTCATGTCGATGACGCTGACCGACCGGATGACCCGCGGTACGTACCTGCTGGACGACGGGCCCGACAAGCCCGCCGTGATCTGCCTGTCCTACACGTGGTGCGACGACAGCCTGAAGTGGCTGCCGCTGTCGGCGAACGAGCGCCTTGAGGTCATGCTGAAGTCGCTCGGCGAGATCTATCCGAACGTCGACATCCGCAAGCACATCATCGGCAACCCGGTCACCGTCTCCTGGGAGAACGAGCCCTACTTCATGGGCGCGTTCAAGGCGAACCTGCCCGGCCACTACCGCTACCAGCGCCGCCTGTTCACCCACTTCATGCAGGACTCGCTGCCCGAGGACCGGCGCGGCATCTTCCTCGCCGGCGACGACATCTCCTGGACGGCGGGCTGGGCCGAGGGCGCCGTGCAGACCGCGCTCAACGCCGTGTGGGGCGTCATGCACCACCTCGGTGGCACGACCGACGCCACCAACCCGGGCCCCGGCGACGTCTACGACGAGATCGCCCCGGTCGAACTCCCCGAGGACTGAGCGAGCGGTGAGGGGGACGCGGCCCGTCACACCCCGGCGGCGCGCGCCTCCTCGTACAGCCGTGCCGCGACGTCCTTCAGCTCCTCGGCGTCGCGGACCGAGCCCTGGAGGTCGATGAGGATCTCGTCCAGGCCCACCTCGTCATGCGCCACGAGATCCCCGACGATCTGCTCGACGCTGCCCTGGAACGGCCGCCGGTCGTCGCCGGTGTACGGGCCCGGCGTGTACGCCGTGTTCACCCGCAGCACGCTGCTCAGCGGCGCCGTACGCCCCCGCTCCTCCGCCAGCTCCCGCACCCGCGCCCACTGCTGCTTGAGCTGGTCGGCGCCCATGCCGACCGGCATCCAGCCGTCCCCCTTGTCGACCAGGCGGCGGGCCGCTCGCGCGCTGCTCGCCGGGAGCAGGACCGGGATGGGGCGGGCCGGTTTCGGTCCCACCACCGAGGGCGCGATGCGCGTCAGTTCGCCCTCGTACGCCACCGGGTCAGGGCCCCAGACGGCACGGCACACCTCGATCAGCTCGTCCAGCACCCGGCCGCGCCGCTCGAAGGGCGCCACCGAGGCCGCCGCGTACTCGTCGTGCGACCAGCCCGTGCCGATGCCCGCGACGACCCGGCCGCCGCTGACCGCGTCCAACGAGGCGAGCGAGCGCGCCAGTTGGAACGGGATGTGCAGCGGTGCCACCAGGACGCTCGTGCCGAGCCGGGCCGTGGAGGTGGCCGACGCGGCGAGGGTGAGCGACACCAGCGGGTCCGCGACCCCGCGATAGTGCTCCGGCCAGGGCATGCCCGGTATCCCGTAGAGCCCCTGCCGGGCCGGCTCGGGGACGAGGATCCGCTCGAACACCCACAGGCTCTCGAACCCGATGCCCTCGGCGGCGCGCGCCACGTCCGGGATGTCACGGCCGACGTCGAACTGCTTCGTCTGCGGGAGGCTCAGGCCGAGAGGGGTCTGCGTACGCGCCATGCCGTGCTCCTTCGTCATCGTCGTCTGCTTCAACGTAGAAGGATCACCGAGGAGTTCCGCCCGCGCGCGGTGTCTTATCAGCCAGGAAGCGGCGTCAGCAACATCCGCCCCACCAGCCCCACCGACGTGTCCAGGCGCTCGGTGAACTCCGCCGCCACCGACGGCAGGTCGCGCAGTGCCCAGAGCGCGCGGGCAGCCGCCCACGCCGCGTCCCGGGCCCGCTCCAGGCTCCACGAACCGAACAGGTGCGTCAGCGGATCGGCGATCTGGAGGAGGTCGGGGCCGGGCATCAGCTCCTCCCTGATGTGCTCCTCCAGGGCCACCAGCAGCTCCCCGACCCGGTCGAACTCGTCCTCCAGGAAAGCGGGTTCGCAGCCGAGCGCGTGGCAGGCATCCACGACCGCCAGCGCGAGGTCGTGCCCGATATGGGCGTTGATCCCGGCCAGCGCGAACTGAAGTGGCCGCACACCCGGGTGGCGGCGGAACTGGAGCAGCGGACGCCAGCACGCGGGCGCGCCCGCGCCGCGTGCCGCCGCGTCGAGCGCCGTGAGGTAGCGCTCGGCGAACCGCACGTCGAGCGTGACCGCGGCCGCCCGGTCGGGGAAGCCGCCCGCGGCGCCCGCCTCGACGGCCCCGGCGACCACCTCGGTGACCGAGAGGTACACGCGGTTGAAGACGGCGACCCCGTCGCCGGGCGGCAGGCCGGCGGCGAGCGCCCGCATCCGCGCGAGCACCGGGCCGATCCCGTCGGCGGGGGCCTGGAGTTCTGCGAACCGCTGCGACTGCGCCATGCGGGAAGCGTCCCAGCCGGACGGCGGCACGGTCGCCGACGGGCCGGTCGCTTCCCCAGATCGGGCGAACCCCGGGCGAATCGGCCAGGGAGGACGCCCCGACCGGTTAGGGCCGCGCGTACGCGGCACAGTCCGGGCTCCCGGCAGTCGCGTACGCGCGCATGGGGCGCCAGCCCCTCCCATACGGCAGCGCGGGGTGCCCGCAAGTCCCGTACGGCAGCGCCCCCGCCCGCAAGTCCCGTACCACCGCGAGGGGTTGACAGTTCAACGGGCCAGAATATGTTGCATGCAATATGAAGTCCGGCCGACCCCTTGGAGGCTCCATGGACTCCCCGCGCACCTGTGATCTCCTGCTCACCGGCGGCCACGTGGTCACCGTGGACGACGAACGGCACGTGTACGAGCCCGGAGCGGTCGCCGTCAGTGGCACAGCGATCGTCGCCGTGGGCCCCGCCGACGTGATCGAGGCGGGCTGGCGGGCCGCCCGCACGGTGGACTGCCGGGGCCGGGCCGTCCTGCCGGGCTTCGTTGACGGGCACAGCCATCTCTTCCAGGCGCTGGCCAGGGGGCTGGGGGAGGGGCAGTCGATCTGGCCCTGGCTGTGCGAGTTCATGTGGCCGTACTCCATCGCCGTCGACGCCGAGGACGCGTGCGCCGCCGCGAGCCTCGCCGCTGTGGAGGCGCTGCGCTCGGGCATCACGACCGTGGTCGACAACCACTACGCGCCCACCGACGCCGAAACGGTTCTCTCGGTGGCCGACGCCATCGAGGCCACCGGTCTGCGCGGTGTCCTCGCCCGCGGCATGCTCGGCCCGAAGACCAGCGTCGCCGCCGACCGGGGCCTGCCCGACGCCCTCTACCGGTACTCCCTGGACGACGAACTCGCCCTCACCCGCGCCTGTATGGAGGCCCGCCCGCCCGGCTCGCCCGTCGAGGTCTGGCCCGCGCCCCTCAACCTCGGCTACGTCGACCAGGACCTGGTGCGCGGCGCCGTGGACCTCGCCCGCTCGCACGGCACCAAGTGGCACACGCATTGCAGCGAGGGCGCGAAGGACCCCGCGAGCTACCTCGACGCGTACGGCATCCGCCCCGTGACCTGGCTCGCCGCCGAAGGGCTGCTTGACGGTCACGCCACCCTCGCGCACGCCGTCTGGCTCGACGACGACGAGGTCAAGGCGGTCGGCGAGCACGGCGCGGCCGTCAGCCACAACCCGGCCTCCAACGCCTATCTCGCCTCCGGCGTCATGCCGCTGCGGCGGCTGCGCGAGGCCGGGGCCGTCGTCGCGCTCGGCACCGACGGGCCGAGCGCGGGACACCGCCAGGACATGTTCGAGGCGATGAAGCAGACCCTGTTCGCCCAGCGCCTCGACACCCTCGACCCCGCCGTCGCCCGCTGCGAGGAGGCCCTGGAACTGGCCACCCGCGAAGGCGGCCAGTACGTCGGCTCCGGCGCCGGCGTCCTCACCCCGGGCGCCCCCGCCGACCTGGCCGTCGTCGCTCTCGACCGGCCCCATCTGCGGCCCCTGCACCGGGCCGTCGCCGCGCTCGTGTACTCGGCGCACGGCGGGGACGTGGAGATGACCGTCGTCGGCGGGCGGGTCGTCTTCGAGGACGGCCGCTGCACCCTCGTCGACGAGGAAGCGATCATGGCGCGGGCCCAGGAACGGGCCGAACGCCTCGTCGAGCGCGCCGGCTTCGGCCCGCTCACCACGCCCTGGCGGAGCTGACTCCGCAGGCTCCCGGCCGTCCGTCCGCGGCCTCCGGTAAGTGCGCACGAGACAGCACCCGCGCGCGGGTGGAGGGAGAACGCACATGTCCGACAAGGAAGTTCAGGGGCCCGCGGGCCCCGAGGACGGAAGCGGGGTCGCCCTCGCGCCCCGGCCCGCAGGACCCGACCCCGTCGAGGCGGTGCCGTCGCTGTGGCGGCTCGTCGTCTACGGGTTCCAGCACGTGCTCGCCTTCTACGCCGGTGCCGTCGTCATGCCGCTGCTCGTCGCCGAGGGCATCGGCATGAAGGGCGACGACATCGCGCTCCTCGTCAACGCCTCGCTGCTGACCTGCGGACTCGCCACCCTGCTCCAGTCCGTGGGGCTGCCCGGCATCGGCATCCGACTGCCCGTCGTCCAGGGCACGTCCACCACGGCCGTGCCCTCGCTGGTCTCCGTGGGCCTCGCCGCCGGGGGAGCGAAGGCGGGGCTGCCGACCGTGTTCGGCGCGGTCATCGCCGCCGGGCTCGCCCTGTTCGTCGTCGCGCCCGTGTTCAGCAGACTCGTACGGTTCTTCCCGCCGCTGGTCACCGGCACCATCGTGACCGTCGTCGGCATCACCCTGCTCGCCGTCGCGGCACGCCAGGTGGGCGGCGGCGATCCCAGCCAGGGGTCGTTCGGGTCGCCCGCGCACCTCGGGCTCGCCGCCGTCACGCTCGTCGTCATCCTGCTCCTGCACAAGCTCTCCCGGGGTTTCGTCGCCACCGTCGCGGTCCTCGTCGGCCTGGTCGTGGGCACCCTGGTCGCGGCCCTCACGGGCTTCACCGACTTCTCCCGGATCGGGTCCGCGCCCTGGCTCGGCACGGCGGCGCCGCTGCACTACGGCGTGCCCCGGTTCGACGTGATCGCCGTGCTGTCGCTCGTCCTCGTCATGGTGATCATCGCGGTCGAGTCCATCGGCCAGTTCTTCGCCGTCGGGGAGATCGTGGGGCGCGAGGTGCAGGGCCGGCACGTGACCCGCGCCCTGCGCGCGGACGGGCTCGCCACGGCCGTCGCCGGGGTCCTCAACTCCTTCCCGACGACCGTGTACTCGCAGAACATCGGCCTCATCCGGCTCACCCGCGTCAAGTCCCGCTGGATCGTGGCCTCGTCGGGCGTGATCATGATGGTGCTCGGGCTCGTGCCGAAGGTCGGGGCGGTCGTCGCCGCCATGCCGTCCTCCGTGCTGGGCGGGGCGACCGTCGTGCTGTTCTCCACGATCGCCGTCGTCGGCGTGCAGATCCTCGTGCAGTCCGACCTGACCGACCAGCGCAACACGATCCTGGTCGCCGCGAGCATGGGCGTCGGCTTCCTGCCCACGGCGTTCCCGCAGTTCGCGGAGAAGATGCCCGGGCGGCAACTGCACGCCCTGTTCGAGAGCGGCATCATCCTCGGCACCCTCACCGCCGTCCTGCTCAACCTCTTCTTCCACCACCTGCGCGTCCCCGCGCGGCTGCGGAGGAACCGCACGAAGCCCGCCGAACCCATTGACCCGCCCGCACATTACATGCAACATGTTGGACCAACGGCCCGGGACTGAGGGGGAGTTGAACATGGACGCACAGCGAGCGGTGAACCCCGTGGCCGCCGGCAGTCTCCTGGCCGACCGCGCCTACGAGGAGCTGAAGGGCGCCGTCCTCGCCAACCGGCTGCGCCCCGGCGACCCGCTCTCCGTCCCCGCGCTCGCGGCCCAGCTCGGCATCAGCCGCAGCCCCGTCCGCGAGGCCGTGCAGCGCCTCATCCACGACGGACTCGCCACGCACGTCCCGCACAAGGGCGCCGTCGTCGCCACCGTCGACGTGGAGGACGTCCGCCAGCTCTACGTGGTGCGCGAGGTGATGGAGGGCCTCGCCGCCCGCCTCGCCACCGAGCGCCTGGACGCCACCCGCGTCGCCGAACTGCGCGACCTCCTGGAGCGGCACGAGCGCGAGGTCGGCACCGGCGTCGACGAGCGCGCCCACATCGAGATGGACATGGCCTACCACCGCACCATCCGCGAGGTCGCGGGCAACGCCCATCTGACGGCCGCCCTCGACACCATCCAGGGCAAGGCCCACCTCGCCCTGCACCAGCTCTGGCGCGGCCAGGAGGCACCCCGCCTCGCGGTCGCCGAGCACCGCCGCATCTTCGAGGCCATGACGTCCGGCGACCCGGACGCCGCCGACCTCGCCGCCCGCGACCACATCCGCAAGCTGCGCATCCGGCTCTCCCAGGCGGTCGCCCCGGGACCCGCGCCGGACGCGCCGCCCGGGGTCCGCCCCGTCGACTGACCAGCGCCCCCCACCCGCCGGCCGAGGCACCCGTACGGAAAAGCGCCCCGCCCGGCTCCCGTACCCGTACGAGCGAACAGCGCCACGCCCCACTCCCGCACGTCGCAAGGCAGAAGGGAAGTGAACGACCGTGAGCACCGCCATCCGCGCAGGCCAGGGCGTCGGCGCCAGCGTCCGCCGCCCCGACGGCCGGCTGAAGGTCAAGGGGGACTTCGCGTACTCCTCCGACCTGCGCGCCGAGGGCATGGTCTGGGGCGCGACCCTGCGCTCCCCGCACCCCAGCGCCCGCATCGTCCGCCTCGACACCACCGCCGCGCTGCGGCTGCCCGGCGTGGTGGCGGTGCTCACCCACGAGGACGTGCCCGGCAGTCCCCGGTACGGGATGAAGGTCGCCGACCAGCCCGTCCTCGCCGCCGACCGCGTCCGCTACCAGGGCGAACCCGTCGCCCTCGTCGCCGCCGACCACCCCGAGACCGCCCGCCGCGCCCTCGCCCTCATCGACGTCGGCTACGAGGAACTGCCCGCGCTCACCGACCCCGAGGACGCCGTACGCGGCACCGGCCCGCTCGTGCACGCCGACCGCGTCGACGGCCGGCACGGCAACGTCGTACGGCACGTCCGCATCCGGCACGGGGACATGGCCGCCGCCCGGCGCGCCGCCGACGTCGTCGTCAGCGGCACCTACGAGGTCGGCATGCAGGACCAGGCGTTCCTCGGCCCCGAGTCCGGGCTCGCCGTCCCCGCCGAGGACGGCGGCGTCGACGTCTATGTCTCCACCCAGTGGCTCCACGACGACCAGCACCAGATGTGCGCCGCGCTCGGCCTGCCGCCCGAGAAGGTCCGGCTCACCCTGTCCGGCGTCGGCGGTGCCTTCGGCGGGCGCGAGGACGTCTCCGTGCAGATCCACGCGGCGATGCTCGCCCTGCGCACCGGGCGCCCCGTGAAGATGAGCTACAACCGCGAGGAGTCCTTCTTCGGGCACGTCCACCGCCACCCCGCCCGGATGCGCTTCGAGCACGGGGCGCGCCGGGACGGCCGCATCCTCTACGTCAGCGCCCGCCTGCTGTTCGACGGCGGCGCCTACACCTCCACCTCCCAGGTCGTCATCGCCAACGGCTCCTACTTCGCCGCCGGCGCCTACGACGTGCCGAACGCGGAGATCGACGGCTACTCCGTGTTCACCAACAACCCGCCCTGCGGCGCCATGCGCGGCTTCGGCGCCGTCCAGTCCTGCTACGGCGTCGAGTCCAACCTCGACAAGCTCGCCCGCGCCCTCGGCATGGACCCCGTAGAGCTGCGGCTGCGCAACGCCATGACGACCGGCACCGTCCTGCCCACCGGCCAGGCCGTCGACGGGCCCGCGCCCGCCGCCGAACTCCTGGAGCGGCTGCGCGCCCGCCCCCTGCCGCCCGCCCCCGAGGGCACCTTCGGCCTGCCCGGCGGACTCAACAACACCAGCAGGGGCGAAGGCGTCCGGCGCGGTGTCGGCTACGCCATCGGCGTCAAGGCCATCGGCTTCTCCGGCGGCGTCGACGACCGCTCCGTCGCCCGCGTCCGGCTCACCCTGAACGGCGGCGAGCCCGTCGCCGAGGTGCACACCGCCGCCGCCGAGTGCGGCCAGGGCATCGTCACCGTGCAGGCCCAGATCGTACGGACCGAACTCGGCGTCGAGCGCGTCGTCGTCCTGCCCGCCGACACCCGGGTCGGCGACGCCGGCTCGTCCTCCGCCTCCCGCATCACCTGGATGAGCGGGGGAGCGGTCCAGGGCGCCTGCAAGGCCCTGCGCGAACAGCTCACCGCCCTCGGCGACGCGCAACTGCCCGAACTGCTCGCCGCGCACGGCCCGTTGGAGGCCGAGTACGAGTACGCCCACCGCCGCACCCACCCCGTCGACGACGAACGCGGCCAGGGCGACGCCCATATCGCGTTCGCGTTCGCCGCCCACCGCGCGGTCGTCGACGTCGACACCGAACTCGGGCTCGTCAAGGTCGTCGAACTCGCCACCGCCCAGGACGTCGGCCGGGCCATGAACCCGCTCGCCGTCGAGGGCCAGATCGAGGGCGGCACCGCCCAGGGCCTCGGCCTCGCCGTCATGGAGGAACTGCGCGTCGAGAACGGCCGGGTGCGCAACCCGTCCTTCACCGACTACCTCATCCCCACCATCGCCGACATGCCGAGCGTTCCCATCGACCTGCTCGAACTCCCGCACCCCGACTCCCCGTACGGCCTCAACGGCGTCGGTGAGCCGCCCACCCTCTCCTCCACCCCGGCCGTCGCCAACGCCCTGCGCGCCGCGACCGGCCTGGAGCTGGCGAGGGTCCCGGTGCGCCCCGAGGACATCACCGGCTGCGGTGCCCCCGACAGCGAGAGGAGGTGAGGCGGGCCCTGCCCTGGGTCCCCACACGGTCCACCACATCACGACGGTCGGTACCAGTTGGGAAGGAAGCACCACCTTGATCATCGACACCCACATGCACCCCACGAACATCGTCGACCAGGCGTGGCGGCACGACGGCTCCCCCTTCACCGGGGAGCGCACGCTGGAGATGATGAACGGCCCGTACATGATCAACGGCAAGCCGCGCCGCATCGACTACGGCTGCATCATGCCGCCGCCCGGCAACTCCGTCTGGCAGGACGGGATGCGCACCGGACGCGAGGGCATCCGCGACTACATGGCGTACATCACCGAACTGGTCCAGGCGTACCCCGACCGGTTCATCGGGAACTTCATGTACAACCCGCGCTTCGGGCCCGAGAACGGCGCGAAGGAGCTGGAGTTCCACGTCAAGGAGTACGGCTACAAGATGGTCAAGCTGCATGCCAACATGCACGCCTACCGTCCCGACCGTGCCCTCGACTGGCTGCGGCCCGTGCTGCGGGTCTGCGACGAGCTGGGTGTCGTCGTCCTCATCCACACCGGCGACGGCCCGTACTCCATCCCCACCCAGTTCTATCCGATCATCCGCGAGTTCAAGGACGTCAACTTCATCCTGGCCCACTTCGGGGTGCAGACCGGAGGCGTCTACTGCTTCGAGGCGCTCTACATGATCCTCGACTCGCCCAACGTGTACGGGGAGTCCGGCTGGCTCCTCCAGTCGCGCATAGTCGAGTTCGCGCAGCAGATGGAGCGTCACCAGCTCGTCTTCGGCACCGACTCGCCGCCCAACGAGCCCGGCATGTGGGCGCGCGAGCTGGAGGTGCTGTGCGGGCCGCCGCCGCAGGGCATGCACCTGTCCGAGGAGGACCTGGAGGGCTACCTCGGCAACAACATGGCCAAGCTCCTCGGCCTCAAGCCCACGCCCCCGCCGCGCGACCAGGAAGAGGCGCAGCTGCGCCTGAAGGACACCTACGCCTCCCTGGACACCGTCGCGCGCCCGTGACGTGACACCCGGGGTGCCGGCGGCCGTCCGACCGGCCGCCGGCACCCCGCGCCCCTCCCGCCCGCTACGTCACGCCCCGCCCCGGAGAGCACATGCAGCGCATCGGACACCTCCTGCCCGCCACCTCGCTCGGCGCCGACCGCTGGATCGCCCAGATCTGCGCGCCGGTCCAGGTCGAGATCGCCCACCCCGGCGCCCGCGCCGGACTGCCCGAGATCCAGTACGGGCCGAGCCTCGCCCCCTCCCACGCCGTCGAACTGGAGCGCGCGGCCGACCAGTTGGCGCAGGCCGGCGCCGACGCCGTCGTCTGGCACGGCACCTCCGGCGGACTCGACGGCGCCGCCCACGCCCGCGCCGTCGCCCGCGTCATCGAACGCACCGCCGGGGTACGGGCCTCCACCGTCACCCTCGGCCAGCTCGACCTGCTGGCCCGCGCCGGACTCCACTCCGTCGCGCTGATCACCGCCGGCACCGAGGCCGTCGCCGGGCGCCTCGCCGACACCTACCTCGCGGCCGGCATCCGCCTCGCCTCCGTCACCGCCCTCGGGCTCGCCGGACCCCGCGCCGCCGCCGAACTCCCCGTCTCCCGGGTGCGGCGCATCCTCCTCGACGCCGACACCGCCGACGCGCAGGCCCTCGTCGTCGCCGGTACGGAACTGCCCGTCGCGCCGGTCGCCGCCATGGTCGAGCGCGAGCTGGGCAAGCCCGTGCACGACGGGGCGCGGGTCGCCGTGCGCACCGGGCTCGACCTGCTCGGCGCGGAGGTGGAGGCACCGGCGTGGGGCGGCCTGTTCACCGGCTCGGTGCACGCGGGGGTCTGCTGTGACAGCCACTGACACCGACGCCCCCGACGCCCCCGACGGTACGGTCACGGCCCTGGGCGCCGGTCAGGACCTGCACGTCTTCCTCGCCGCCTACGAAAGCGCCCACCCCGACGACGTACTGCGCGTGGGGGAGGAGATCGCGCAGGAGGACGTGGCCGCGCTGGTCGCCGAACTCGCCGCCCGCGGACGCCATGAACTGCTCGTCTGCCCGCGCGTGACCGGCCTGCCCGGCACCACCCTCGTCACCAACCTCTTCGCCTCCCGCACCCGCGTCGCCCGCCTGCTCGGCACGGACCCCGGCGGCCTGCACCGCGCCTACCAGAGCGCCGCCGCCCGCCGCACCGCCCCGCGCCTCGTCGCCTCCGGGCCCGTCCTGGAGGAGGTCACCGAGGACGACGCCGTCGACCTCACCGCCCTCCCGCTGCTGCGGCACTTCGACTCCGACCGGGGCCCCTACCTCACCAGCGGCGTCCTCACCGCCGAGGCCCCCCGGGGCGTGCCCGGCCGCTCCGGCAACCTCAGCTACCACCGCGCCCTCGTGCACAGCCGCACCGAACTCGCCACGAGCCTGCACTCACGCGGCCATCTGTGGCAGTTGCTGCGGCTCGCCGAGGAGCGCGGCGAGGTGCTGCCCGTCGCCATGGTCGTCGGCGCGCACCCCCTCTTCCAGCTCGCCGCGTCCGCCCGCGTCGGCCCCGACGTCGACGAACGCGCCCTGGCCGGCGGCCTGTTCGGCGCCCCGCTCGACGTCGTCCGCACCCCGCGCCACGGCATCCGCGTACCGGCCGCCGCCGAACTCGTCCTCGAAGGCGTCATCGACCCCGCCCGCCGCGCCCCCGAAGGCCCCTTCGGCGAGTTCTCCGGATACTCGTCCGACCGCTCCACGAACAACGTCCTGACCGTGCACAGCGTGCTGCGCCGCCGGGACGCCGTGCTGTACGACGTCGTCGGCGGCGCGAGCGCGGACCATCTGAACCTCGCCCGCATCCCGCGCGAGTCGGAGATGGCCGAGCAGCTCATGAGCCGCTTCCCCGAGGTCACCGCCCTGCACTACCCGACCTCCGGCACCCACTTCCACGCGTACGTGGCCCTGCGCGGCGGCCGGCCGCGCCAGGCACGGCAGATCATGCTCGCCCTGCTCGGCTGGGACCCGTACCTCAAGACCGTCGTCGCGGTGGACGACGACGTGGACGTGACCCGCGACGAGCAGGTGCTCTGGGCGCTCGCCACGCACCTCCAGCCGCACGAGGACGTGTTCGTCGTGGACGGGCTGCCCGGCAGCCCCCTCGACCCGTCCGCCACCCCCGACGGCACCACCTCGCGCATGGGCCTGGACGCGACCCGCGCCCCGCACTTCGACGCCGTACGCATCCGCACCGACCCGGCGCGGCACACGCGCGCCCGCGCCCTGCTCGCCCGGCTGCCCGGCGGGGGCGCGGCATGCGGCTGATCGTCGGCCTGACGGGCGCGACCGGCGCGGTGTACGGGGTGCGGCTGCTCCAGGCGCTGCGCGCGCACGCCCCGCACGTCGAGCGGCACCTCGTGCTGACGCGCTGGGCCCGCGCCACGATCGAACTGGAGACGGACCGGCGGGCGGAGGACGTGCTCGCGCTCGCCGACGTCGTCCACCGGCCCGGCGACCAGGCGGCGGCCGTCTCCTCGGGCTCGTTCCGCACGGACGGCATGGTGATCGCGCCGTGCAGCATGAAGACGCTCGCCGGCATCCGGGCCGGGTACGCGGACGGCCTGGTCGGACGCGCCGCCGACGTCACGCTCAAGGAGGGCCGCCCGCTGGTCCTCGTCCCGCGCGAGAGCCCCCTGCACGCGATCCACCTGGAGAACATGCTGGCGCTCGCGCGGATGGGCGTACGGATCGTGCCGCCGGCGCCCGCGTTCTACCAGCGGCCGGAAACGGTCGAGGACCTTGTCGACCAGACGGTCGCCAGGGTCCTCGATCAACTCGGCCTGCCGGGACCGCCGGTGGGGCGGTGGGCGGGCGGTTAGCCGCTACCGGTCGGCGTCGGCCTGCTCGCCCTTGTCGTACGTGGACGTGCCCGAGTCGAGCAGCGGCTCCTGCGTCTTCAGGTGGGCCGGGGCCATCGCGCGCAGCGCGTGGTAGCCGGTGATGACGACGATCGTGCCGAGCGCGATGCCGCTCAGGGAGAAGTTGTCGGTGAACTTCAGGGAGACGTTGCCGACGCCGATGATGATGCCGGCGGCGGCGGGCACGAGGTTGAGCGGGTTGCGCAGGTCGACCTTGGCGTTGATCCAGATCTGCGCGCCGAGCAGGCCGATCATGCCGTACAGGATGACCGTGATGCCGCCGAGCACCCCGCCCGGGATCGCGGCGACGATCGCGCCGAACTTCGGGCACAGGCCGAACAGCAGGGCGAAGCCGGCCGCCGCCCAGTAGGCCGCGGTCGAGTAGACGCGGGTCGCGGCCATGACGCCGATGTTCTCGGAGTACGTCGTGTTCGGCGGGCCGCCGACCGCCGTGGAGAGCATGGAGGCGGCGCCGTCGGCGGAGATCGCCGTGCCGAGCTTGCCGTCGAGGTTGTCGCCGGTCATCTCGCCGACGGCCTTGACATGCCCCGCGTTCTCCGCGATCAGCGCGATCACGACGGGCAGCGCCACGAGGATCGCCGACCACTGGAACGACGGCGCGTGGAAGGACGGCAGCCCGATCCAGTCCGCCTTGCCGACGCCCGACAGGTCGAGCCGCCAGTGGTCGACGGCCTGGCCGCCGCCGTTCGCCGAGTGGATCTTGCCGAAGACCTGGTCGAACACCCAGGAGATCGCGTACCCGAAGATCAGCCCGAGGAAGATGGCGATCCGTGACCAGAAGCCGCGCAGACACACCACCGCGAGCCCGGTGAACAGCATGACGAGCAGCGCGGTCCACTGGTCGGTCGGCCAGTACGTGGACGCGGTGACCGGCGCCAAGTTGAAGCCGATCAGCATGACGACCGCGCCCGTGACGATGGGCGGCATCGCCGCGTGGATGATCCGCGCGCCGAACTTCTGCACCGCGAGACCCACCAGGAACAGCACGACACCGACGACGAAGACCGCGCCCGTGACCGTCGCGCTGTCTCCGCCGGACGCCCGGATGACGGCCGCGACCCCGACGAAGGAGAGCGAGCAGCCGAGGTAGCTCGGGACCCGGCCGCGCGTGGCGAGCAGGAAGATCACCGTCGCCACGCCGGACATCATGATGGCGAGGTTCGGGTCGAGACCCATGAGGACCGGCGCCACGAAGGACGCCCCGAACATGGCGACCACATGCTGCGCGCCGAGGCCGATCGTGCGCGGCCAGGACAGCCGCTCGTCGGGGCGGACGACGGCACCGGGGGCCGGGGTCCGCCCGTCGCCGTGCAGTTTCCAGCGCACGCCGAGGTCCATGTGAGTTCCGCTCTCTGAGGTGCCGGTGGGTGTGGCCCGTACGGGCTCCGGGGTCGCCGGGGTCTGCCGGGAGCGCCCACCCGTATGGCTCGAATCGATCGCCTCATGCTAATGCGACGCGCGTACGGGTTCGTGCCGAGTCCCAGCTCACACCGGCCATATGAGCGTTTGCTCAGACCGCCGTCCTACGATGATCCGGCCCCGCGGATGGCGCGTACCCGCGCCCCCGCATCCGTACGTCCCGCACCAGGAGCCCCGCCCGTGACCGCCGAAGCCCCCGCCCGCACCCTGGGTCAGCTCGTCCCCGTGACCGTCCACTTCGACGACCTCGACGCGCTCGGCCTGCTGCACAACGCCCGTTACGCCGTCCTCGTGGAGCGGGCCTGGTCCGCGCTCTGGCACGAGCGCGGACTCGTCTTCGCGGGCGACTGGGAGGCCGCCGGCGACTTCTGCAACGCGGTCAAGGAGTTCACCATCACCTACGACGCCCCGGTCAAGGCGCCGGGGGAGTACGCCGTACGGCTCTGGCTCGACCGGCTCGGCACGACGGGCCTGACCTACGGCTTCCGCTTCTGCTCGGCCGACGGCGCCCACACCTACGCCCGGGGCAGCCGCGTCCTCGTCCGGCTCGACCCGGCGACGCTGCGGCCCGCGCCCTGGAGCGAGCCGTTCAGGGCTTCGGCGCGGGATCTGCTGCGGCCGCAGGGCTGAGCGCGGCGGCACGCGGGCTCCGGTCGCCGCCGCGCAGCACCCCCGCGAACAGCGCGAGGCCCAGCGTCAACGCCGTGACCAGGCCGAACGACACCACAAGGCTCGTCGCATCGGCCAGCGTCCCGATCGCCGACGGCGCGATGAGACCCGAGGTGTACGTGATGGTGGCGACGCCCGCGATGGCCTGACTGGGGTTCGGGCCGCTGCGCCCCGCCGCCGCGAACGCCAGCGGCACGACCACCGCGATCCCGAGCCCGAGCAGCCCGAAGCCTGCCATCGCCACCGCCGGGCCGGGCGCGACCACCACGAGCAGCGCGCCGAGCGTCGCCACGACCCCGCCGCACCGCACGGTCCGTACCGCTCCGAACCTGTCCACGACCGCGTCACCGGCGATCCGCGCCACCGCCATCGTCAGCGTGAACGCCGTGGTGCAGGCCGCCGCGAGCCCCGCCGACGTGTCGAGCACGTCCCGCAGGTACACCGCCGACCAGTCCAGGCTCGCGCCCTCCGCGAACACCGCGCAGAAACCGACCGCGCCGATGAGCAGCGCGGACTTCGGCGGCAGCGCGAAGCGCGGCGGCGGCTCCTCGTCCACCGTGGGCCGCAGGTCGAGCACCCACCGGCAGGCGATCCACCCGGCGACCGTGAGCACCCCGGCGGCCAGGAGGTGGTGCAGCCGGGCGTCCGCCCCCAGGTGCGCGGCGAGGGTGCCGCCCGCCGAGCCGAGCAGCGCGCCCGCGCTCCACATGCCGTGCAGCCCCGACATGATCGACTTGTCGAGGCGGTTCTCGACCTCCACGCCCAGCGCGTTCATCGCCACGTCCGACATGCCCGCGCTCGACCCGTAGAGGAACAGCGCGACGCAGAGCGTCAGCAGGTTCGGCGCGAGCGAGGGCAGCACCAGCGCCAGCGTCCACAGGGCGAGCAGGCCGCGCAGCGCCGCGCGGGCGCCGAAGCGGTGACTGACCCGGCCCGCCAGCGGCATCGCCACCGACGCGCCGATCGCGGGGAAGGCGAGCGCGAGCCCGAGCTGTCCCGCGCTCACCCCCGCGTGCTCCTGGATCCAGGGCACCCGGGTGGCGAACGACCCCGTCACCGATCCGTGGACGCAGAAGACGGCCGCCACGGCGTACCGCGCGCGCCGCAACTCCCCAGCCGTGTATGTGCTGTCAGCCATCTGTTCCGGGCCTCCCCAGGCGTCTTGGTCGCCGTGCGGCCGTAAACTATCAGGAACCCTGCCTGATAGTGAGACCCTTTTCTCGCAGGTTCCCCGTAGGTCGACCGTAGGATCGCGCCATGCCCGCATCGCCGAGGACCGCCCGCGCCATCAACGACCGGCTCGCGCTCGGGCTCCTCCAGGCGGAAGGCCCGCTCACCGCCGGACAGTTGAAGCAGCTCACCGGCCTGTCCCGGCCCACCGTCGCTGACCTCGTCGAACGGCTCACGGACGCCGGCCTGATCCGGGTCGTCGGAGAGTCCGGCGACCGGCGCCGGGGACCCAACGCGCGGCTGTACGGGATCGTCGCCGACCGCGCCCATCTCGCCGCGCTCGACGTACGCACCGAGGGCGTCCGGCTCGTCGTCGCCGACCTGCTCGGCACGGTGCTCGGGGAGGCGTCCGCGCCCATCGCCCCGGGGGAGGGGACCGGGGCGGCCGTCGAACGGGCGGTCGGTCTGCTCGAGCGGACGGCGAAGGAAGCGGGCGTCCAGCGACTCGACACCGTCGCGGTCGGCGCGCCCGGCCTCATCGACCCCGCCACCGGCGAACTCCGCGACTCCACCGGCCTGCCCGCCTGGCACCGGCGCCTGGTGACGGCCCTTCAGGAACGCTTCCCCGCGCAGGTGCTGGTCGAGAACGAGACGAACCTCGCCGCGCTCGCCGAGCGGCAGGACGGCGCCGCCCGCGACCGGGACACGTTCGTCCTGCTCTGGCTCGGGCTCGGCGTCGGCGCGGCCGTCGTCCTCGACGGGGCGCTGCGCCGGGGGGCCTCCGGCGGCACCGGCGAGGTCGGCTTCCTGCCGGTGCCGGGTACGGGGGGTCTGCCCTCGGCGACCGACTGCGGGGGCGGCTTCCACTCCCTCGCGGGGGCGGCGGCTGTGCTCGAACTGGCGGCGGCGCACGGGCTCTCGGCGCCGGGGGCGGGGGTCGCCGAGGCGCCGGAGGTGGTGGCGCGGGCCGTCGCGTCCGGTGCGGGGGGCTTTCTGGACGACCTCGCGGACCGGGTGGTGCTCGGGGCGGCGGCGGTCGTCGCGGTCCTCGACCCCGGGTGCGTGGTCCTCGCCGGGGAGTTGGGGCGGGCGGGGGGTTCCGAGCTTGCCCTGCGGGTCGCGGGGCGGTTGGCTGGGATGACGCCGTTGCCTACGGAGGTGCGGGCGGGGGTGCTCGGGGGTGAGGCGGTTCTCCGGGGGGCGCTCCAGGTGGCCCGAACCCAGGCCCAGGACGGGCTTTACCCGCCGGGGGCGTGAGGGTTGTGCCCCGGGTGCGGCCCCGGTGGGGCTTCTCGCGCAGTTCCCCGCGTCCCCTGCGGGGCTTCAGTGCCGGTCAATTCCAGCCTCTCCGGCGTTTGAGGAGCGGGGTCTGGGGCGGAGCCCCGGGGTTTGTTGCCGGGTGCGGGTCTCGTCGTGGCTGGTCGCGCAGTTCCTCGCGCCCCTGGCGGGGCTGATCTGAGCGCCGGCGGAGGGGGCTGTGAGTCAGCCCACAAGTACCGGCCGCATGCAAGCGCAGCGAACGTGGCACACTGACCCTGTACCAGAAGCAGCGCACTCCGGGGTCGGTGAAAGTCCGAACCGGCGGTTACAGTCCGCGACCCGGTCACGTCCAGTGACCGGTTGATCAGGTGAAATTCCTGAACCGACGGTTAAAGTCCGGATGGGAGGCAGTGCGCGGCGGACGGGCACCCCGTGTGCGCGTCGCCGGCTGTTCCAGGTCGCCGTCCACCGGCGACCCGTCTCCGGCGTCCTCGCTCCCGGTGCCGCGGTCCGTACGCTCTGTCGTCGTCGCACGACAGTGCCCCGGAGTCCAGACCCGTAGAGGGAGGACCCGGGACGTGTTCACCGGAATCGTCGAAGAGCTGGGCGAGATCACCGCCGTCGAGACGCTCGAAGACGCCTGTCGCTTCCGCGTCCGCGGCCCCGTCGTCACCGAGGGCGCCCGCCACGGGGACTCCATCGCGGTCAACGGCGTGTGCCTGACCGTCGTCGAGCACGAGGGCGACACCTTCACCGCCGACGTCATGGCCGAGACCCTCAACCGGTCCAGCCTCGGCGCCCTCGCCGCCGGCTCCCGCGTCAACCTCGAACGCCCGATGCCCGCCGACGGCCGCTTCGGCGGACACGTCGTCCAAGGCCACGTCGACGGCACCGGCACCGTCGTCGCGCGCACCCCCTCCGAGCACTGGGAGATCGTCAAGATCTCGCTGCCCGCGGAGCTGTCCCGGTACGTCGTCGAGAAGGGCTCCATCACCGTCGACGGAGTCAGCCTCACCGTCGTGGACGCCGGCCCCGACCACTTCACCGTCAGCCTCATCCCGACCACCCTCGCCCTCACCACGCTCGGCCTCAAGCAGGCGGGCGACCCGGTCAACCTGGAGGTCGACGTCATCGCCAAGTACGTCGAGCGCATGCTCGGCGACCGGACCGCGGGGGGCACCGCATGAGCGCGCTCGACTGGATCAACTCCGAGGCGTTCACCGCCTTCGGGCAGCACATCAAGTGGTCGGACATGACCGGCAACACCTTCGGCCTGATCGCCCTCGCGCTCGGCTGGAAGCGGTCCATCTGGACCTGGCCCGTCCAGTTCGTCTCCGGCCTGATCCTCTTCGCCGCCTTCGCGGGCCACCTCTCCGGCAGCGCCGGCAAGCAGGTCGTCGTCATGGTCGTCGCCGCCCTCGGCTGGATCGCCTGGGCGCGCGGCCGAAAGCAGGCGCAGGACGGCTCCATCGCCGTCCGCTTCGCGTCCTGGACCGAGCGCGGCCTCATGGCCCTCGCCGGAGCCGCCGGCACCGTCGCCGTCGCCCTCCTGTTCACCGCGTACCCGTCGCTGTCCTGGGACCCCTGGCCCGACGCGTACGTCTTCGTCGGCACCATCGTCGCCATGTACGCCCAGGCCCGCGGCATGGTCGAGTTCTGGTTCGCCTGGCTCCTCGTCGACGCCGTCGGCGTCCCGCTGAACTTCGCCAACGGCTACGCCTTCTCCGGCTTCGTCTACGTCATCTACGGCGCGCTCGTCCTGTGGGGCCTGCGCGACTGGTGGCTGCGCTCCCGTGCCGCGACCGCCCCGGCCCCCACCCTGGAAGGAGCGCACGCATGAGCGCCGCTGACCTGTACGAGGCCGAGGACCTGCGGCTCGACCCCGTCGAGCAGGCCGTCCGCGACATCGCCGCCGGTCGCCCCGTGGTCGTCGTCGACGACGAGGACCGGGAGAACGAGGGCGACCTCGTCGTCGCCGCCGAGAAGATCACGCCCGAGATCGTCGCCTTCATGATGAGCGAGTGCCGCGGCCTGATCTGCGCCCCCATGGAAGGCGCCGAACTCGACCGGCTCGGCCTGCCCCAGATGGTCGACCACAACACCGAGTCGATGCGCACCGCGTTCACCGTCTCCGTCGACGCCACCGGCGCCCACGGCGTCACCACCGGCATCTCCGCCGCCGACCGCGCCACCACCCTCGCCCTGCTCGCCTCCGGCACCGCGGCCCCTGACGACTTCGTACGCCCCGGGCACATCTTCCCGCTGCGCGCCAAGGACGGCGGTGTCCTCGTCCGCGACGGCCACACCGAGGCCGCCGTCGACCTCGCCCGCCTCGCGGGCCTGCGCCCGGCCGGCGCCATCGTGGAGATCGCCGGCGAGGACGGCGTCATGCTGCGCCTGCCCGAACTGGTCCCCTTCGCCCGCAAGCACGGCCTGACGATCATCTCGATCGCCGACCTCATCGCCTACCGGCGCTCCGCCGAGCCCACCGTCAGGCGCGAGGCGACCGTCCAGCTCCCCACCGCCTTCGGCGAGTTCACCGCGTACGGCTACCGCTCCACCGTCGACGGCGTCGAACATGTCGCCCTCGTCCACGGCGACCTCGACGGCCTCGGCGACGAGCCGCTGCTCACCCGCGTCCACTCCGAGTGCCTGACCGGCGACGTCTTCCACTCGCTGCGCTGCGACTGCGGCCCCCAGCTCCAGGAGGCCATGCGCCGCATCGTCGAGCACGGCCGAGGCGTCATCGTCTACCTGCGCGGACACGAGGGCCGCGGCATCGGCCTGCTCTCCAAGCTGCGCGCGTACGAACTCCAGGAGCGCGGCCGCGACACCCTCGACGCCAACCTGGAACTCGGCCTGCCCGCCGACGCCCGCGACTACGCGGCCGGCGCCCAGATCCTCACCGACCTCGGCGCCCACAGCCTGCGCCTGCTGACCAACAACCCCGACAAGGTCGACGCCCTCACCCGGCACGGCCTCGTCGTCGCCGCCCGCGAACCGATGCCGGTCACCGCGGGCGAGCACAACCTGCGCTACCTGCGCACCAAGCGGGACCGCATGGGCCACGACCTGCCCTGGCTGGACGCGCCCCGCACATCGGCCTGCGGCAACCAGTAGTAACTTCCGTCGATTCATCTACGTACGTACGAGGAGAAGCGCGTGAGCGGCAAGGGTGCACCCGAACTGAGCGTGAAGAACTGCGGCGACCTGCGCGTGGCCGTCATCGCCGCCCAGTGGCACGAGAAAGTCATGGACGGGCTGGTCGACGGCGCCCTGCGCGCCCTGCACGAACTCGGCATCGACGAGCCGACTTTGCTGCGCGTCCCCGGCAGCTTCGAACTGCCCGTCGTCGCCAAGGTCCTCGCCGGCCGCGGCTACGACGCCATCGTCGCCCTCGGCGTCGTCATCCGCGGCGGCACCCCGCACTTCGAGTACGTCTGCCAGGGCGTCACCCAGGGCCTCACCCAGGTCTCCGTCGACACCGGCGTCCCCGTCGGCTTCGGCGTGCTGACCTGCGACACCGAGGAGCAGGCGCTCGACCGCGCCGGCATCGAGGGCTCCCGCGAGGACAAGGGGCACGAAGCGGTCACCGCCGCCGTCGCCACCGCGACCACGCTGCGTACCGTCGCCGAACCCTGGCGTTAAGGGGCCCGGGCGGACGCGTAAAGTAGGCACCACCATGGCCAATAAGACGTTCGAGGAGCTGTTCACCGAGCTCCAGCACAAGGCAGCCACCGGCGACCCCGCCACCTCCCGCACCGCGGAACTGGTCGGCAAGGGCGTCCATGCCATCGGCAAGAAGGTCGTCGAGGAGGCCGCCGAAGTCTGGATGGCCGCCGAGCACGAGGGCAAGGAAGCCGCCGCCGAGGAGATCTCGCAGCTGCTGTACCACGTCCAGGTGATGATGGTCGCCCGCGGCATCTCCCTCGACGACGTGTACGCCCACCTCTGAGCCGCACCCGTCACCCGTTCCCCCCACTCCACACCACGCAAAGGAAGCCCGCCTCATGCTGCGCATCGCCGTCCCCAACAAGGGTTCACTGTCCGGACCTGCGTCGGCGATGCTCCATGAGGCGGGCTACCGCCAGCGCAAGGAGTCCAAGGAACTCGTCACGGTCGACCCGGAGAACGAGGTCGAGTTCTTCTACCTGCGCCCCAAGGACATCGCCATCTACGTGTCCTCCGGCAAGCTCGACATCGGCATCACCGGCGAGGACCTGCTGATCGACTCCGGCGCCCGCGCCGAGACCATCCTGCCGCTCGGCTTCGCCCGCTCCACCTTCCGCTTCGCCTCCCGCCCCGGCGCCGTCAAGGACCTCGCCGACCTCGCGGGACGCACCATCGCCACCTCCTACGAGGGCATCGTCGGCAAGTACCTCGCCGACCACGGCGTCGACGCCTCCGTCGTCCACCTCGACGGCGCCGTCGAGACCGCCATCGAGCTGGGCGTCGCCGACGCCATCGCCGACGTCGTCGAGACCGGCACCTCCCTGCGCAACGCGGGCCTCGAAGTCTTCGGCGAGCCCATCATGCGCTCCGAGGCATGCGTCGTACGCGCCGCCGGAGCCGACCGCGAGGACCCGAAGGTCCAGCAGTTCCTGCGCCGCCTCCAGGGCGTCCTCGTCGCCCGCTCGTACGTGATGATGGACTACGACTGCCGCGCCGAGCACCTGGAGCGGGCCGTCGCCCTCACCCCCGGCCTGGAGTCGCCGACCGTCTCCCCCCTGCACAACGAGGGCTGGGTCGCCGTGCGCGCCATGGTCCCCGCGAAGGACGCCCAGCGCATCATGGACGACCTGTACGCCCTCGGTGCCCGGGCCATCCTCACCACGGCCATCCACGCCTGCCGCCTCTGAGCACGCCGAGGACTCCCTGCCATGTCTGAGCTGCCGAAGCTGCCCGTCACCTTCCGGCCGGGCCGCACCCGCGCCATCCTGCACACCCTCGGCGCCGCGTCCTTCGTCACCATCACCGTCGTCGCGCTGCTGCTCGGCGGACTGAGCCCGGGGGAGAAGGCCAGCTTCGTCTTCACGGCCGCCCTCTTCTGGGCCGTCCTCGCGCTGCTGGCCCGGCCGAGGGTCGTCGCCGACGACGACGGCGTCACCGTCGTCAACATCGCGCGCAGCCGCCGCCTCGCCTGGGCCGAGATCGTCCGGGTGAACCTGCGCCCCGGCGACCCGTGGGTCTTCCTCGACCTCACCGACGGCACCTCGCTGGCCGCCATGGGCATCCAGCCCGGCATCGCCAAGCAGAGCGCCATCCGGGACGCGAAGGCCCTGCGCGCCCTCACCGAAGCCCATCCCGCCACGCGGCCCTGACCGCACGGCTCCACGCCCTGACGCCGACGGGCCGGACGCGATTAATCTGGAGGCGGGGCGCGCCGAGTGCGCCCCGCCCCTGACGCGCCCGGACCGGCGGCCAGGGGCTCCTACTGACCAAGGAGTGACTCCCTCCAGCGATGGACGGATCGTCCGGTAGTACCCGCGCCGCCCCCAGCCGACATACAGCGACCCGCACGCGTACGTCCCTCAAGGCGGCGGCATGACCATCTCGTTGCTGCTCCTCGCGGCAGCCTTCCTGCTGATCCTCGCCAACGGCTTCTTCGTCGCCGCCGAGTTCGGCCTCGTCACCGTCGAGCGCGGGGACGCCGAAGCGGCCGCCGCCGCGGGCGACAAGCGCGCCGGCACGGTCGTGAGCGCCCTGAAGGAACTCTCCTTCCAGCTCTCCGGCACCCAGCTCGGCATCACCATCACCTCCCTCGTCGTCGGCATGCTCGCCGAACCGGCGCTCGCCGGGCTGCTGCGCGGCCCGTTCACCGCCCTCGGCATCCCCGCCGGCGCGGTCGGCGGCGTCAGCGTCGTCGTCGGCATGCTGCTGGCGTCCGCCGTGCAGATGGTGATCGGTGAGCTGGTGCCGAAGAACTGGGCGGTCTCCCGCCCGCTCCAGGTCGCCCGCTTCGTCGCCGGGCCCCAGCACGCCTTCGCGCGGCTGCTGCGCCCGGTCATCGCCCTGCTCAACACCGTGGCCAACCGTCTCGTACGGGCCCTCGGCGTCGAGCCCGCCGACGAACTGGCCTCCGCCCGCACCCCCGGCGAACTGGTCTCCCTGGCCCGCCATTCCGCGCAGGCCGGCGCCCTCGAACAGGACACGGCCGACCTGTTCGTACGGACCCTCTCGCTCGGCGAGCTGACCGCGCAGCACGTCATGACGCCGCGCGTGAAGGTCAGCGCCCTCCAGTCGTCCGCGACCGCGGAGGACGTGGTCACCCTGACCCGCGCCACCGGCCTGTCCCGCTTCCCCGTCTACCGGGAGCGGATCGACGAGGTCGTCGGCATGGTCCACCTCAAGGACGCCCTCGCCATGCCCGCCCACGAACGGCTGCGCACCCCGGTCGCCCGGATCGCGCAGCCCCCGCTGCTCGTCCCCGAGACGCTGCCCGTCCAGCCGCTGCTGGCCCGGCTGCGCAGCGAGCAGCCCATCGCGGTCGTCGTCGACGAGTACGGCGGCACCGCCGGGGTCGTCACCCTGGAGGACATCGTCGAGGAACTCGTCGGCGAGGTCCGCGACGAGCACGACGGCCTCGACCTGCCCGACCTCGCCGCCGCCGCGCCCGAGGACGGCCGCCCTGCCTGGGACGCCGCGGGCGGCTGCCGCGTCGACAACCTGCGCCGCATCGGCCTCGACGTACCCGAGGGCCCCTACGAGACCGTCGCCGGGCTCGTCGCCGACCTCCTGGGACGCATCCCCGCCCCCGGCGACCGGGCCGAACTGCCCGGCTGGCGGCTCGCCGTGCGCCAGGTCGACCACTACCGCGCCGAGCGGGTGCGCCTCGTGCGCCTCGCCGACGCGCCGCAGCCCGCCCTGGAGGGCGCCCGATGAGCGCGCTGCAACTCCTCTTCGCCGCCCTGCTGGTCCTGGCGAACGGCTTCTTCGTCGGCGCGGAGTTCGCCCTGGTCTCGGTCCGCCGCAGCCAGATCGAGCCCCTGCCCGGAAAGCGCGCCCGTCAGGTCCTGTACGGGCTCGAACACCTGCCCCAGATGATGGCGGCGGCCCAGTTCGGCATCACCGTCTGCTCGCTGACGCTCGGCGCGGTCGCGGAACCCACCGTGGCACGGCTCCTTGAACCCCTGTTCGAGGCGGCGCGGCTGCCGCACGGCATGGTCCACCCGCTCGGGTACGTCATCGCCCTGGCCGTCGTCGTCTTCCTCCACCTCGTCATCGGCGAGATGGTCCCGAAGAACCTGGCGATGGCGGACCCCGAGAAGACCGCGCTCTGGTTCAGCCCCGGCCTGGTCGCCTTCGCGCGGCTGTGCCGGCCGGTGACGGTCGCCCTCGGCGCCTGCGCGCGGCTGGTGCTCCGGCTCTTCCGGGTCGAGCCCAAGGACGAGGTGGAGGCCGTCTTCACCAGCGTCCAGCTCGGCCGGCTCGTGGAGGACGCGGGACAGGCGGGACTTCTCGACCCCGAGGAGCAGGAGCGCCTGGAGGACGCCCTCGAACTGGGCTCGCGCCCGGTGACCGACGTCCTCCTGGACCGGGGTTCGCTGGTCACGGTCGGTCCCTCGGTCACCCCGGCCGAGATCGTCGCCCTCACCGGGCGCACCGGGTTCTCGCGCTTCCCGATCGCGGCGCAGACCGGGGCGTTCATGGGGTACCTGCACGTCAAGGACGTCCTCGATCTCATCGACGGGCCCGAGGCGGAGCGGGCGGTGCCGCAGCAGGTGTGGCGGCCCATGACGACGATGCGGGCGGAACTCCCGCTGGACGACGCCCTGACCGTCATGCGGCGGGCCGCGACACATCTGGCGCAGGTCGCTGACGCGGCGGGGCGGGTGCTCGGGCTCGTCGCGCTTGAGGATGTGCTGGAGCTGTTGGTGGGCGAGGTCCGTGATCCGGCGCACCGTTCGGGGACGCCTCCGCTGCCGCCGGCCCGCAACAAACAATCCGCGCTGGCCTGACCGGCGGGGGGCGCGAATATCGCCGGGCCGGTGCCGTTGACGGGCGGTGCCCTTGATCGCCGCGACTCACCTGCGGCCCGGTGGTGGGCTGGTCGCGCAGTTCCCCGCGCCCCTGGGGAGTTCTCAGGGTGAGGCCCGCTGCCCTGAACGTTGCGCAGTTCCCCGCGCCCCTGAGGAGCGGGGCTGCGCCCCTGCTCCCCAGGGGAGGAGGCGGCGACGCAGTCGCCCCTCCCGCTCCCTCCGGGGGAGGGCGCGACGCAGTCGCCCCGACAGGGGCGCGGGGAACTGCGCGCCCAGCCACGACGAAAGTCGAGGATCCCCACCGGCCGGAGCCACCCACTCACTCAGGGGCGCGGGGAACTGCGCGATCAGCCACGACGAATGTCGAGGTTCCCCACCGGCCGGAGCCACCCACCTACCTAGGGGCGCGGGGAACTGCGCAATAGGCAGCGGGCCCGCGCCGCTACAACCCCCCGGGCCCCCGCCCCGACAGAACCTCCCCATACGCCTGCATAAGATCCGGCAACCGAAGCGTCGCCAGATCATCCCGAGACGGCTCACCCGAATACCCCGTAAGCCGCAAATCCCGATACGCGCAAGACTTCTCGTACAGCGTCCGCAAGAACCGCCCGTTCCCCAGCTCGTCGATCCACCCCTGATCCACGACATGCCCGGCGATGGACCGCAGCTCCTCCAGCGCCTCCTCGTCCCACACGTCCCCGTTCTCCGCCGCCAGCACCTCCCCGATGGAGGTCAGCTCCAACGGCCGGTACGAGGGGAAGTCGACCCGCGTCGTGAACCGCGACGACAGCCCGGGGTTCGCCGCGAGGAGCCGGTCCATGCCCTCGGGGTAGCCGGCGAGGATGACGACGAGGTGATCGCGGTTGTCCTCGGCCCGCTTCAACAGCACCTGGAGCGCCTCGTCGCCGTACGCGTCCCCCTTGCCGTACCCGGAGTTGGACAGCGCGTACGCCTCGTCGACGAAGAGGACACCACCGAGCGCGGAGTCGATCAGCTCGTTGGCCTTCACCGCCGTCTGCCCGAGGTACTCGCCGACGAGATCCGCGCGCTGCGCCTCGACGAGGTGGTCGCCGCCGAGCAGCCCGAGCGCGTAGAAGACCCGCCCGAGGATCCGCGCGACGGTCGTCTTGCCGGTGCCGGAGGGCCCGGAGAAGACGAAGTGCCGTTTCGGCGGCTGCACAGGAAGCCCGCGCGCGGCCCGCAACCGCGCCATGTTCAACTGCGCGGACAACGCCTTGACCTGCCGCTTGACGGGATCGAGGCCCACCATCCGCTCCAGCTCGGCGAGCGCCTCCTCCAGCAGCTCGGGGTCCGCCGGACCGGCCGGCAGCGGCGCGGACACCGGCACGACGGCCTTCTCCCTGACCATGTCGGCGTCCTCGACGACCCCGGGCACGAGCGGCGGCCCCGCGTCGCTCACCTTGAGCCCGCGCTCGTCGTTCGCGTACAGCGGCTCGGGCGACTCCAGCCCGTCCAGGCCGTCCTGATACCCCGTCAGCGCCAGCGGAGCGAGGTCGCTGCCGTCGCCGAAGCCGTCGTAGTCGTCGCCGTCGGAGATCGCCGCGAGCCGCGCGGAGGTGTCCATGAACGCCGGATCGACCCGGTGCACCGCCCGGTACAGCGGCAGCGCCGCCGCCGAACGGCCCGTGCCCTCGTGGGCTCTCGCCAGCCAGTACCGCAGTTCCTTGCGCTGCGGCTGCTCGCTGCGACAGCGCATCAGGGCGGCGGCCAGCAGCGGTTCGGCCTGCCCGTACATCTCCAGGCGCACCCGGGCCATCCCGCCGAACAGGCCCGCCTCGATACCCAGCATCGGGTCGTCGATCAGCGTCTCGGTGTGCCGGACCAACTGCTCCCAGTCCTTGACGAGATACGCCCGGCACGCGTGCAGGAACCGCACCTGCGGATCGGCGTCGACCGGCGGCAGCGTCGCCAACGCCCGGTCCAGCTCGGGCACATGGCGTCCGTCCAGCCAGTGCGAGGCGTGCGCGAGCAGCAGATCACGCGGCTGTTCGAGCACGGGCTGCACCCACCAGCCCAGCCAGTACCAGGAGTTGAGGGTGCGCCGGTGCCGGGTGCGCTGTTCGCCGAACCGGTCCCGGTGCCGGAACATCCGCAGCAGCGCCGTCGTCGTGTCGATCCGTAAGGCATGCAGCCCGAGCCAGCCGTCCGCCATGCCGGGATCGATGCGCACGGCGGCCTTGAACTCCTCCTCCGCCTGCGGGTAGGCGCCCATCGTGTAGGCGTCCACGCCCCGCAGCCAGGCGAGATCGGCCGGGCCGGCCTGCGCTCCGTTGCCGAAGTCCATCACGTCCCCCACAAACCGTGCCCCCGATGAACCGCTCTGTCATGGACGGGAGTTGTCACGGTGCGGACAGCGAGCCGTCCCAGGCCGCACCGAGAGGCATCGTACCTGCGGGGGTGCGCCCGGCCGTAGGGCGCAACGGGGGCGGTCGGGTGCGGCGGGAGGGCGTTTCGCGCAGGTGAGCGCGGTGCCGGGTGGTGACCCAGGGTGAGCGTCCGGGGCCTCGCCGCAGCCGTGAAGGGGGAGTGCGGGCAGAACGAAGCCCCCGATCACGGGGGAACAACCGGGGGCTTCGCGTCTGCGGGCGGTCCCGAAAGGCCGCACATTGAGAACGTAAGTCCTGTACGGCCCCCCGGTCAAGCGGAGTTGAGGCACTCGCGGAAAGTGGCGGAAGGCCGTCCGCGGGGGTTCAGCGCACCGCTGGCGGGCCCTCACGGTGTGTGACCGAACGGTCCTCCGGCGTCGCCCCGCCGGGCCCCACGCACACCTCATAACCCTGCGGACACTCTCTTACCAATTCCTTTGCGTGCGCCCGGGAGGGGTCCGCGGCGAAGTGCGCGCGCTCCGCCGGTATCCAGCCTTCCCAGAACGCCTCCTGCGCCACACCGTCCCGCGCGCGCCCCCGCGCCCACGCCCGCTCGGCCGGCATCTCCATCCACAGCAGCGCCGCCAGACACGGGCGCACGGCCCGCCGCCCGGCGCCCACGCCCTCCACGACGACCACGTCGGCGGCCGGCAGTTCCCGGGTGCCGGTGAAGCGGCGGGCGTGCCAGTCGTACACCTCGTACCGGGCGCTCTCGCCGCGCCCGAGCGGATCGAGTACCTGCGCGCGCAGCCGGTCCGTCCAGCCGAACAGCGCGTCGTGGCTCGCCAGGTCGTCGAGCCGCAGCACCGGGGCGCCGCCGAGGGCCGCCGCGAGCCGCGCGGCGAACGTGGACTTGCCCGAGCCCGCGTGCCCGTCCACGCCGACCAGACGCACCGGCCCGCAGGACGGCGGCAGGGCGCGCAGCCCGCGCGCGAGGCGATCGAGGGGCACGTGGTGGAAGCTCACGGCCGCAAGGCTACGTCGACGCACTCCGGCGTACGAGCGGCGAGCCCCCGGCGCCCACCCGCCGCCGCAGGTCATGCCAGTGGTCCAGACCCATATTGCTGGGGTGACGGTGCCCGAAACGCTGGTGGAAATCCTGCTCCTGCGGCCATAGTTGGCGCACTGTTCCACCAGGACCACGCCCGAAACGCGGCCCGCTCGTCCCGTCCGCCCGACCCGTCGACTGGGGGATACACCCGATGACCCGACCCGCCCCGGACGCCCGCCCCGTCCGCCCCACCCGCAGAACCGTCCTCGCCGCGGCCGCCGGCGCCGCCCTGGCCGCGACGACCGTGCCCGCCCGCGCCGCGTCGGCGCCCGCACCGGAAGGGGCCGGCGAGCGCCTCGTGGACTACCACGCCTGGACGACGTACACCGACTGGCGCACCGGCACCTTCCACGGCACCCGCGCCTTCGCCGGCGCCCGCCCCGGCCTGACCCTCGCCCACCCGGCCGGCACCCTGTCCTACGCGGACCCGCACCTGAAGAAGACCGCGCCGTGGGAGTACGCGACGTGGACCTCGCCGGAGCACGGCCTCGCCGTCCCCGCGACCGAGGTCATCGCCTCCTGGAACGCCCACACCCCGCCCGGCACCTGGATCCAGGTCGAGCTGCGGGGCACGTACACGGACGGCACGCTCACCCCCTGGTACGTGATGGGCCGCTGGACCGCCGGCGACGACAAGGACGCCGACATCCGCCGCACCTCGGTCGACGACCAGAGCGACGGCAAGTCGAGCATCTGGACGGACACCTTCTCCATCGACGACGCCGCGTCGGGGCTGCGCCTCGTCTCGTACGTGCTGAAGCTGACGCTGCTGCGCACGCCCGGCACGAAGACCGCGCCGACCGTGTGGCGGCTCGGCGCGATGGGCTCGGACGTGCCGGACCGTTTCACCGTCCCCGCCTCCACGCCCGGCCTCGCCAGGGAACTGGCCGTGCCGCGCTACTCGCAGAACATCCACGCGGGCCAGTACCCCGAGTACGACAACGGCGGCGAGGCGTGGTGCAGCCCCACCTCCTCGCAGATGATCATCGAGTACTGGGGCCGCAAGCCCACCGCCCGCGACCTCGCCTGGGTCGACCCGGCTTACGCGGACCCGCAGGTGTGCCACGCGGCCCGCTTCACGTACGACTACCAGTACGAGGGCTGCGGCAACTGGCCGTTCAACGCGGCCTACGCGGCGACCTACAAGGACCTCCAGGGCGTCGTCACCCGGCTCGGCTCGCTCAGCGACCTGGAGACGCTGATCGCGGCCGGCATCCCGGCGATCACCTCGCAGTCCTTCCTCAAGCAGGAGCTGACCGGCGCGGGCTACGGCACGTCCGGGCACCTCATGACCGTCATCGGCTTCACCCCTGAGGGTGACGTCATCGCCAATGACCCGGCCTCGCCCAGCGACCCGGCGGTCCGCCGCGTCTACAACCGGCGCGAGTGGGAGAACATCTGGCTGCGCACCAAGCGCTACAACGCCTCCGGCAAGGTTGTCTCCGGCACCGGCGGCGTCTGCTACCTGTACTTCCCGGCCCACCCCACCCCGAAGCAGCGCAAGGCGCTGGCCGAGGTGGGCGTGCGCTGACGCCCTGCGGGGAGCGGTGGGGGAGGGCCGGCAGGCGGTCCTCCCCGGCCCGGCTCAGCCCGTGACGACCGGCTTGACCACCCAGTCCGGATGGCCCGGCATCGGCGGTGTCTTCGACCCGTACAGCCACGGCCGCAGGAAGCCGGACAGGTCCTGGCCCGCGACCCGCGACGCGAGGGCGATGTAGTCCGCCGTGGAGGCGGTCCGGCCCCGGAAGCGTGCCGCGTAGGCCCGTTCGATCCGCTGGAAGGTGTCGTCGCCGACCTGCGCGCGCAGCGCGTACAGGACCAGGGCGGAACCGTCGTAGCGCATCCGCTTGAAGAGGTTCGGCTCGGTCGGCTCGGCGGGGGCGCCGTAGTCGTGCCGCCATTGGTCGTGGTTCTCGTACGCGGTCTTCATCGCCGCCTCGAAGCTGTCGCCACCGTGCTCCTCGGAGTACCAGCGCTCGTAGAAGCGGGCGTGGCCCTCGCTGAGCCACAGGTCGGACCAGCGGGCGATGGCGACGCTGTCGCCGAGCCACTGATGGGTCAGCTCGTGCACGAGGTTGCGCTCGGCGTCGACCCGCGTGCCCAGCAGATCCGCCTTCGGCAGCAGCGAGAGCGTCTGCGTCTCCAGCGCCACCCCGAGGTCGGTGTCCCCGACCAGCACGCCGTACCGGTTGAAGGGGTACGGGCCCAACTTCTGCCGCAGCCATGTCAGGTGATCGCCCGTCAGGTCGCGGTACTGCTTCGTGGGCGCGACCAGGTCCGGCGGCACCACGTCCCGCAGCGGCAGCCCGCCCGGCCCCTTGCCGTCGATCAACTGGAAGTGACCGATGGCCAGTTGGGTGAGCTGGGCGGCGACCGGCTGTTCCGAGTCGTACGTCCAGCGCACCCGCCCGTCCGGCCGCTCGGCCCGGTCGGTCAGCCGCCCGTTCGCCACGGCCGTAAGACCGGCGGGCGTCGTCACATGGAACGTCATCGGCGCCCGCTGACTCGGGTGATCGTTCGCCGGGAAGATCATCTTGGCGCCGTTGGGCTGCGGGTACAGGACCGTGCCGTCGGGCGTAGGGATCCACCCGTAGTCCTCGATGGCGTCGTCGCGGTGGCGGATCTGCGTCGGGTCGGCCGTGTAGGAGACCCGCACGGTGAACGGGGCGTCCTTGGGCAGCGGCGCCGAGGGCGTGACGACCAGCTCGTCGCCGTCGCGGGTGGCCTCGGCGGGCCGTCCGTTCACCGTCACCTCGTGCAGCTCGTTGCCGGCGAAGTCGAGGTCGAAGCGGGACAGCGACTGCGTCGCCGTCGCCCGGATCGTGGTCCGCGCCGGGAACGGGGTGCGCGGCGCCTGCCAGTCGAAGTCGAGCGTGTAGTGGCGGACGGTGTAGCCGCCGTTCCCGTCGAGCGGGAAGATCGGGTCGCCGAGCCCGGCGGCGCCCGGCGCCGGGGTGTCGGCCGCGGCCTGGGAGACGGCCGCGGGCCCGGTCAGGGCGGCGGTCGCGGTGATCGCCGCGGCCAGCGCGAGGCGGGCTCTGCGGCGGGACGTCCGGTGCGTGCTCATCGTGGATCGTGAACCTTCCCGTCGGACGGAACATGGACCCGTACGGCAGCCCGTACGCGTCGCAATGTCGGACGCCCGGCCGCCGGGCGGGGTTGCGCGTGACCAAGGTCTCGGCCGCGCGCGGGCCCCGCGGTGGCATGGTGGAACGCATGACTCCAAGCGCCACCGCCGCCACCGCGCCCGCCCGTGCCCGTACGGGCGGTCCTCAGGAGGACGACCCGAAGATCCTCGAACACGTGCTGGGCTGGACCCTCGTGGTGGTCCTGGCGATGCTCGTCACCCAGCTCCACCTGATGTGAGACCGGGGACGGGCCCCTCCGGACCCTGATGCCTGCTCCGGTGTGAGCTGGACCACCTGGCTGCCATACTGCGTCACTCGCAGCGATCGCACACCAGGACCGGAATTGAACCTCAGTGACCAGCGGGCGCGCGGCACCGACCGCTCCGCCGCCCGCCGTGCCGAACTCCTCGCCATCGGGCGGAAGTTGTTCGCCGACACGTCCTACGACGCGCTGTCGATGGACGACATCGCCCGCCACGCGGGAGTCGCCAAGGGCCTGATCTACTACTACTTCACGTCCAAGCGCGGCTACTACCTCGCCGTCGTCCAGGACGCCGTCGACGACCTCGTCGCACGGGCCGCGGGCGCGGGCGCGCTCTCCCCGGCCGAGCATGTGCACCGCACGGTCGACGGTTACTTACGCTACGCCGAGCACCACCAGGCCGCCTATCGGGCGATCGTCACCGGCGGCGTCGGCTTCGACACCGAGGTGCAGGCCGTACGCGACAGCGTCCGCGAGACCATGATCGCCACCATCGCCGAAGGCGCGTACGGCACCGCGCGCGTGCCCCCGCTGGTCCGGCTCGCCCTGCTGGGCTGGCTGTGCGGGGTCGAAGGTGTCACGCTCGACTGGATCGGGGACCGCGGCGTCCCCCGCGAGACCGTCTGCGCGCTCCTGGTCCGCACCCTCGGCGAGACGCTCCGGGTCGTCGCGGAACTCGAACCCTCCTGCCCGGCCCCGCGCGCGGCCGACGCGGCGTGCCGCGCGAAAAACTTGGAGTAAGCGGTCGTTAACTAGTGACGCGGGGCTCCGGATCGGGAATACTCGACACGCCGCAGCCGCTGGTCAGCCGCTTCCGAGACCCGGAAGGGGAGCATCGGCTCGGTAGTGACCACCCGGCGGCGCCGCCTCACCCCGCGGCCGTCGCCGCAGCGCCGCCCAGGGAGGAGAGCCCCGCCATGCCGGAGCCAGGAGTCGAGCGGCACTTGCCGACGGACGAAGCTCAGGACCTGCTCCAGCTGGTCCGTGACATCGCGCAGCGGGAGATCGCCCCGCGCGCGGCCGAGGAGGAGGAAGCCGGCCGCTTCCCGCGCGAGGCCTTCACCCTGCTCTCCGCGTCGGGCCTGCTCGGCCTGCCCTACGACGAGGAGTTCGGCGGCGGCGGACAGCCGTACGAGGTCTACCTCCAGGTCCTTGAGGAGCTGGCCGCGGCGCGCCTGACCGTCGGCCTCGGCGTCAGCGTCCACACGCTCTCCTGCCACGCCCTCGCGGGCTTCGGCACCAAGGAGCAGCGCGCCGAGCACCTGCCCGGGATGCTCGCGGGCTCCCTGCTCGGCGCCTACTGCCTCTCCGAGCCGTCCTCCGGCTCCGACGCCGCGTCCCTGCGCACCAAGGCCGTCCGCGACGGCGACGACTGGGTCCTCACCGGCACCAAGGCGTGGATCACCCACGGCGGCGTCGCCGACTTCTACACGGTCCTCGCCCGCAGCGGCGGCGAGGGCGCCCGCGGCATCACCGCCTACCTCGTTCCCGGCGACGCCGAGGGCCTGAGCGCCGCCGCGCCCGAGAAGAAGATGGGCATGAAGGGCTCGCCCACAGCCCAGGTCCACTTCGACGGCGTTCGGGTGAGCGACGCCCGCCGGATCGGGGAGGAGGGCCAGGGCTTCCAGATCGCCCTGTCCGCGCTCGACTCCGGCCGGCTCGGCATCGCCGCTTGCGCCATCGGAGTGGCCCAGGCCGCGCTGGACGAGGCGGTGGCGTACGCGAAGCAGCGCTCCCAGTTCGGCCGGCCCATCGCCGACTTCCAGGGCCTGCGCTTCATGCTGGCCGACATGGCGACGCAGGTCGAGGCGGGCCGTGCCCTGTATCTGTCGGCGGCCCGGCTGCGCGACGCGGGCCGGCCCTTCGCCAAGGAGGCGGCCATGGCGAAGCTGCTGTGCACCGACGCGGCCATGAAGGTGACCACGGACGCGGTCCAGATCCTCGGCGGCTACGGCTACACGGCGGACTTCCCCGCCGAGCGCCTGATGCGCGAGGCGAAGGTGCTCCAGATCGTCGAGGGCACCAATCAGATCCAGCGGATGGTCATCGCCCGTCACCTCGCCGGTCCTGAGACGCGCTGAACTGACCGGCCCGCACGGTCGGCGCCACCAGCCGCGCCCACTCCGGGTCGTGCCGCCCCGGCAGGGTCCGCCCCCGGTCGGCCCAGGCCGCGAGCAGGGCCCGGAAGATCGGCGGGTCCTGCGGATGGGCCAGCGCCTGCTGCGGCGAGAGCCCCGTCGCGGCGGCGTGCCGGGGCTTCGGGGCGGGCGCGGACGGAAGGGCCGGCGAGAGCTGCGAGGCGGCGTGGACGGCGCCGGTCGCCTGGAAGGTCTGCGCGGGGGGCTGTGACTGGGGCGCCTGCTGCGACGGGGGGACCTGCTGCGGCCGACGGGCGTGCTGCGCCTGGTGACCGGGGGGTGCCTGATGCCCGTGTGGCGGCTGGTGCCCATGCGGTGCCTGGTGCCCGGGCTGTGCCTGGTGAGGCTGCTGCCCTTGGGGGGCGTGGGCCTGAGGGGGTTGCTGAACCGATTCTGCGAGGGTCGGTACGAGCATGCGCCTACGCCGTCCGGTGGGCGCGGGAGCCGGGGTCTGCGTCGGGGTCATGCCAGGTGAACGCGCGGGGGAGCGGGACGGTCACCGGTTGCCGGAATCGCCCGTGCGTTCGCGGGCTCACCGGGCCCTGGGGCCGGGGGCGTGGGGTGTGGGGGCCGGGGGCTCGGGGTGAGGGCGCGGGTTCCGGGGGCCAGGGGCTCGGGATGAGGGCGTGGGTGGCGCTCCCGCCGCGCCTCTGGCGCCCGTACGAGACCTGACGTACCGTCAACTCCCCTGCCCGGCCCCGCTGTCCGAGGCCCGGGTGGGTCCGTCGTGCCGGTGTTCAGGAGGGCTGCGTGGTGGAGGACGATCGTCCCGTCGCTTTCGACGAGTACCCCGTGCATCAGGTGCCCCTGTCGATGAAGCACGTCGCCACCGGCGACCGCAACGCCTACGACCGCTGCATCTTCCACCTGGTCGACCCGACGGGCGAGTTCCTGCTCATCCTCGGACTCGGCGTCTACCCCAATCTCGGCATCATCGACGCCTACGCCACCCTGCTCACCGGCACCACCCTGCACGCCGTCCGCGCGAGCGACGCCCTCGACGACGAGGCCCGCACCCGTCTGGAGGTCGGCCCGCTGCGCATCGGGATCGACCGGCCGCTCCAGGAGTTCACGCTGCGCTGCGCCGCCGACCCGGGCGACCCGGACGGCCTGTCGTACGACATCCGCTGGAGCGCCGACTTCCCGGCCCTGTGGGAGCCGCACCACATCCAACGCCGGGGCGGCCGGCTCATGTTGGAGGGCAAGCGGTTCGTGCAGGCCGGCCGCTGCGACGGGCGGCTGCGCATCGGCGGCCGGGACGTCGAGGTGCGTGGCTGGACCGGGACGCGGGACCGCAGTTGGGGCGTGCGGCCGGTGCCGGGGGAGGAGGGCGGCCGGTTCGCCGAGGAGCATCCGACCGAGGGGTTCCACTGGATCTGGGCCCCGGCCCGCTTCGACGACCGCTTCCTCATGGTCGTCGCCCAGGAGGACGCCGACGGCTACCGCACCCTCAGCGACGCCACCCTGGTCCGCGAAGGGCACCGCGACCGCCAACTCGGCTGGCCCCGCGCCGACATCACGTACCGCCCCGGCACCCGCCACCCCGAGCGCGCGGTCGTCCACCTCGCCGACCCGCACGACGGCAAGCCCCTCGAACTCGGCGTCGAGATCCTCGCCTCCTCCCCGCTCGCTGTCGGCGCCGGCTATCCACCCGCCGACGACTGGCAGCACGGCACCTGGCAGGGGCGCGGCTGGACCGACCGCCGCTCCTACGACCTGAGCGACCCCGCCGCCCACCCCCTCGCCGCGTACGGAGTCACCGACCACGCCGCCCGCTTCACCCTCGAAGGGCGCGTCGGGTACGGCATCTTCGAGCACGGCAGCTTCGGACGGCACGACCCGAGCGGCTTCACCGACTTCCGCTCCGTGGCGCCCGCACGGCCCTGACGACCAGGCAGCGAAAGGGAGTTCGGCGATGGCGACAGCACCCCGGCAGCCGCGACCACGGACCACCACCCGCGACCCCGAGGAGATCCGGCGCCGCCTCACGGTCTGGCTGGACGGCCGGCTGCCCGGCGCGCGGGCCGCGGACGTCACCGTGCCCGAGTCCAACGGCATGTCCAGCGAGACGCTGCTGTTCACCGTCGAGCACCCGGATCCGCCCCTTCGGCGCTGCGCGCTGCGGCTGGCGGCGGACCCTTCCGCGTACACGGTCTTCCCCGTCTACGACATGGCCCGGCAGTACCGCACGATGCGCCTCGCGGCCCGCTGCCCCGGGCTGCCCGTGCCGCGTGTGCTGTGGCTGGAGGAGGACCCGGGGCCGCTCGGCGCGCCGTTCTTCGTCATGGAGCGCGTCGACGGCCGCGTCCCGCCCGACGTCATGCCCTACACGTACGAGGGGAACTGGCTGCACGCCGCGAGCGACGGCGAACGCGCCGCACTGGAGGAAGCGACCGTCCGGCTCCTCGCCCGGCTGCACGACGGAGTGCCCGCGCGCGAGGCCGCGTTCCTCGCACTGCCCGGCGACAGCGGCGCGCTGCGCAGACACGTCGAGGCCCAACGCGCCTACTACGGCTGGGTGGTGGACGGTCTGCCGCGCTCACCGCTCATCGAGAGCGCCTTCGCGCGCCTGGAGCAGATGTGGCCGCGCGACCCGGGCGCACCCGTGCTGAACTGGGGCGACGCCCGTATCGGCAACGTCATCTACGACGGGTTCCGGCCGGCCGCCGTACTCGACTGGGAGATGGCGGCGCTCGCCCCTCGCGAGGTGGACCTCGGCTGGGCGGTCTATCTGCACCGCTTCTTCCAGGACCTCACCGAGAGCTTCGGCCAGCCCGGTCTGCCCGGCTTCCTGCGCCGCGACCGCGTCGAGGCCCGCTACGCGGACCTCACCGGCCACACCCCGCGCGACATGGACTTCTACACCCTGTACGCGGCACTGCGGCACGCGGTCGTCATGCTGCGCATCGCCTACCGCCAGGTGCACTTCGGCGAGGCCGCCGTGCCCGAGGACCCGGACAGCCTGATCCTGCACCACGACAGCCTGCGGGCCATGGTGCAGGGCAGGTACTGGGAAGACCTGGGCTGAGCCAGGAAGGTGACGGTGCCTCAGGCGGCGGGACGCACGGCCTGTCGCGGCACCCGCAGCGGGCGCGAGCCGGGCCCGCCCACGTGCGAGAAGGGCTGCGTACGCCAGTCGAGCCCCTGAGGGAGCGTCAACAGCAGCGCGGTGTCCTGTTCCTGAGCGCCCGTCACCTCGTCGGCGGGGCGGGCGTCCATGGCGGCACGGCCGGTGCCCGCGCAGACGGTGAGCCCGAACGGATTCCACGGCGACGCGCAGATCGCATGCTCGGGCAGCGTGTCCTCGTCCGCGAGGAGCGCGATGGGCTGGGCGCAGTCCGGGCAGATCACCCGGTACATCTCGAAGGTGTCGTACGCGTCGTCGTCCTCGTCGAAGGCGTCGGGTTCGACGCCCTCCGGCTGGGGCTCGACGACCGCCTGCTTGCGATGGTGCGCGGCAGGGCGCCCGGAACGCTTCACACTCTGCATGGGATTCTCCCCCTCGGGTGGGCCGGCCGCTGATGTCCTGGGGTGCGGCCTCGACCACAGCAAGCACTTCCCGCCCCGTCGTCGGGGTAATCGCCGCCGAACCCCGGACACGGCCTGAGGGGTGTGGCGTTCGTCACATACTGATTGCGCGTGCCCGCTCGGCGGTAGGAGAGGCGCCCCTTTCGTTCCCCTCCGGCGGGCGCCGGCCGGTCCTTCCGGTATCCGGGGCGATCCGTGGCCCTGTAGGTTCTGCCGCATGGAGGAGCTCGACCGACAGATCGTGCAGCTGCTCGTCAAGGACGGGCGGATGAGCTACACCGACCTGGGCAAGGCCACGGGCCTGTCCACGTCGGCCGTTCACCAGCGCGTACGCCGCCTGGAGCAGCGCGGCGTCATCCGCGGGTACGCGGCGGTCGTCGACCCCGAGGCGGTGGGGCTGCCGCTCACGGCGTTCATCTCGGTGAAGCCGTTCGACCCGAGCGCCCCCGACGACATCGCGGAGCGCCTCGCGGGCGTGCCCGAGATCGAGGCGTGCCACAGCGTGGCGGGCGACGAGAACTACATCCTCAAGGTCCGTGTGGAGACCCCGCTGGAGCTGGAGAACCTCCTGGCCCGGGTCCGCTCCCTCGCCGGCGTCTCCACCCGCACGACGGTGGTCCTCTCCACCCCCTACGAATCCCGCCCCCCGAAGCTCTAGCCCAGCTCAGGCAGGAACGCCCCCGCCAGGGGGCGCGAGGAACTGCGCAACACCCCAGCGGACCCGCACTGCCGATCGGACGCCCACTCCAAACGCCCCCGACAGGGGGCGCGGGGAACTGCGCGAGCAACCCCCACCCACACGCACATACACAGCCCACCCCAGGTGGCACCTCGCTAAGGGGCGCGAGGAACTGCGCAACACCCCAGCGGACCTGAGCCCACAATCCCGGGCCCGCCCCGAACAGACCCGCCGCCGTCACCAGACACCCCGACCCAAACCCCCCGAACCCCACCCGGGACACTAGGGAACATGAGCACGCCCCCCAACCCCCGCACCGTCCTCCTGCGCAGAGGCGAGGTCCACAGCCCCGCAGACCCCTTCGCCACGGCGATGGTCGTGGAGTCGGGTCACATCGCCTGGGTCGGTTCAGAGGGCGCCGCGGACGCCTTCGCGGACGGCGTGGACGAGGTCGTCGACCTCGACGGCGCCCTGGTCACCCCGGCGTTCACCGACGCCCACGTCCACAGCACCGCCACGGGCCTCGCCCTGACCGGCCTCGACCTGACGGACGCCCGCACCCGCGAGGACGCCCTCGCCCGCGTCCGCGCCCACGCGAGCGCCCGCCCCGCGGACCGCGTCCTGCTGGGCCACGGCTGGGACGCCGCCCGCTGGCCCGACGACCGCCCGCCCTCCCGCGCCGAACTCGACGAGGCCACCGGCGGCCGCCCCCTGTACCTGTCCCGCATCGACGTGCACTCCGCCGTCGTGAGCACCGCTCTGCTCGACATGGTCCCCGGCGTCGCCGACCGCCCCGGCTTCGACGCCGAAGGCCCGCTGACCCGCGACGCCCACCACGCGGTCCGTGCCACCGCGCTCGCCGCCGTCAGCCCCCAGCAGCGTACGGAGGCCCAGCGCGCCGCCCTCCAGCACGCCGCGTCCCTGGGCATCGGCTCCGTCCACGAGTGCGGCGGCCCCGACATCTCCTCCGAGGACGACTTCACCGGCCTGCTCGACCTCGCCCGCTCCGAGCCCGGCCCCCGCGTCGTCGGCTACTGGGCCGAGCGCGACATCGAGCGGGCCCGCGCCCTAGGCGCCCTCGGCGCGGCCGGCGACCTCTTCGTGGACGGCGCGCTCGGCTCCCACACGGCCTGCCTGCACGGCCCCTACGCCGACGCCCCGCACAGCGGCACCTCCTACCTGGACGCCGACGAGGTCGCCGCCCACGTCGCCGCCTGCACGGAGGCCGGGCTCCAGGCCGGCTTCCACGCCATCGGGGACGCCGCGGTCACCGCCGTCGTCACCGGCGTACGCGCCGCAGCCGAAAAAGTCGGCCTCGCGCGCGTACGGGCAGCCCGCCACCGTGTCGAGCACGCGGAGATGCTCACCCCCGAGACGATCGCCGCCTTCGCCGAACTGGGCCTGACGGCCTCCGTGCAGCCCGCGTTCGACGCCCTGTGGGGCGGCGAGGACGGCATGTACGCCGACCGCCTCGGCGCCGAGCGGGCCCGCACCCTCAACCCGTACGCCGCCCTGCTGCGCGCCGGTGTGCCGCTCGCCTTCGGCTCGGACAGCCCGGTGACCCCGCTCGACCCGTGGGGCACGGTCCGCGCCGCTGCGTTCCACCGCACGCCCGAGCACCGCGTCTCCGTACGCGCCGCGTTCACCGCCCACACGCGCGGGGGCTGGCGTGCCGTCGGCCGCGACGACGCCGGTGTCCTCGTGCCGGGCGCCCCCGCCGACTACGCCGTCTGGCGTACCGACGAGCTGGTCGTCCAGGCGCCCGACGACCGCGTGGCCCGCTGGTCGACCGACCCGCGCTCCGGCACGCCGGGGCTGCCCGACCTCACGCCCGGCGCCCAACTCCCCCTGTGCCTGCGGACCGTGGTGTTCGGACAGACGGTCTTCGTACGGCCGGACGAGTGATGTACCGGGGCGCCGCGCACCGGATCGCGCGCCGGCGCCCTCCCGCACGACCTGCGTATCCTCCGCCCTGACCAGGCCAGTTCCGATGAACCCGCAGGTCAAACGGCTGTTGACAGGACGCGGAGGTCGGCGGGTAGGTTCGGCCGCGTCCACCACCTTTCCGTACGACCGGTCAGCTCCACGCAGTCGTAGAACGCAGCAAGGCGCCCGCGCCACGGGGCGCTGGAACGTTCCGGCCGGTCGACGAGGTGCGACCCGGGTGGGGCCCGGGCGTTCAGTAGACAACGGCTTTCGGACGACCCGCAGCCAGCGGGCCCCAGGTCGGCCCGAAGGACGCCCGGCCCCGATCCCGCAGTGTGAACACGCACGTTGACGCTCGCTATGGTGGTCCCCTTGTGCAGGAAGTCTGAAGGGGAAGCTGTGAACGACGGCGGTGGGCGCAGGTTCGGCCCTCTGGG
Organism: Streptomyces sp. NPDC107550; assembly: GCF_055639095.1. Classification (NCBI taxonomy): domain Bacteria; kingdom Bacillati; phylum Actinomycetota; class Actinomycetes; order Kitasatosporales; family Streptomycetaceae; genus Streptomyces; species Streptomyces sp. NPDC107550. The sequence continues at coordinate 57,146 of NZ_JBVKBC010000025.1, forward strand.
TACGGCCTTGGTGATCATCCCGACCTACAACGAGGCGGAGAACATCGAGTCCATCGTCGGCCGCGTCCGAAAGGCCGTGCCCGACGCGCACGTCCTGGTCGCCGACGACAACAGCCCCGACGGGACGGGAAAACTCGCCGACGCCCTCGCGGCCGACGACGAGCAGGTGCACGTCCTGCACCGCACCGGCAAGGAGGGCCTCGGCGCGGCCTACCTCGCGGGCTTCGCGTGGGGCATGGAGCACGACTACGGCGTGCTGGTCGAGATGGACGCCGACGGCTCCCACCAGCCCGAGGAACTGCCCCGGCTGCTGACCGCGCTCAAGGGCGCCGATCTCGTGCTCGGCTCGCGCTGGGTGCCGGGCGGGCGCGTGGTGAACTGGCCGAAGTCCCGCGAGTTCCTCTCGCGCGGCGGCTCCACCTACTCGCGCTTCCTGCTGGACGTCCCGATCCGCGACGTCACCGGCGGCTTCCGCGCCTTCCGCCGCGAGACCCTCGCAGGGCTCGGACTCGGCGACGTCGCCTCCCAGGGCTACTGCTTCCAGGTCGATCTGGCCCGCCGCGCGGTCAAGGCCGGTTTCCATGTGGTCGAGGTGCCGATCACGTTCGTCGAGCGCGAACTCGGCGACTCCAAGATGAGCAAGGACATCGTCGTGGAAGCCCTGTGGCGGGTCACGACATGGGGCGTGGGGGAGCGCGTGGGCAAGGTGCTCGGACGCGCCCCCGAGGCCCCCGACGCGCGTTCTTGATCACCCGCTTACGCCGTTCGGACGCGCCCCCAGGCACACTGGGGGCATGACCACAGGCGCACCCTCCCGCAACCGGCCCGCGGGGCCCCGGCGCTCCCGGGCCCGCACGCTCGTCCCGCTCGCCGTCGCCGCGTGGCTCGTGCTGGAGATCTGGCTGCTGACCGTGGTGGCCGGCGCGGTCGGCGGGCTCGCCCTGTTCCTGCTGCTCGTGGGCGGTGTCGTGCTCGGCGCGGCCGTGATCAAGGCCGCGGGCCGCCGCGCCTTCCAGAACCTCCAGGAGACGCTCCAGCGCGCCCAGAGCGCCGCACAGAGCGCCGAGCGCCCGCCCGAGGCCGAACAGCGCCGCGGGGGGAACGGGCTGCTGATGCTGGCCGGCCTCTTCCTGATCATCCCGGGCCTCATCACCGACGCGCTCGGCCTGCTCCTGCTGATCCCGCAGGTCCGCGCCCTGGTCGGGCGGTACACCGAGCGGACCGTCGAGCGGAAGATCGGCGCCGCGAGCGCCGGCTCCGGCACCCTCGGGGACGCGTTCCAGCAGGCCCGGATGCACCGGCCCGGCGGCACGGTCATCCAGGGCGAGGTCATCCACGAAGACACCCCCGGGCAAGGCCCCGGGCACGGCGGGGACGAGACGGATGGTCCGCGCCCGCCGATCATGCCCGGCTGACCGCGCGCGGCGCCCGTCACGGGCCCGGGGTGCGGGCCTTCTCGTACGTCACCTGCTTCGCCTGCGGGAGCTCTCGTACGACGCGGCGGCGGAGACGGTGAGCCCCCTCCCGGTATGACGAAACCGGTATGACGAAACGGCCGGGGCCGGACACACGGTGTGTGTCCGGCCCCGGCCGTCTGCGCGGGTCGCGCCCGCTCGCGGGTCAGGCCGACTTGCGGCTGTCCCGCGGGTGGACCGCGATGTTCATCGCGCCCGAACGCAGGACCGCCAGGCGCTCCTCGAGGACCTCTTCGAGCTCCTCGCGGGTACGCCGCTCCATCAGCATGTCCCAGTGTGTACGCGCGGGCTTGGCCTTCTTCTCCTCAGGGCCGTCACCGTCGACAAGGAGTGCCTGGGCCCCGCAGACCTTGCACTCCCACTCCGGCGGAATTTCGGCCTCCACCGAGAAGGGCATCTCAAAACGATGTCCCTTCTCGCATGCGTACTCCACGGCCTGGCGCGGAGCCAGGTCGATGCCGCGGTCCGTCTCGTAGCTGGTCACCACGAGGCGTGTGCCGCGAAGAGCTCGCTCACTCATGAATCGTGCCTCCCGGGCTTGTCGCCCACAGGACAGGTGTCGCTGTCGTCGTCATCCGGTCAACGTCCGGTCGGCGGTAAAGATTCCCGGTCCCCGGGTCATGCGTCGCCGTCGTAGCCGCCCCTTGTTGTACCCACCGGCGCCCGGTTTGTCACATCTGACACCAGATGTCACCTAGTGTTTCATGATCTTGACATGCAGTAACGGTACGCCTGGCAGGCCAACCGCGTACACTACCGGCCTTTGCCTTCAGGTACTAAATCCGGGTCGGTACGGGGTTCCCCGCGTCGCGTACCGCCTGACGAACAGGAACCCTCGCAAGCAGGACGAACCCGATCACGAAGAACGCCACAAGGGACACGATCGCGTCCCGGTAGCTCCCGGTCATCTGGTACGCGAGCCCGAACACCAGGGGCCCCAGCCAGCTCATGCCCCGATCACTCATCTCGTACGCGGAGAAGTACTCGGCCTCTTTGCCGAACGGCACCAGATGCGAGAACAGCGAACGGGACAGCGCCTGAGTACCCCCGAGGACCAGACCGATGCCCGCCGCGAGCACGAAGAACCACACGGGCGCGCCCGCCGGCAGGAAGAACCCCGCCCCGATCGTCACCGTCCACGCCACCAGAGAGCCGAGGATCGTGCGCTGCGCGCCGTACGCGCGCGCGAGGCGGCCCATCGCCAGCGCCCCCGCCACCGCGAGCACCTGCACCAGCAGCACCGCCACGATCAGCGTCGACTGGCCGAGCCCCAGCTCCTCCGAGCCGTAGACCGACGCCTGCGAGATCACCGTCTGCACGCCGTCGTTGTAGACGAGATACGCCAGAAGGAAGGACAGCGTCAACGGATGCCGGCGCATGTCCTTGACGGTCGCCAGCAACTGCCGCACGCCCGGAGCCGTCCCCGCCGCGCCCACGCGCGCGGGTCCCCGGTCCCGCAGCCGCCGCAGCGGTACGAGGGTGAACGCGCCCCACCACACGCCCGCCGACGCCAGACAGATCCGCACTGCGGCGGACTCGGAGACGCCGAAGGAATCGTGCGCCATATAGAGCACGAGATTCGCCACCAGGACGAGCGCGCCCGCCGCATAGCCGAACGCCCAGCCGCGCGAGGACACCGCGTCCCGCTCCTCGGGCGGTGCGATCTGCGGCAGATACGAGTTGTAGAGGACCATCGACACGGCCAGCGCCGCGTTCGCCACCACGAGCAGCGCGCCGCCCAGCAGATAGCGGTCGCCGTCGAGGAAGAACATCCCCGTCGTCGCGGCGGCCCCCACGTACGCGGAGAGCGCCAGCAGCGGCTTCTTGCGGCCCGAGCGGTCGGCCGCCGCGCCCGCCAGCGGCATCACGAAGATCGACAGGATCACCGACAGGGACACCGAGTAGGCGAAGAACGAGCCCGCCCGCACCGGCACGCCCAGCGGATGCACATAGCCGTCCGCGTCCGCCGCCGCCTTCGCCACCGCCGTCAGATACGGGCCGAGGAAGACCGTGAGGACGCTCGTCGAGTAGACCGAGCAGGCCCAGTCGTAGAAGTACCAGCCGCGCTGTTCCCGCTTGCGGTCGGCCAGGGCGCTCGCCCCGGCCGTCGTCGCCGTGCGGACGGTGTCGGTGCCCACCCGTGTCCCCTTGTTGTCCCCGTGGTCCGGCGCCGCGCGGGCCCGCTCAGACCCAGCAGCCCCGGTCCTTGAGCACATCGCGCAGCGTCTCGATGTGATCGGAAACTATGCCATCGACCCCGAGGTCGAGAAGCCTGCGCATCTCGGCCTCCTCGTTCACCGTCCACACGTGCACCTGCACCCCGCGCGCGTGGGCGGCCCGTACGAAGCGGTGGTCCACCACGCGGATGCCGGACTGCGCGACCGGCACCTGCGCCGCCACCGCCGAACGCCGCAGCGCCGCCGGCAGCCCGTACGAACGCAGCCGCAGCCCGAGCACGCCCCGGGTGCCGTACGACGTGGCCAGGCGCGGGCCCGCCTGCGCCTGCGCGCGGGCCACCCGCGCCTCGGAGAACGAGCCGACGCAGACGCGGTCCCACGCGCGCGTGCGGCGCAGCAGTTCCAGCAGCGGCGACAGCGCCGGCTCCGCCTTCACGTCCACGTTCCAGCGGACGTCGGGGAACGCGTCGAGCAGGTCCTCGAAGAGCGGGACCGGCTCGGTGCCCGCCACGCGCGCGCGGCTCACCTCGCGCCACGGCAGCGCGGCGATGGCGCCGCGCCCGTCGGTGACCCGGTCGAGCGTCGTGTCGTGGAACGCCACCAGCCGGCCGTCGCTCGTGGCGTGCACGTCCGTCTCGATGTAGCGGTAACCGAGGTCCACCGCGCGCGTGAACGCGGCGACCGTGTTCTCCAGGCCGTCCGCCGCCCCGCCGCGATGGGCGAGGGCGATCGGGCCCGGATGGTCGAGATAGAGGTGGCGTACGCGAGGGGTCACCGTCGCAGTATCGCCCGCCGAGGTGCCCCACCGGCGGCCGAGGCCGGTCCGGAGGCGGGCGCGGGGACGGCGAACACCCGCAGGAAGAACTGCGCGAGCGGCCCGATCGTGAGCGCGTACAGGACCGTGCCCGCGCCGATCGTGCCGCCGAGGGCGAAACCGCTCGCCACGACCGCGATCTCGACGACCGTGCGCATCAGCCGGATCGAGCGGCCGGTGCGCCGGTGCAGCCCCGTCATCAGGCCGTCCCGGGGGCCGGGGCCGAAGCGCGCCGCGATGTACAAGCCGGTCGCCACGCCGTTGAACACGATCGCCGCCGCCATCAGCGGGACGCGCAGCCCGTACGCGTGGATGTCCGGCACCAGGGCCAGCGTGCCGTCCATGGCGAGGCCCACCACGAACACGTTCGACACGGTGCCGAGGCCCGGCCGCTGGCGCAGCGGTATCCACAGCAGAAGCACGATCGCGCCCACGATGATGGACACGACACCGATGGAGATGCCCGTCAGCTCGGCGAGCCCCTGATGCAGCACGCCCCACGGTTCGAGGCCGAGGCCCGCCTCGACGAGCAGCGCCGAACTGACGCCGTACAGCGCGAGACCCGCGTACAGCTGGACGAGACGGCGGGGGAGTGGGCCGCCGGGCCCCTCGGTCGACGACGCGGTCAAGAGATGCCCCCTGTGGTGGTAGTGGCCTGACGCATGACACTGTGTGGCCTGTGAACAGCGGCCAACCATGGCCAATTCCGGGAAGGTGGACTGGACGGTATGGCTCAGTGGACCTCGGCGATCGGCTCGACGCAGCTCGCGCGGCTCCTCACCTCGCAGCAGCCGCGCCCCGCCGGCACGGGAAACCGCCGCCCGCCCGCCTACCGCGCCCTCGCCGACGGCGTCCGGCTGCTCGTCCTTGAGGGTCGCGTCCCCGTCGCCACGCGGCTGCCCGCCGAGCGGGAACTCGCCGTCGCCCTCTCGGTCAGCCGCACGACCGTCGCCGCCGCCTACGAGGCGCTGCGCGGCGAGGGCTTCCTGGAGTCCCGCAGGGGCGCCGGCAGCTGGACGGCCGTCCCGGCCGGCAACCCGCTCCCGGCCCGCGGCCTCGAACCCCTGCCGCCCGAGGCGCTCGGCTCGATGATCGACCTCGGGACGGCCGCGCTGCCCGCCCCCGAGCCGTGGCTGACGCGTGCCGTCCAGGGCGCCCTGGAGGAGCTTCCCCCGTACGCCCACACCCACGGCGACTATCCGGCCGGGCTGCCCGCGCTGCGCGCGATGATCGCCGAACGGTACAGCGCGCACGGCATACCGACGATGCCCGAGCAGATCATGGTGACGACCGGCGCGATGGGTGCCATCGACGCGATCTGTCACCTGTTCGCGGGACACGGTGAACGGGTCGCTGTCGAGTCGCCCAGCTACGCCAACATCCTCCAGCTGATGCGCGAGGCAGGGCTGCGGCTCGTCCCCGTCGCCATGGCCGACGGCCTCACCGGCTGGGACCTCGACCGCTGGCGGCAGGTGCTGCGGGACGCGGCGCCCCGGCTCGCGTACGTCGTCGCCGACTTCCACAACCCGACCGGGGCGCTCGCCGACGAGGCACAGCGCCGTTCGCTCGTCGACGCGGCCCGCTCCGCCGGGACCGTGCTCGTGGTCGACGAGACGATGACCGAGCTGCACTTCGACCCGGATCTCGAGATGCCGCGCCGCGTGTGCGCGTTCGACCCGGCGGGCTCCACCGTCATCACGGTCGGCTCGGCCAGCAAGGCGTTCTGGGCGGGCATGCGGATCGGATGGGTGCGGGCCGCGCCGGACGTCATCCGCAGCCTGGTCGCCGCGCGCGCGTACGCGGACCTCGGCACGCCCGTGCTGGAACAGCTCGCCGTCAACTGGCTGCTGAACACCGGGGGCTGGGAGGAGGCCGTCGGGCTGCGGCGGGAGCAGGCGCGGGAGAACCGGGACGCGCTGGTCACGGCGGTGCGGCGGGAACTGCCCGACTGGGAGTTCGACGTGCCGCAGGGCGGGCTGACGCTGTGGGTGAAGGCGGGGGGCCTGTCCGGCTCGCGGCTGGCGGAGGTGGGGGAGCGGGTCGGTGTGCGGGTGCCGTCGGGGCCGCGGTTCGGGGTGGACGGGGCGTTCGAGGGGTATGTGCGGTTGCCGTTCACGGTGAGCGGGGCGGTCGCGGAGGAGGCGGCGGTTCGCCTTCGGGCGGCGGCGGGGTTGGTTCGGGCGGGTGGGGGTGCGGGGGGTGAGGCGCCGCGGACGCAGATCGCTTGACGGGTGTTCGGGCGGGGGGTGACTTCTGGGCTCCCCGCGCCCCTTGGGCTGGTTGTTCACGTGCGGCCCGGTGGATGGCTGGCCGCGCAGTTCCCCGCGCCCCTGACGGGGCGCTGCCCCTTGGGCTGGTTGTTCACGTGCGGCCCGATGGGTGGCCGGCCGCGCAGCTCCCCGCGCCTCTGGAAGCGGGGCAGAGCCGTGTGGCTTGTGAGGGAGGGGTGCACGAAGTGCGCCCGACAGGGGCGCGGGGAACTGCGCGAGCAACTACGACGATGCCGAAGTCGAAGAACTACAGGTGCCCCCACCTGCCGAGGGGCGCGGGGAACTGCGCGACCGGCCACGGCGATGCCGATGATGAAGGACAGGTGCCCCACGCACCTAGGGGGCGCGGGGAACTGCGCAAGGAGACGTCCGCCTGCAACGCCGCCGCCAACCCGACGACCCGCGGAGCTATCGGTCCGCCAGCGCCTCCGCCTCACCCGGCACGGCCTCCACCGGCGCCCGATCGACCGCCGCCGCCTCCTCATCCGCCCCGGACGCCGCGGAATCCCCGGGAGTGACCCGCTCCGGCAGAAGCGCCAGCACCGCCCGCCGCTGCACCTCGCTGGTCGCGTCGTCGTACGGATCGGGCGTGGCCGGCACCTGGAGCCGGTGCACGGGCCCCGAGCCGAGCCGCGCGTACCCGCGCCCCGCGGGCATGTCGGACGTGGGCGTCGTCTGCGGCTGGGTGCCGAGCACGTCATCGAGGTCCGCCGGGGTCGCCGGACCGAGCACTACGCGCGCGCGGGTGTGCTGCCGGACCGGCTCGCTGAGGGAGTCGAGGCAGTCGAACTGCTCGGCGACGACGACGGTGACGCCCGCCGCCCTGCCGTGCCGCAGCGGCACCTGGAGCAGGGTCTGCGGATCGCGCCGCCCGTCGGCCGCCGCGAGGTGGGCCAGCGCGCTGGGCCGGTCGAGCAGGATCCACAGGGGGCGCTTGATGTCGTCCGGGGCGGGATGCCCGGCCTGACGCGCCCGGTTCGCGGCGATGAGCCGCCGTTCCGTCTCGTGCGCCGCCCACTCCAGGCTGGCGAGGGCGCCCGCGAGACCGCACTCGACGGCGAGGACGCCGGCGCGCCCGACGAGGAACGAGAACTCCCCGGTGCCGCTGCCCTCGACGACGAGGACGTCACCGTGCTCCAGGGCCTGGAGCGCGACCGACCGCAGCAGCGAGGTCGTGCCGCTGCCGGGCTGCCCGACGGCGAGCAGATGGGGCTCGGTGGAACGGACCCCGGTGCGCCACACGACCGGCGGCACGTCACGCTGCTCGTCACCGTCGCGCACGGGCAGCGTGCGCTGCACGCCCGTCTCGTCGGTGAAACCGAGGACCGTCTCACCGGGCGCGGTCACGAACCGCTGGGCGGCGATGTCGGTGGGCAGCGGTTCGAGGACGGTGACGGTGAGGTTGTTGCCCTCCTCGTCCCACTGGAAGTGGTACTCGCGGCCGCGACCGAGCTTGGCGTGCAGCAGTTGCTCGATCCGCGCGCGCGAGTCGGCCTCGCCGTCGGTGAAGTAGGCGGGGTAGCGGATCGACAGCCGGTCGAAACGGCCGTCGCCGTCGAAGTCGTACGTCTCGAACGCCTTCTCCCAGTCGCCGCCGTGCGTGTAGAGCGGGCTGGGGTCCTCCGGGACGCAGAAATAGGGGACCAGCGCCTCATAGAGCGAGGAGAGGCGCTGTACCTGCGACTCGTCGGGCCCGGTCTGCGCCGGCGGCTTCGGGTCGCGCCCCTTCCACGCGGCCGCTGCCATCAGGGTGATGAGCGCCAGCAGCGGCCCGTAGGGGATGAACACCACGACCAGGACGACGGCCCCGACCAGGAACAGCAGCGGTCCGCGCCGGTCCTTGGGGGTGTCCGCCCACTTGCGCCGCCCGGCGGAAGCGAGACGGCGCAGGCCACGGGTGATCGTGATGAGGGGGTGGAGGACGTCGGTGGCGCCGTCGGCGGCCGTCCGTGCCAGTTCCCGGCTCCGGGCGATCGAGGCGCTTCCGTTGCTCAGAATGCGGGGGAGTGGCCTGGCCACGTTCGTCTCCTGGGGTGTGTGCGGGTGGATGGGCCGTCAGAACTTGATCCCGCCGAGCAGGCTGGCGAGGCTCGCGCCGCCCGCCTTGATGCTCGGGGCGATGGCCGTGCCCGCGAGGTAGAAGCCGAAGAGGGCGCATACCAGTGCGTGCGAGGCCTTCAAGCCGTCCTTGCGGAAGAACAAGAAGACGATGATGCCGAGCAGCACGACGCCCGAGATGGACAGGATCATGAGGGTTCTCCTGGTTGATGGGGACAGTCACCATGAGTTCTTCCAGGCTCACAGCATGTATCTATACGACAAAAGGTGCAAATGGGTGGAAATCTATTCATTTCACCCGGTCGGCGGGCGGTGGGAGACCGCCCCGACCCGCTGTCGGAGGGACGTTCGCGCTGCCCGTGATCTTTGCCGCGGCAGCCGCGCGTCATGTGCCGCACCGGGCAGTACGCTGTCGATTCACTCGTACGGCCGCACGGTCGTACCCCCACGTATGCGAAAGGCGGTCCGACCGATGAGCGAAGCCCCCGACCCGGAGGTCGTGGAGCTGGCCACCAAGATCTTCGATCTCGCGCGCCGCGGCGAGACGGAGGCGCTCGCGGGCTACGTGGACGCGGGCGTGCCGGCGAACCTCACCAACGACAGGGGCGACACGCTCGTCATGCTCGCCGCCTACCACGGCCACGCCCCGGCCGTCCGCGCCCTCGTGGAGCGCGGCGCCGACGTGAACCGGCCCAACGACAAGGGCCAGACGCCGCTCGCCGGAGCCGTCTTCAAGGGCGCCGACGAGGTCATCAAGGCCCTCCTCGACGGCGGCGCGGACCCCACCGCGGGCACGCCCTCCGCGCTCGACACGGCCCGCATGTTCGCCAAGGCCGACCTCCTGGAGCTGTTCGGAGCGTCCTGACGCACCACGTGTGACCAGGCAGAACGGGGGCGGGGGAAATGCGGTCGCGGCGGGCTGAACCGCTGGGTCATGATGACGGCGTGATTTACGGACGCGAGCGCGGGGCAGATGGTGCCCACGTGCCCCGCGGTCCGTAAGCGGCCCGGAAGCGGGCCTTGGACGAGAGGCAGAGAGATGGTCTACAGCAAGCAAGAGACGGCGGGCGCCCCGACGTGTTGTCGCGCGGCCAGGTAAGTGCGGGTCCCCGGTTGCGTCGACGCTTGATGTGAGGCTGTTTCCCATGTTCGAACCGGTCATAGCGCCCAGCGGTACGCTGCTCGGCCTGCTCCAGAGGGGCCGCGGCGACGGCACCCTGCACGCCCTGACAGCCCCGCGGGACGAGGCTCTCGCGGCCCTGGACCACTGCGTGCTCAGCGACCCCCGCCACGACTGGCAGGTGGAGAACCGCTCCCTGTACTACGCACGTCTCTACCTCGATCTCCACGGCGGTCTCGGCGAGATCGAGCGCCACCTCTTCGCCCCCGAGGACGTCCTCGACACCGACGAGTGCCGCACCGGGCTCGCCCTGTCCGTCCTCGGTCACCTCGCCTCGTACGGCAGGCGCGACGCGCTGGAGCTGCTGCGCAGGTACGCCGCCCACGGCGGGAACTGGGCCTGGGCGCTGGACGAGCTGGCGCTGCGCGACGACGACGCGGGCCTGCGCGCCCTAGCCGAGCCCGTCCTCGCCCGCTTCCCCCGCCCCACCGAGGGCCCCGACGCCGAGCTGGCCGCCGCCGTCCGCGACGCCTACGAGCCCCGGCCCTGGCGGCTGTGGGCGCAGGACCCGCGCCCCCACGTGGGCGCACGCGTGCGTGCCGCCCAGGAGGCCGGCTCCTTCGACCGCTGGCAGCGCCAGATGCGCCCGAGCGGCCCGCGCCCCGAATGGAGCGTCCAGGCCGTCTTCGACTGGGCCCAGGAGGGCTTCGAGCGCGGCGCCGTCCTGTACGTGCCCGCCGCCCGCTGCCTGAGCGCCGTCGCGGGCCCCGGCGACCGCGCCGAGATCGTGCGCGCCGCCCAGGACGGGAGCGACGGCGCCCGCTGCACCGCCCTGCGCTACCTCGCCGACAGCGACGACCCCGACGCGCTCGATCTCATCGAGGCCGCGGCTCTCGCACCCTCCCGGGCCGTCGTGGACGCCGCCCTCGACGCGTTCGAGCGCATGTGCGGCCCCGCCGCCGTCCAGCGGGCCCGCCGCTGGGCACACCGGCCGGACGCGCTCGGCGCCGCCGCCGGCCGCGTCCTCGCCTGCCGGGGCACCGCCAAGGACAGCGACCTCGTCCTGTGGGCGCTGCGCGAAGCCGTCCGGGGCGAGGGCCCCGACGCCGCCACCCTCTGGCCGCTCGTCGACGGAGCGGGCCGCCTGGGCATCGCCTGCGCCGCCCCCGTCCTGCGCCACGTCTACCGCGAGACCGCCTCCTCCCATCTGCGCGGGCACGCCGCCCGCGCCCTCGCCGCCACCGACCCCGCCTTCGCCGCGGGCTTCGCCGTCGAATGCCTGTGGGACTGCGAGGAGAGCACCCGCGAGATCGCCGCCCGGCACGCCGAGACCGGCGACAGCCGCGTCGTCGACCAGCTCCGCCGCCTCGCCGCCGATCCGGCCGAGGAAGCCGAGGTACAGACCGCCGTCCGCAGCCGCATCGGCCCCGACGCGCCCGCCCGCTGACCCGGGCCCCACCCCGTACCCCATCGCACGCCGGTGACCGGCGGATGGACAGGAGGCGGCCCGCCGTACGAGGGGCCGCCTCCCGCCGTTCGCCCCGGCCACCCGGCGTTTCCCCGGGCGGCCCAACGCTCACGGGACGTTCCGCGCCACGAAAGATCGACGTTGACGTGGGCACGCCCCGCGCGGCGACAACACCCGTATGCGTGTCGTCATCGTCACCGAGTCCTTCCCGCCCGACGTCAACGGCGTGGCGCACTGCGCCCTGCAGACCGCCCGCCACCTCGCCGCCCGCGGCCACGACCCCCTCGTCGTCGCCCCCGCCACGGCCGACGGCCCGGACGCCGACACCGGCGCCCCCTGCCCCGTCGTCCGCGTGCCCTCCCTCCCGCTGCCCGGCTACCCGCAGGTCCGCGTCGCGCTGCCCACCCGGCGCGTCGCCCGGACGCTCGCCGCCCATCGCGCCGACCTCGTCCACCTCGCGGGCCCCTTCGTCCTCGGCGTCCGAGGCATGGCCGCCGCCGCCCGCCGGAGCGTGCCCGCCGTCGCCGTCTACCAGACCGACCTCGCCGGTTACGCCCGGACCTACCTCGGCGCGGGCGACGCGGCCGCCTGGCGCCGGATGCGCGCCGTGCACACCGCCGCCGACCGCACCCTCGCCCCCTCCACCGCCGCCCGCGCCGCCCTCGAAGCCCACGGCGTGCCCCGCGTGCGCCTGTGGCCGCGCGGCGTCGACTCCGCCCGCTTCCACCCGGGACGGCGCGACGACGCCCTGCGCGCCGCCCTCGCACCCGGCGGCGAACTCCTCGTCGGCTACGTCGGCCGCCTCGCCCCGGAGAAACACGTCGAACTCCTCGCCGAGACCTGCCGCCTCGACGGCGTCCGCGTGGTCGTCGTCGGCGACGGGCCCAGCGAGCCCGCCCTTCGTGGCGTCCTGCCCGGCGCCCTCTTCCTCGGCCGCCGAACCGGCGACGAACTCGCCCGCATCTTCGCCTCGTTGGACGTCTTCGCGCACACCGGCCCCCACGAGACGTTCTGCCAGACCGCCCAGGAGGCCATGGCCTGCGGCGTCCCCGTCGTCGCGCCCGCCGCCGGCGGCCCCCTCGACCTCGTCGCCCACGGCAGGACCGGCCTCCTCGTCCCGCCCGGCGACCCGCACGCCCTGCGCGACGCGGTCTGGTCCCTCGCCGCCGACCCCGCCCGCCGCGCCGCCTACGGAAGCGCCGCGCGCGCCGCTGTCGCCGCCCGCACCTGGGAGGCCGTCGGCGACCTGCTCGTCGAGCACTACACCGACGTGCTGCACGCCCGTACGGCGGTGGCGGCGTGAACGCCCCGCTGCGCATCGTGCGCCTCGCCAACTTCGTCGCCCCCGCCTCCGGCGGCCTGCGCACCGCCCTGCGCGAACTCGGCACCGGCTACCGCGCCGCAGGCCACGACCCCGTCCTCGTCGTCCCCGGCGAGCGGTTCAGCGACGAGGAGAGCGCCCAGGGCCGGATCATCACCCTGCCGGGCACGCCCCTGCCCGGCACCGGCGGCTACCGCGTCCTGACCGACCGCCGCCGCGTCGCCCGCCTCCTTGACCGGCTGCGCCCCGACCGCCTCGAAGTCTCGGACCGTACGACACTGCGCTGGACCGGAGAATGGGCCCGCCGCGCGCGGGTGCCGGCCGTGATGGTCTCCCACGAGACCGCCCACGGCGTCCTGCGCACCTGGGGCATGCCCGAGCGGGCCGCGCGCCGCGCCGCCGACACCCTCAACATCCGCACCGCGCACGCCTACGCGCGCGTGGTGTGCACGACCGAGTGGGCCGCCCGCGAGTTCGTCCGCGTCGGCGCCCGCAATGTCGTACGGGCCCCGCTCGGCGTCGACCTCGCCCGCTGCCGGCCGGGCCGCGCCGACAGTGCCGTACGTGCCCGCTACGCGCGCGAGGGCGAGATCCTGCTCGTCCTGTGCACCCGCCTGTCCGTCGAGAAACGCCCCGGGCTCGCCCTGGACGCCCTCGCCCGGCTGCGCGCCCGCGGCCTGCCCGCACGGCTCGTCGTCGCCGGGGACGGACCGCTGCGCGCCCGCCTCGAACAACGGGCGCACAACCGGCGGCTGCCCGTCGCCTTCCTCGGGCACGTCGACGACCGTGACGCCCTCGCCACGCTGCTGGCCTGCGCGGACGCGGCGCTCGCGCCCGGGCCAGCCGAAACGTTCGGCCTCGCCGCACTCGAAGCCCTCGCCTGCGGCACACCGGTCGTCGTCAGCGCGTCCTCCGCGCTGCCCGAGGTGGTCGGCGCGGCGGGAGCGGTCGCCGGGGACAGCGGGCGCGCGTTCGCCTCGGCCGTCACGGAAGTCCTCGCACGGCCCGAGGAGCAGCGCCGGCGTGCGGCACGCGCGCGTGCGGAACTGTTCGGCTGGGAGCAGGCGGTACGGGCCTTCCTCGCGGCGCACGAGACCGGCGAGGTCACCCGGACCCCGGGCGCCTCGACGGCCCACGACGCGCGGCGGAGGCCGGTATGAAAGCGCTGCGGTTCGCCGCGCTCGGCGACTCCCTCACCGAAGGCGTCGGGGACCCGGTGGACGGCGCCTGGCGCGGCTGGGCCGCCCTCCTCGCCGAAGGGCTCGCTCCCGCCGAAGTCCCCGTGACGTTCCGCAACTTCGCCACGAGCGGCGCCACGACCGCGGACGTCCTGCGCGAGCAGGCGCCCCGCGCGCTGGAGTTCGCGCCCGACCTCGTCTCCGTCGTCGTCGGCGGCAACGACACCCTGCGCCGCACCTTCGACATCGCGGCCGTCGCCGCCCGCCTCGACACGGTCTACGGCGCGTTCGCGGGCCGGGGCGCGCTGCTGCTCACCGCGTGCCTGCCCGACCCCGGCGCCCTGCTGGGCCTGCCAGGGGCCCTGGCCCGCCCTCTGGCGCGTCGCCAGCGCGCCGTCGACTCCGTGGTCCACGCCCTGTCCGAACGGCACGCGGCGGCCCATCTGCACGCCGACCCGGGCTGGGTCGCCGACCGCGCGCTGTGGAGCGTGGACCGCCTGCACCCGGGCGAGCGCGGACACCGGCTGTTCGCCGCCCGCTTCCACGCCGTGCTCGCCGCCTCCGGCACCGCCGTGGGGCCGCCGCCCGCCGAGCGGCCCTAGCCGCGCGGCCGGCCTGTGGTGGCTGGCCACGGCGGGCACCGGATGGGTCGCCCGGCGCTGTACGGACCTGCTGCCGCAGCTTCTCGCGCTGGCCGCCGACGAGGTACGGCACGGCATGCGCGGCACCGGCGCCCGCCTGGATCTGCGGGCGTCGGCCGGAGCGGCCGCCGCCCTCGCCGCACTGTCCGCGCCGCCTCCCGTGCTGCCTCAGAGCACCCGGTGCTGACGGTCGCGGGTGTCCGTGACGAACATGTGGCCCGGCGCGTGCGTGATGGCGAACGGCGGGCGCGACGCCATCACGGCCGCCTGGGGCGTGACCCCGCACGCCCAGAACACCGGCGTGTCGTCCGGCTCCGGCGTCACCGCGTCCCCGAAATCGGGCGTGGCCAGGTCCTCGATGCCGAGCACCGCCGGATCGCCCAGGTGGACCGGGCTGCCGTGCACGGCGGGCATCAGGGCGCTCTCCCGTACCGCCGCCTCCAGCGCGTGCGGCGGCACGTGCCGCATCGACACGACCATCGGCCCGTGCAGCCGTCCGGCGGGCCGGCACGCGCGCGTAGTGACGTACATCGGCACGTTGCGCCCTTGGTCGATGTGGCGCAGCGGCACACCCGCCTCGGCCAGCGCCCACTCGAACGTGAAGCTGCATCCCAGCAGGAACGTCACCAGATCGCCGCGCCAGTGCCCGAGCACATCGGTCGGCTCGTCCACCAACTCGCCGTCCCGCCACACCCGGTAGCGCGGCAGGTCCGTACGCAGGTCCGCGTCGGGCGCCAGGACCGTCGTGGCGGAACCGGCGTCCGTGACGTCGAGCACCGGGCAGGGCTTGGGGTTGCGCTGGCAGAACAGCAGCATGTCGTAGGCCCAGTCCGCCGGCACGGCGATCATGTTGGCCTGCGTGTGCCCCTGCGCCCAGCCCGCCGTGGGCGCGCTGGCGCCGGCCCGGAAGTGGGCCCGGACCTGCCGGGGCGTCCAGGAGGCGGTGTGCGCGCGTTCTTCCGTACGGTTCACAGGAGTTCCTTTCCACGGGTCTCCGGCAGGCCGAGCAGCGCGACGACGGCCAGGCCGTAACCGATCGCGCCGAACACGAGGGCACCGCCCACGCCCCAGCCGTCCGCGAGGAACCCGACAAGAGTGGGGAAGACCGCGCCGACCGCGCGGCCCGTGTTGTACGTGAAGCCCTGTCCCGTGCCGCGCACGGCGGTCGGGTACAGCTCGCTCAGGTAGGAGCCGAAACCGCTGAAAATGGCCGACATACAGAAGCCCAGCGGAAAACCGAGCACAAGAAGCAGCCCGTCCGCCCCTGCCGGGATGTGCGTGTACGCGAGGACGCTCACCGCCGACAGGACGGCGAACAGCACGATGTTGCCCTTGCGGCCGAGTACGTCGGTGAGGTGGCCGCCCGCCAAGTAGCCGGTGAACGCCCCCGAGATGAGGAAGGCCAGATACCCGCCGGTGCCGACGACGGTCAGCCCGCGATCCGACTTCAGGTAGGTGGGCACCCAGGTGGCGAGCGTGTAGTAACCGCCCTGCGCGCCCGTCGACAGCAGCACCGCGAACAGGGTCGTGCGCCGCAGCCCCGGCTCGAAGATCCGCCTGAACGACCCCGCGCGCGTGGCGGATTGCCGCGCCTCCGTCGCCGCGGGCGCGTCCCGTACGCGGCGCCGCACCCACAGCACCAGCAGGGCCGGCAGCGCGCCGGTCCAGAACATGACCCGCCAGGCCAGATCCGCGTCGAGGAATTGGAACACCAGCGTGTAGGCGATCACGGCGAGCGCCCAGCCCACCGCCCACGCGCTCTGCACGGCGCCGAGCGTGCGGCCCCGGTCGCGGGCCGTGGCGTACTCCGCGACCAGCACCGCGCCCACGGCCCACTCGCCGCCGAACCCGAGCCCCTGGAGGGCGCGGAAGACGAGCAGCGTCTCGTACGTGGGCGCGAAACCGCAGGCGACGGTGAAGACCGCGTAGGTGGCGATCGTGAGCAGGAGGGCGCGGACACGGCCGATCCGGTCCGCGAGGACACCGGCGAGCGCGCCGCCCACGGCCGACACCACGAGCGTCACCGTCGTGATCAGGCCCGTCCGGCCGCTGTCCAGGCCGAAGTACGCGGCCACCGCCACCATGCTCAGCGGCAGCGTGAAGTAGTCGTAGGAGTCGAGGGCGTACCCGCCGAAGGCGCCCGCGAACGCGCGCCTGCCGCCCGCCCCGAGATCGCGCAGCCATCCGAACGGGCCGCCCGCCCCGGGAACTTGGCCCGGGGGCGCGCCGCCGGACGGGGAGGGGGCGTCCGTACCGGGCGTCGGGGGAGTCGTGCTCATGGGCACCTCGCAGGGGAACTCGCCGGAACTGAGGGGAGTGGGCGGTCGTGCGTGGGATCGCGTGTGCGGTGCGCTTGCGCTGAGCGTGTGGCGGGGGTGGGCCCGGGTGGTGCGTCGGTGGGCGTGCGGGAGGTGGGGGGGCGCGCGGGGAGCGCGGCCACTCCGCCACGGTAGAGGATCGTTGAACGATCCCTCAATACCCATGTTGTCTCGTTCTTGGATGTGCGCTTGAATGCGCCCGTGGCCATGGACGAACTGAACGCGCTCGCCGACGACCGCGCGCTGCTGGGGCGCACCAGCACCGCCGAACGCGTCGCGGACATCCTGCGCAGCCGCATCTCCGAGGGCTTCTTCCCGCCCGGCACCAGGCTGTCCGAGGACAGCATCGGCGGTGCGCTCGGCGTCTCCCGCAACACGCTGCGCGAGGCGTTCCGGCTGCTCACCCACGAACGCCTGCTGGAGCACCGGCTCAACAGGGGCGTCTTCGTACGCGTCCTGAGCATCGACGACGTACGCGACATCTACCGCATCCGGCGCATGGTGGAGTGCTCGGTCGTACGTTCCCTTGGGGAGCCGCCCTACGCCCTCGACGGGGTCGCCGCCGCCGTCGCCGACGGGCGCCGCGCCGCCAAGGCCCGGGAGTGGAAAGGCGTCTCGACCGCCAACATCCACTTCCACCGCGAACTCGTCGCCCTCGCCGGCAGCGAACGCACCGACGAGCTGATGCGCAGCGTCCTCGCCGAACTCCGCCTCGCCTTCCACGTCGTCGACGACCCCCGCAGCCTCCACGAGCCCTACCTGGCCCGTAACCTGGAGATCGTCGAGACGCTGCGCGAGGGCCGCCGCGACGACGCCGAGGCGCTGCTCGCCCAGTACCTCGACGACTCCCGCGACGGGCTCGTCGAGGCGTACGGACGCCGCGTGCGCGACGGCGCCTGAGGAGAGGCCGGAGACGGCCGGGCAGCCCGTCGCATCTGCGTCGTTTCGACCGTTGTCAGACCCAGCGCCTACTCTGTGCTGCGTGACTTCGCCTGCCACCACGGACTCCGCTCCGCCCCAGCTCAGCGCGGGGCCGCGCCCCGCACCGGGGCCGGCCGCCGACGAGGGCCTCGCACGCCGCCTGCGCGCCCTCGCCTGCACCGCGCCGCTGCACGACCTCGACGTGCGCAAGGCCAACCTCGCGGGCGAGTACTCGACGTACGGGATGGCCGAGGTCGCCCTCGCCGCCATCGACCTCGTCACGCTCAACATGGACTTCGACACGGGCGCCGACCACGAGCAGATCGTCGCCCGGCTCGTCCCGCGCATCGCCGCGCAGGCGCCGCAGCGCCCCACCGCCGAGCACGAGCGCGTGGCCCGCTGGGTCCTGGAGAACCTGATCAACGTGGGCAGCGTCGACCGCGGATTCCGCGCCGTCTACGGCACGTTCGCCCCCGACGGCACCTACGTACGCCGTGACTACGACTTCAAGCTCATCGAGGAGGTCCCCGGCTACGGCGGGGGCGTCTATCTGCGCACGACCGACGAAGCGGTCAACGTGCTGGTGGGGGCCCTCGACACCGACGTCACCAGCGCCCAGATCGCCGCCGAGGTGAAGCTGGAGGTGCTGATCAGCCGGGGGCGCCTCGCCGACGCCCAGCTCGCCGCCGAGCAGGCCCGCTACCGGACTGTCCAGTACTCCGAGACGCTGCGCAAGGCCCTCGACGCCACCCGGCGCAACGTCAGGGCGGTCGACTGGCTCGAAGCCGTCCCCGACATGATCGCCGAAGCCCTCGACCACGTAGCCGACCGCTACCGCCACGAGAACGCGATCCTGACCAACATCCGCAAGGCCCGCGACGAGTCCGAGGACCCCGAGCACAAGCGCCGCGCCGCCGAGCTGGTCGACATCGTCAAGGACTGCATCCGCCGCCACACCCAGCTCCAGTCCCGGCTCCTCGAAGCGGGCCCGCTGTTCCGTGCCGAGCAGGACCGGCAGGCGTTCGCCACGCCCTCCGCGCGCGCGGGCCTCGACCTGTACGGACAGCTCGTCGCGCCGCTGCTGCCGCTCCCGCTGGACAGCGCCCTCCAGGTGACCGACGCGTTCTTCGCGCGCGGTACCGGGCTGCGCACGCCCGTCTCCGTACGGGTCGGCGACCTCGTCGACATACTGCTGACGCCGCCCCTGGAGCGGGAGCACCTGGGCGCCGAGATGCCCGAGCCGGATCTGATCGCCACCCCGGACGACAGCCGGTTCAGCGAGCAGCAGCTCGCGCACGCGAAGGCACTGCTGGATCTGCCCGCCGACGCCCCCCGCCGGCTCTCCGGGCTGCTCGCCGAGGCGCGCAGGCGCGACCCCGAACTGCCGTACCTCGTCGCCCTCCTGGCCGTCCACGCGGCGAGCCCGGCTGTCGGCACGGCCTACCGGCAGGGCGAGGAGAAGCTGCTGTTCGCCGTGGACGACGGCACGCAGCTCGACGACGAGGAGTTCGGCGGCGCCGACCTCATCGTCGGTACGGCACTGCTCGACGCCGCCGGCATGGCCGCCGACCGCACGGAGGCGGCGTGAGCGCGGGCCGGTCGGGCGCCCGCCTCCGCACCGGCGGGCCGTGCGCCTCTACGGCGGGCACGGCGACCCCGTTCGCCGGTACTGCGTACGCCGGCACCGCGTGCACCCGTACGACGTACAGCAGCACCCGCACCACGTACGCACCCACCGCGTACGCACCCACCGCGTGCCCCCGCACCACGTACGCACCCACCGCGTGCACCCGCACCGCGTACACCTGCACCCGCACTACGTACACCCGCACCACGTACACCTGCACGACCGAGGAGCACCGACCGTGACCGAGTACCCCGAAGAGCACGGCGAGTGGGGCGAGCCCGTGGCCTCGGGCGGCGCGGCGGCCGGCGCGGTCAAGGCGCCCGCGCCCGTCACCCCGGCCGACGCCGCCGACGCGGCCCGGCTGGTCTCCTTCGGGCTGCAGCCCAAGCTCCAGCCCTCCCGCGACCAGGAGTACGGCGAACTGCTGCGCCGCTACCGCGAGGACCCCGCGTTCGCGCGGCTCGCCGACGCGGTCGCCACCGGGCTCGGCCTCGTCGTCCTGGAGGTCTCCCCGCGCGCGGGGATGGCCGTCACCGCCGCCGAGGACTCCGTCTTCGCCGTCCGCATGGGCGACTACGCGCGCCGGACCACCGCCGACGCCGGCGACCGCTTCCTGCACGGCCTCGCCCACCTCGCCGTCGCCGCGCTCGCCTTCCCCCGCCCCGAAGACCTCGCCGACGACGGCTACATCGGCCGCGTCAGCGTCAACGGCGTGGACGCCTTCGTCCGCCAGGCTTGCCGCAAGCTGGAGGAGCGGGCCGAGGAGACCGGCGAGAACACCGACCCGGCCACCGACGCCCCCGGCCTGGAGGCCGCCTGGCGCATCTGGGCCCGCCGCAGTTCGACGGGCGCCACCAAGGACACGCGCCGCCTCGCCAGTTCCACCACCGGCATCGTCGGCAAGGCCGTCGCCTTCCTCACCGAGTCCGGCTTCCTCCAGCGCACCGGCGACGACGGCGGCGGCACGTACCGCACGACCGCCCGCTACCAGCTCCAGGTCCGCGACATGGCCGGCACCGCCGCGATGGCCGAACTGCTCGACCTGGGTGTGGTCACCGTCACCGACGGCACCGCCAGCCTGGTCCCCCCGATGGACGAGGACGCCGCCGAGCTGGCCGCCGACGCCGGCCTGCCGTTCCACTCCTGACCCCTCGAAACCGTCCGCCCCAACCACGAGAGTCCGCCATGTACGAGCTGTCCCGGGTCCGCCTCTACTCCATCGGGCCTGCCGGCGCGCGCTACGCCGACACCGTGCTCGACCTGCGCGGCGTCGGCGAGCCCGTGCCCGACCCCGCGCCCACCCAGGCGGAGTTCTTCGAGGACGAGCCCGTCGGACCGCCGCGCCGCCCCGCGCCGGCCGGCGTCCTCTTCCTGGAGAACGGCGGCGGCAAGTCGGTCCTGCTCAAGCTGATCTTCTCCGTGATGCTGCCGGGCCACCGCAACACGCTGGGCGGCGCCAGCTCCGGCGTGCTGCGCAAGTTCCTCCTCGCCGACGACTGCGGACACGTCGCGCTGGAATGGCAGCACACGCTCACCGGTGAGTGCGTCGTCGTCGGCAAGGTCAGCGAGTGGCGCGGACGCCAGGTCTCCAACGACCCGCGCAAGTTCGCCGAGGCCTGGTACTCCTTCCGCCCCGGCCCTGGCATGAGTCTGGACGCGCTGCCCGTCGCGGAGTCCACGACCGTCCGCCCCGCCGCCGAGGGCGCGTCCGGCGCCCAGGGCCGCCGCCGCACGATGAAGGGCTTCCGCGACGCGCTCACCGAGGCCGGCAAGGCGTACCCGCATCTGGAGGTGCACTGGGAGGAGATCCACGACCGGTGGAACGAGCACCTCGGTGACCTCGGCCTCGACCCCGAACTCTTCCGCTACCAGCGCGAGATGAACGCCGACGAGGGCGAGGCCGCCGGCCTGTTCGCCGTCAAGAAGGACTCCGACTTCACCGACCTGCTGCTGCGCGCCGTCACCGACACCCGTGACACCGACGGCCTCGCCGACCTGGTCAGCGGCTTTGGCAACAAGCTGGGCCGCCGCGCCGAGTTGATCGCCGAACGCGACTTCACCGCCGGGTCCGTCGACCTTCTGACCCGCATCGTCGAAGCCGCCGACGCCCGCTCCCGCGCGCGTGACATCCACGCCGCCGCCGAGCGCCGCACCCGCACCCTCGCCCGCCGCCTCTCCGCCCGCGCCGGCGTCGAGCGGGACCGCGCGGGCGACCTCGCCCAGCAGGTCACCGCCGCCGCTCGGACCGTCACCGATGCGGAGAGCGCCCGTGAGCGCAGCTCCCTGATCGCCGCCGAACTCGCCTACCGGCACGCCTCCCTGGCCCTCGCGGGCGCCGAGAAGGCCGCCGCCGCGCAGAAGCGCGAACTGGCCGAGGCCCGCACCCTGCACTCCGCCTGGCAGGCCGCCGAGGCAGTACTGCGGCACCGTGCCGCCGCCGACCGCTCCGCGCGCGTGGCCGCCGCCATCCGCGAGGCCGAGCGCGACGCCGCCCCCGCCCTCGCCGCCCGCGCCAAGGCCGCCTCCGAGCTGGTACGGGCCCTGCACGGCGCCGCCGAGAAGGCCGAGCAGCACGCCAACGAGGAGGAGGAGCGCTCCGCCGTCCTCCAGGAGACCGGCGAACGCGCCCACCGCGACGCCACCGCCGCCGCCACCGACGCCCAGCGCGCCCGCAGCGAACTCGGCCACCTGCGCCAGCGGCTCGCCGAGGTCGAGCAGGAGACCGCCGAGGCCGTCCGCGCCGGCTGGCTCGACGACAGCGCCCCCGACGCCGACCCGGCCCGCGCCGCGCTCGCCGCGACCGACGCCGAGAAGACGACCGTCGCCGCCTGGGACACCGCCCGCGAAGCCGCCCGGCGCGCCGCCGAGCACGCCCGCGAGGCCGCCGCCGCCGAGAGCCGCGCCGAACTGACCGCAGCCCGCGCGGCCGACGCCGCCCGCGCCGCCGAGCAGAGCCACCGCGCCGAGCAGCGCACCGCCGCCGCCCTCGCCGCCGAGGAACGCATCGCCGAACTCCTCGGCATCGGCGGCCGCCCCGCCCCGGACGACGCCGACACCGACAGCGCCGCCACCGCCGGCCTCTCCGGCTATCCGGGCGCCCTGCGCGCGAAGGCCGCCGCGCAGCACAGCGGCGACGACTCCATCGGGGCGGTTCTCAGCCCCGAGGACCTCGACCGCGCCGCCGACGACCTCAAGGTCCTCCTCGACGACTCGGTCGCCTCCGCCGAACGGCAGTTGTTCGACCTGCGCACCGCCGCCGCCGACGACGCCCGCATCCTCGGCGCCCTCGGCGACGGCGGCCTGCTGCCGCCCGGGCCCGACGTCCTCGCCACCGTCGAGTTCCTCGGCGAGCACGGCATCCCCGCCCTGCCCGGCTGGCGCTACCTCGCCCAGTCCGTCGACCCCGCCGACCACGCCCGTGTCCTCGCCGCCCGCCCCGAACTCGTCGACGGCGTCATCATCACCGACCCCGGCTCCCACGAGCGGGCCCGCGACGCGCTCTCCGGCGCCGCCCTGCTGCCGCGCTCCGCGGTCGCCGTCGGCACCGCCGCCGCCCTCCTCGCCCCCACCCCCGCTGAGAACCGCTCCGACGAGGGCGTCTTCCTCGTCCCGCCGAACCCGGCCATGCACGACGAGCACGCAGCCGACGAGGAGCGCCACGCCCTGCGCGCCCGCGCCGCCCGCCGCGACGAGGACATCCGCGCCCTCGCCGACCGCCTCGGCAAGGACCGCGAACTCTCCGCCCGCCTCACCTCCTGGCGCGTCGGCTGCCCCGCCGGGCACCTCGCCGAACTGGCCGCCGCCGCCGAGGAAGCCCGCACCTTCGCCGAAGAGTCGGAGGCCGAACTGGCCGAGGCCCGCTCCGCCCGCGCCGAGGCCGACGAGGCCGCCGCCGAGGCCACCCGCGTCCGCGACGAACGCCAGGAAGCCGCCCAGAAGGCCCGCCGCGCCGCCGACGCCCTCGCCGGCCTCGCCTACCGGCTCCGCGAGCGCACCGCCTGGCAGGCCAAGGTCCGCGAACTCGCCGACGAGGCCGTCGAGTTCGAAGCCCGCGCCCAGACCTGCCTCGACCTAGCCCGCGCCGCCGACGAGGACCGGCGCGCCGCGCAGCGCTCCGCCGACGACGCCCACCGCACCGCCCGCACCCTGCGCGCCGAGCGTGCCGAGATCGCCGGCGCCCCCGACGACCTGCCCGACGACGCCCACGGCGAGGCACCGAAGGCGTCCCTGCCCGCCCTGCGCGAGGCATACCGGGCCGCCTCCCAGGTCTACGAGAAGGTCGGCGTCGGCGCCGACCTGCGCGCCGAACAGGCCCGCGCCGAGAGCGACGAGTCCGCCGCCCTCGCCGAACTGGACCGGCTCAGCAACAAGGTCCGCACCCGCGCCGCAGCCCTCCTCGAATCACCGGAAGGATCCGACGGCCCGTCCCGCCAGGCCGCCGCCTCCCGCGCCGAAGAACTCGTCCAGCTCCTGGAGACCCGCGCCTCCACCGCCAGCGAACAGCTCGGCCGGCTGCGCGGCGAAGCCGAACGGCACGCGCCCGAGGTCGGCGACGCCCACACCGAACTGCCCGAGGACCTCGTCCCCGCCGACGTCGAGCACGCCCAGACGCTGCTGCGCACGGCCACCACCGAACTCGCCGCCCGCACCGACGCCCTGGGCACCGCCCGCGCCGCCCACGCCGAACTCCTCGACGCCCACCGCGCCGCCGAGGACGCGGTCGGCGGCTTCGAGGAGACCGCCGCCCTCCTGCGCGACCTGCTCCGCGACCACGCCGCCGAGAGCGAGGAGCAGGAGGAGCCCGAGCCCTACCCGGGCACGCTGGAGGAAGCCCGCACCTCCGCCGCCGAGGCCCGCCGCTCCCTGCGCGGCTGCTCCGCCGATCTGTCCGCCGCCGAGGCCGCCGTCCGCGAGGCCTCCGACATCCTCGTCCGGCACGCCAACTCCACCCGCTACGAGCAGGTACGCACGCCGGCCCGGCAGCAGATCCGCGAACTGCCCGCGTCCGCCCTGCCCGAGCACGCGCAGCGGTGGGCCGACGCCTTCGCCCCGCGTCTTCGCGTCCTCACGGACGAGCTGGCGCAGCTCGAACGCAACCGTGACTCGATCGTCGACCGTCTTCGCGGCCTCGTCGAGTCCTCGCTGGCCACCCTGCGCTCCGCCCAGCGCCTGTCCCGGCTGCCCGAGGGACTCGGCGAGTGGTCGGGCCAGGAGTTCCTGCGCATCCGCTTCGAGGAACCCGACCAGGCCACCCTCGTCGAACGGCTCGGCGAGGTCATCGACGAGGCCACCCGCGCCGCCGTCAAGAAGAACTCCGATCTGCGCCGCGACGGTATGTCCCTGCTGCTGCGCGGCGTCAGCGCTGCCCTCCAGCCCAAGGGCGTCGCCGTCGAGATCCTCAAGCCGGACGCCGTGCTCCGCGCGGAACGCGTCCCTGTCGGACAGATGGGCGACGTGTTCTCCGGCGGCCAGCTGCTCACCGCCGCCATCGCCCTGTACTGCACGATGGCCGCGCTGCGCAGCAACGACCGGGGCCGTGACAAGCACCGCCACGCCGGCACCCTGTTCCTCGACAACCCCATCGGACGCGCCAACGCCACCTACCTCCTTGAGCTGCAGCGTGCCGTCTCCGACGCGCTCGGCGTCCAACTCCTGTACACCACCGGCCTGTTCGACACGACCGCACTCGCCGAGTTCCCCCTGGTCATCCGTCTGCGCAACGACGCCGACCTGCGGGCGGGGCTGAAGTACATCAGCGTCGAGGAGCACCTGCGCCCTGGCCTTCCGCAGCAGGACCCGGAGGGCGAGACGGTCCACGGAGAGATCACCGCGACGCGGATGTACAAGCGCCCCGAACCTCAGACCGCGTAACCGGCGGCCGCCGGGCGGGGGGTGCCGTGGGGCTGCCCCCGTTGGGCGGTGCCGGTGCCGGCACCGCCCGCTGTCTGTCGGCCCGCCGACGTTCAAAGCGGGCGCCCGCCCCCTCCGAAGGCTCATGAATGCGTGAGCTGCCCCGCACCGCCGCGCCCGCGTATGTTCTCCGGGGCCCGGCGCCCCGCCCGCCGGGCTCGGCGCCGCTCCCTGCGCAGTTGGCGCGCGGTGCTGGCGGGAACCGAGACGACCCCGTTGCGCTGGTTCCACACCTGGCGGGTCACCCAGACGTCGAGGACGCCCCACGTGGCGACGACCGTGCTGGCGACGCTGCTGAGCACCATCGGGAACGCCAGCCAGGAGTCGGACAGGGTGCACAGGAAGGCCACCATGGCCTGGATCAAGGTGATCGCCACTATGAGGACCGCCCGTACCGCAGCCGTGCGCACCGGGTCCGGCAGCCGGCGCCGCTTGGCCGGCTCCTCGACCCACAGCTCCCGTCGCCCCTCTGTCTCCATCGCCACGTCACTCCCCACCACTCCCGGCCCCCAGGGCCCTTCCGGCCCGATGCCCCCGCACCGGCCTGACCAGTGACTGCCCGTTTTGCTCTGCTTTACGCCACTGGGTGGGCCGCACCACTTCCCCGTACGACATCTGCGGGCGCCTCTCTGCGTGCCCCCGCCTGCGCCGCGTACACACCCCCGAGCGCCGCCCGGGGGCGGCTCCGCGGATGCGGCCCGTGGAGGCGCCGCGCTCCGGCGCCTCCGGTGGAACTGCCTCGTGTGCCGTCCCACCAGCTACGACGATCCGGCCTTCGGAAAGATTCCCCGCGTTCACTCGATCGTGGCGCGGAATCGTTCATCTGACCTGTCCGGCGCGGCCGGAGTGGCGAGTTCCGGCCAACTGCCCCACAGGCGCGTCCGATTATGAACCCCTGGCGAGGTCGCCTTCCTGGGTTGCAATCTCCCCTCATGCCCGGACAACTCCGGACGTGGGCAGGGGTGTTGAGGAGAACGGCGTCCGGACGGGCCTTCGAGTTGCCTGTGTCTCAGTAGTAGGCTCGCGCCGTTTGTTGCCGCACATGTGTACCCCTCGCCTCGTCGCAGGGGGCCGATCTGGGGGAGGCCATGCGCTTTCGCGGGAAATCCATCCGCCGGAAGATCGTGGCGCTGCTGCTCGTGCCGCTGCTCTCCCTCACCGCGATCTGGGCCTTCGCCTCCGTGATCACGGGCCGGGCCGCCGTCCAACTCCTGTCCGCGGGCAAGGTCGCCGACGCCATCGGCTACCCCCTCGTCGACGCCGGACGGGCGCTCCAGGACGAACGCCGCCAGACCCTGGTCTACCTCGCCGACCCGCGTGCCTCCGACGCCGAGTCCGCGCTGCGCACCCGTCGCACCGCCGCCGACGAGCAGATCTCGCGGATCAAGGAGAAGGCGCGCGACTCCGGCCTGCGCGGCGACCTCACCAGCGAGGCACGCGGCACGCTCGACGCCGCCGTCGAAGGCTTCGCCGGCATCGAGTCGCTGCGCCGCAACGTCGACGAGGGCACCGTCACCCGCGCCCAGGCCCTCGACTTCTACAACCGCCTGATCGCCCCCGCGTACGACTTCCTCCTCGACCTCACCGCGCTCGACGACTCCAAGGTCGAACGGCAGGGACGCGCGCTCGTCGGCGTCATCAAGGCCGGCGAACTGCTCTCCCAGGAAGACGCGCTCGTCGGCAGCGGACTCGTCGCGCGTCGCCTCACGCGCGTGGAGCTGCGCCAGATCTCCGACCTCGTGGCCCAGCGCACCCTGCTGTACGACACGAACCTCGCGCTGCTGCCCGACGACGAACGCGCCCGCTACCAGCGCTACTGGCGAGGCCCCGAGACGAACCCGCTGCGTACCGCCGAGACAGCCCTCGTCAACGGCGAGCCCGGCACCCCCGAAGGCGTCACCTCCGCCCGCTGGGACAAGGCCGCACAGCAGGTCATAGGACAGCTCGTCGCACGCGACAAGACCGCCGCACACCGCTACCAGGACCGCGCCCGACCGGTGGCGATCCAGGTGCTGCTGCGCGCCGGCATCGCCGGGGTGCTCGGCCTTGTCGCCCTGCTCTTCTCCCTCTTCCTGTCGTTCCGTATCGGCCGCGGCCTCATCCGCGACCTGCGCCGACTGCGCCTGGAGGCGCACGAGGCGTCCGGCGTGCGCCTGCCCGGCGTGATGCGCCGCCTCGCGGCGGGCGAAGAGGTCGACGTCGAGACCGAGGCCCCGCGCCTCGAATACGACAAGGACGAGATCGGCCAGGTCGGACAGGCCCTCAACACCCTCCAGCGGTCCGCCGTCGAGGCCGCCGTCAAGCAGGCGGAACTGCGGCGCGGCGTCTCCGAGGTGTTCGTCAACCTCGCCCGCCGCAGCCAGGTCCTGCTGCACAAGCAGCTCACCCTGCTCGACACCATGGAGCGCAGGACGGAGGACACCGACGAACTCGCGGACCTCTTCCGCCTCGACCACCTCACCACCCGCATGCGCCGCCACGCCGAGGGCCTCGTGATCCTCTCGGGCGCGGCCCCCTCACGGCAGTGGCGCAAGCCGGTGCAGCTCATGGACATCGTGCGCGCCTCCGTGGCCGAGGTCGAGGACTATGAGCGCATCGAGGTACGGCGGCTGCCGCGCATCGCCGTGACCGGCCCCGCCGTCGCGGACCTCACCCACCTCGTGGCCGAACTCCTGGAGAACGCCACGGTGTTCTCGCCGCCGCACACCGCCGTGCAGGTCGTCGGTGAACGCGTCGGCAGCGGCTTCACCCTGGAGATCCACGACCGGGGCCTCGGCATGGCCCCCGACGCGCTTCTCGACGCCAACCTCCGCCTCGCGGAGACCCCCGAGTTCGAACTCTCCGACACCGACCGGCTCGGCCTGTTCGTCGTCAGCCGCCTCGCCCAGCGCCAGAACGTCCGCGTCTCCCTCCAGCCCTCCCCGTACGGCGGCACGACGGCCGTGGTGTTCATCCCGGACGCGCTCCTGACGGACGACGCGCCCGACACCGAGGGCGCCGGATTCCGCCTCGACCGCCCGGATGCGGCCCGTCGCGCCGGCCGGGCCGCCGGCACGGACAAGAAGGAGGGGCTTCCCGGCCTCCCGCCGTCGGTGCTCGACGGACCTGTCGAACTGGAAGCGCCCCTGAACACCGCTGACATGACGCCGTTCCCTGGCGCACTCGGCGACGAGGACAGCGAGCGTGGCGGCCTGTTCCGCCCGCGCCGCCCGGTCTCCGGCCTCGCCGGACTCCCGGGCGAGCAGCACCAGCACGCGTCGGCGGCGGACGCCGAGAGCGACGGCCACGGCCTCGCCCGCTCGGCCGACCGCTCCCTGGACCGTACGTCGGGTCGCTCGCCGGAGCGGGCGGGGGAGCGGGACGCGGATCGCAACAACGCGCGCGTAGCGGGCCGTTCCACACCTGACGGCCTGGTCGCCCTGCCCCGGCGCCGCACGCCCAAGCTGGTCAGCTCCCACGGCAAGCCCGTGGACCGTTCCGGGGACGGACGGCCCGACGACGCTGTCGAGCAGCACGAACGCGACCGCGACACGCCGCGTGGGGCCTCCCTCACGCCGCTCGCCCAGCTCCCGCGCCGACGCGGCAGGGCGGGCGAGCGGGACAGGGAGCCGGACGCGACAGGCACCTCAGGGGGCCGTACGGGTTCCCAGGGGCCTGGGGAGCCCCCGGCACCTGCGGCCGCCCCGGAGGGCAGCGAGGCCCCGGGCACGCGCCAGAAGCCCGAGCCCGTCCGCGAGACCAACTCCACCGGCTCCACCGCGAGCGCGGGCACCGGCACGGCCCGTACCGGCACCGCCCCCGGCGGCCTCCCGCGCCGGGTCCGCCAGGCCAATCTGGCACCGCAGTTGAAGGACGGCCCCGACCTGCGCGCCGACCGCGCCAAGGGCCGGGACGAGAGCGTCACGGCGTCGCCCGCCGACCGGGACGCCGACGAGGTACGCAGCCGCATGGCGGCACTCCAGCGCGGCTGGCAGCGAGGCCGCGAGGAGAACGCGGCGGACGTCACGAGCGACCAGAGCGCCGACGGCACAGCACAGGGAACGACATCTGAGGGGGACGGTCGATGACCGCACCGAAGGCCACCGCGTACACCACGAACGGTGCGTCGAGGGAGCTCAACTGGCTCCTCGACGATCTGGTCGAGCGCGTCGGCAGCATCCGCAAGGCACTCGTGCTCTCCGGGGACGGTCTGCCGACGGGGGTCTCCAAGGACCTCAGCCGGGAGGACGGCGAACACCTCGCCGCCGTCGCCTCCGGGTTCCACAGCCTCGCCAAGGGCGTGGGCCGGCACTTCGACGCGGGCGGGGTGCGGCAGACCGTCGTCGAACTCGACGACGCCTTCCTGTTCGTCACCGCCGCGGGCGACGGCAGTTGCCTCGCCGTCCTGTCCGACGCCGACTCCGACGTGGGCCTCGTCGCCTACGAGATGACGCTGCTCGTCAAGCGGGTCGGCGCGCATCTCGGCACGGCCCCGCGCACGGACCAGCCCGCCGGCGGGTAGTGGAACGGCATGAGTGCAGACGGGCACCGGACGCAGGAGTCACAGGAGACGCGGGAGACGCACCACTGGTTCGACGACGATGCCGGACCCGTCGTGCGTCCCTACGCCATGACGCGCGGCCGCACGAGCAGCGCGTCCCAGCACCGGCTCGACCTGATCGCCGTCGTCGTGGCGGAGACGTGTGACGGCGGCGCCCTCGCCGACCAGACGCTGTCCCCGGAACACGTCGACATCGTCGAACTGTGCCGTCACACCCCCCAGTCGGTCGCCGAACTGGCCGCAGAACTCGACCTTCCCATCGGAGTCGTACGTGTCCTCATAGGCGACCTCGTCGACGAGGACCTGGTCCACGTCTCACGCCCCGTGCCCCCGGCCGAACTGCCCGACGAGAGCATTCTGCGCGATGTGATCGACGGCCTCAGGGCGCTCTGAGACACCAGCGCCACCGGAATCGGCACCGGCGCCGGTACCGGCCGACAGCAAACAGGAGAACCAGCCATGATCTTCGGGCGCTCGCAGCGAGGCAAGGCCCCCGTCGAACCGGTCACGCTCAAGATCCTCGTGGCCGGCGGGTTCGGCGTCGGGAAGACCACGCTGGTCGGCGCAGTGAGCGAGATCCGCCCACTGCGCACCGAGGAACTGCTCAGCGAGGCGGGCCGCCCGGTGGACGACACCCACGGGGTCGAGGGCAAGCACACGACGACGGTGGCGATGGACTTCGGCCGTATCACGCTGCGCGAGGACCTGGTCCTGTACCTGTTCGGCACCCCGGGCCAGGACCGCTTCTGGTTCCTGTGGGACGAACTGGCCACCGGGGCGCTCGGCGCGGTCGTGCTCGCCGACACGCGCCGCCTGGAGGACTGCTTCGCCGCCGTCGACTACTTCGAGCGCCGCTCCATCCCGTTCGTGGTGGGCGTCAACTGCTTCGAGGGCGCCGACAGGTACCCCGCCGACTCCGTGCGCCAGGCCCTCGACCTCGACGCCGAGGTCCCGGTGCTGCTGTGTGACGCGCGGGAGAAGGAGTCCGTGAAGGACGTCCTGATCGGTGTCGTGGAGCACGCCGCCACCAGCGTCGCCCACCACCGCCAGCCCGCGGCGACCTGAGAGGCCCCGGCAAGCGGTCCGTCCCCGTGCTGGAGGGCCCACGCCGCCCGACTCGTTCCCGCGGCCGGACCGCGCCCCGCCTCCCGAGTCCCACGCCTCCCTCACCGCACGGCGACCACCGCCGACCCGTGCCCGAACAGCCCCTGATTCGCGGTGATCCCGACCCGCGCTCCCTCCACCTGACGCTCCCCGGCCGTACCCCGCAACTGCCACGTCAGCTCGCAGACCTGCGCGATGGCCTGCGCGGGGACGGCCTCGCCGAAGGAGGCGAGGCCACCGCTGACGTTCACGGGTATGCGCCCTCCGCGCGCGGTCGCTCCGTCCCTGAGCAACTTCGCCCCTTCGCCCTCCGCGCACAGACCGAGGTCCTCGTACCACTGCAACTCCAGGGCCGTCGACAGGTCGTACACCTCCGCCAGCGACAGATCCTCCGGCCCGACGCCGGCCTCCTCGTACGCGGCGCGCGCTATCGACGCCCGGAACGCGGGGCCCTCCGGTCGGGCGCCGGCCGCCGAGTCCGTGGCGATGTCGGGCAGGTCGAGCACCGTGCTCGGATACGTCGGCGTCACCGTCGACACCGCCCGTACGCGCACCGGGTCCGTCACCCCGTGCCGGCGGGCGAACTCGACGCTGGAGAGCACCAGGGCCGCGCCGCCGTCCGAGGTGGCGCAGATGTCGAGCAGCCGCAGCGGGTCCGCGACGACGGCCGACGCTGCCACTTCTTCCGCCGTCACGGCCTTGCGGTAGCGCGCGTACGGGTTGCCCAGGCCGGCCGCCGCGTTCTTCACCTTGACCTGGGCGAAGTCCTCCAGCGTGTCGCCGTACAGGGCCATGCGGCGCCGCGCGTACAGCCCGAAGTAGGCCGGATTGGTCGCGCCCAGCACGCGGAACCGCAACCAGTCCGGATCGTCCTTCCGGTCCCCGCCTGCGGGGCGGAAGAAGCCCTTGGGCGCGGCGTCGGCACCCACCACGAGGACGACCTCGGCGAGCCCCGCGCGTATCTGCGCCCGCGCCGTGTCGATGGCCTGCGCGCCGGAAGCGCACGCCGCGTACACACTCGTCACCCGGGCGCCCTGCCAGCCGAGGGCCCTGGCGAACGTCGCCCCGGCGACATAGCCCGGGTAGCCACCCCGCACCGTGTCCGCGCCGACGACCGACCCCACGTCCTGCCAGTCGATCCCGGCGTCCGCGAGCGCCGCCCGCGCCGCCGCTGTCCCGTACTCGACGAAACTCCGTCCCCACTTGCCCCACGGATGCATTCCCGCACCCAGAACCGCCACGTCCCCCGTCATGCCGCCACCCCCGTCGGCCGCCAATGCCATGTCGTCCAGACCGTGCCCGACTCCTCGTCCCCCTCCTCGCTCAGCACGCCCGGCACGACCTCCACCTCCATGCCGACCTCCAGGTCCGACACGGTCACCCCAGGAGCCGCCTGGCCGAGCACCACGATTCGCTCTGCGGCAAGCTCCACAGCGATCAACGCGTACGGCTCCCAGGGAAGTTCCCGGTTCGAGACAAATAAGGTTCCGGCGGCCGGTAGCGGGCGTCGGTGTACGACCAGATCCGTCCCCGGCGCGACAGCGGTACCTCGATCAGCTCACCGCCCCCGCACGCCGGATTGCGGCACAGCCCGTCCTCCCGAGGGAAGAACACCGAGGCGCACGCCGCGCACCGCGTCCCGAGCAGCCGGAATCCGTCCCCCTCGCCCGCGAACCAGTCGGCCACGACCGGAGTGTGGGCACGCGCCATGTTTCCTCCCCGACACCGAATCTGACGGAACGTCAGGAGTGTGCCACGCTCGACTCGAACACGGCAGGGCCCCGGCAGAACCGGCGAAGCGACTCTCGCGTCCCTGTCATGCGTGAGGGGCGGACGGGAACCACGGGGGTGCTCCCGGCCGCCCCTCACGCGTCCCGGCTGGGGTCTTCCCTTCGGATCAGGCGCGACCCCGGCATGATCCGAAGGACAGGCCCTAGGCTGCTCCGGTGATCGAGGACGGGGCGACAGACCAGGGCAGCGTGAACACCGTGCGCCGCGTGGGCGAGACCATCCGCCGGCCTGCGGGGGAGTGGACCCCTGCCGTGCACGCCCTCCTGTCCCACCTGGAAGCGGCCGGCTTCACCCGCGCCCCGCGCGCTCTGCGCGCCGAGGACGGCAAGGAGACCCTCTCGCTGCTGCACGGTGAACCCGCGTTCTCCCCCTGGCCTCAGCCCCTGCGCGCCACTTCCGGCATCGCGGCGCTCGGTGGCTGGCTGCGCGAGTACCACGAGGCCGTCCGGGACTTTCGTCCGCCGCCCGGCGCCCGCTGGCAGGGCGAGGACGAGCCGTGGCGCCCCGGCATGATCATCCGCCACGGTGATCTGGGCCCCTGGAACTCCATCTGGCGCGGCGACGACCTCACCGGCTTCATCGACTGGGACTTCGCCGCCCCAGGACACGCCATCGACGATGTCGCCCAACTCGCCTGGTATGCCGTCCCCCTGCGCCCCCCAGCGCAACAGCGGCGCGCGCCCCTCACAGGCCCGGAGGACGTACGCACCCGGCTCGACATCCTCTGCGCCGCCTACGGGACCCGCCGGGACGCCGTACTGGACGCGCTCGACGCCCTCCAGAGCCGGGAAGCGGCCCGCATCGAACGCCTGGGCGGCGACGGACGCGAACCATGGCTCACCTTCCTCACCCGGGGCGACGCCACCGAGATGCAGGCCGAACAGGCGTGGCTCCGCGCGGAACGCGCCACTCTCCTCGCCCCGAGGTGAACGACGCGCCCAGAGGTGAACGACGCGCTCCGCGCGCGAAGCGGCTCGCTCAGTGCCCGGCCAGCGACCTCCTGGAGACAGGGAAGTCGAAGTATGTGTTCGGGAAGAGTTCCGGCTTGTACGTGTAGTGCCACCACTCCTCAGGCAGATTGACGAACCCCTGCGCGGTGAGCGCGTCGCGCAACAGGTCCCGGTTGGACCGCTGCACACCTCGCACGCGCGGGTCGTCCGTGTGCGCCAGGGTGTCGAAGCAGTCGAAGCCCGTGCCCATGTCGACAGAGTTGTCGGGGAACCGTTCCTTCTGCGGCCCGTAGCAGGGCTTCAACTCCTCACCCGGCACATAGGCACGCGTCGGCGCGGCAGGAAGCCGGACCACCGTCAGGTCCAGGGTCGAGCCACGGCTGTGCCCCGACTTCTCCGCGATGTAGCCGTCAGCGAACAGACGTGTCTTGTCGACATGCGGATAGAACTCCGCCTTCATCTTCTGATCCCCGAGATCCTCGGCCCACCGCACGAAGTGATCCACCGCGCGCTGCGGCCGGTAACAGTCGTACACCTTCAGCGAATAGCCCCGCTTCAGGAGACCGACCTGCGCCTTGTGCAGCGCGTTCGCCGCCGGCCGCGTGAGGATGCACAGGGGCTTCTTGTAACCGTCGACGGGGCGGCCCACGAAGTTGTGCTGCGTGACGTAGCGCATCTCCTGGATGATCGTGGGATCGATGTCCTTGAGCGCCACGAACTCCTTCGGCGCCTTCGGGTCGGGCGTCGCATGGGCGCCGGCGGGAGCGGCGGCCACACCGAGCAGCGCGGCGGCCGAGACAGCGGCAAGTTTCCGCAGAGCGGCGGCAGTTCGATTCATGGACCAGCGTCTATCAGGAGCGAGGGGCTCCGGGGAAGACCACCCACCGGTGATCGGATACAGTCCGCGCCGTGCCCGCATCCACCGACCCCACCGCCCGCCCCGTTCCGGACTCCCACTGCTCCAGTTGCGGAGCCGCCTACGGGAGTGAGGTGCGCGGCTGGCCGCGTACCTGCCGGGCCTGCGACTCAGTCGCCTACCGCAACCCCCTGCCGGTCGCCATCGCCCTCCAGCCCGTGTACGACACGGCCGGCACCGCCCTCGTCGTCATCACCCGCACCATCGCGCCCGCGCGCGGGGAGTCCGCGCTCCCCGGCGGCTTCATCGACGACCGCGAGGACTGGCGCCGCGCCGTCGTCCGCGAACTCAGGGAGGAGACGGGCATCGACGCCGCCGCGCGGGACGTACGCCTCGCTGACGCGATGAGCGCGCCGGACGGACACCTGCTCCTGTTCGGCCTGCTGCCCGAGCGCCCCGCCTCCTACCTGCCCGAAAGCGCCCCGACCGACGAGACGGACGGCTGGCACCTCCTGCACCGCCCGGCGGAACTGGCCTTCCCGCTGCACACACTGGCCGTCAGAGCCTGGTTCGAAGGACGCTACACATAGGGGCACACGCCCAAAGCGCCCCCCATATAGGCATCCGTATCGACCGGCCCACATACAGGCAGCCGTCAGGCCTTCAGCCTCCGGCACAGAAACTCACAGCCCGCGCACCCGTACGGGGTACGGCAGCTCCGAGTCCTCACCCTCGCCGTCGCGCTCGACGACGACCCGCCCGCCGTGGAGGCGCACCCGGAACCGCTCGGCCTCCGGCTCCTCCCAGCCGTCCCCGACGTCCGGCACGAGCACCCCCGCCCCCGTGCAACCCGGTTCAGGCGTCCATACCTCCAGCTCCGTGCCCCCGCCGTCGCCCCGTACAGGGACCACCGCGCCCGCCCGCACCAACACCGGCACGCGCGACAAGGGCGCGGCGAGCGTCACCGGGCCCGGACCCGTGAACGCCTCGCCGGTGGCCGTGTCGTACCACCGCCCCGGCGGCAGCCGCACCGTCCGCTCCTGGGCGCCCTCCACGAACACCGGCGCCACCAGCAGACAGTCACCCAGCAAGAAGGCATCCTCGCAGTCCCGCAACGCCCGGTCCTCCGGGGCGCTCCACCACAAAGGCCGCACATACGGCGCCCCCGTACGCCGGGCCAGATGCGCCAGCGTCACGACGTACGGATGCAGCCGGCGCCGTTCATGTGCCGCTACGCGCGCGTGCCCCAACGCCTCCTCGCCGAACGTCCACGGCTCCCGCCGCCCTGCCCACACCGCGGAGTGCGTACGGAACAGCGGCAGATAGGCGGCCATCTGGAACCAGCGCACATACAGCTCCGCGGACGGCTTCCCGTCGAAACCGCCCACGTCCGGCCCCGAGTACGGCACCCCGCACAGGCCGAGCCCGAGCACCAGGGACAGTGAAGCCCGCAGCCCCGGCCACCCCGTCGCCACGTCCCCCGACCATGTCCCGCCATAGCGCTGCATGCCCGCCCAGCCCGACCGCGAGAAAACGAACGGCCGCTCCTGAGGCTGCAACTCCCGAAGTCCCTCGTAGCCCGCACGCGCCATGCA
This sequence comes from Streptomyces sp. NPDC107550, assembly GCF_055639095.1. Classification (NCBI taxonomy): domain Bacteria; kingdom Bacillati; phylum Actinomycetota; class Actinomycetes; order Kitasatosporales; family Streptomycetaceae; genus Streptomyces; species Streptomyces sp. NPDC107550. Next base: position 93,280 of record NZ_JBVKBC010000025.1, read on the forward strand.
CAGCCCGTACACGTTGTGCGCCTCACGATGGTCACCGCCCCGCCCCTCCAACGCGTGCCGCGAAGATCGGGGGAGTGTCGGGTCACCGAACGCGGCGAACGACACCGGCTCGTTCATGTCATGCCAGAAACCCGAGAAACCCCGAGCGAGCCGCTCCTCGTACAGGCCGCCCCACCACTTGCGCACCCGCCCCGACGTGAAGTCCGGATAGACCGACTCGCCGGGCCACACCACGCCACGCACGGCACGGCCGGCGGAATCACGCACAAAGGCGTCGATCGCCCGCCCACTGTCGTACGCGGCATTACCCCGCGCCCGCTTCACCGCCGGATCGACGATCGACACCAACCGGATCCCATCGGCACGCAACTCCTCCGCCAGCCGGGACAGCGACGGAAACCGCTCACCGTCCACCGTGAACACCTGCCGCTCCTCCAGGTGATCGATGTCCAGATGCACGGCATCCAGCGGCACATCGCGCTCCCTGTAGCCGTCCACGACCCGCCGCACCTCCTCCTGACTGCCGAACCCCCACCGCGCGTGATGATGACCGAGCGCCCACGAAGGCGGCACGGCCGCGCCACCCGTCAACTGCGCCCACACATGCAGCACACGCGCCGGCGGCCCCACCACGACCCAGCACCGCAACGGGCCGCCCTCCATGCGCACCTCGCACCCACCTGGCAGGTCATGGCCTGAGCCCGCCCCCTCGGCGCCCTCCCGCAGCCGGACCTCCCCGTCCCACGTGTTGTCGTGGAAGACCAGATGTGTACCCGCGTCGGCCACCACCATCTGCACCGGCATCGTGATCGACAGCGGATCGTCACCCGGCCCGAACGAACCCCCCGGGTCCGTGTTCCACAAGCGGTACGTCCCCTCCCGCAGCCGGGGCCCCGAGGCCCGGCCACCCAGACCGAAGAACCGCGCGTCCGCACCGACCTCAGACCGCTGCACCCACCGTGCCTCCCCACCGCTCTCCGGCTCCCACCAGCGGGGCGGCAGATCACGCCGCAGCACCACACCACCGGGCGTGCACACGCTCACCGCGCCGTGCCGCGACACCGTCACGGTCGCCCGCTCCGCCACCACCCGCCAGCCGCCGTCCTTGTCCGGTTCCAGCGCCACGCGCGCGTCCACCTCCGGACACCCGCCAGCCAGCGCGTACGACGGCTCCGGCTCGGCCCCGTCCCACCCCCAGAACACAGCCCCGCTCACCGTCACCACGATCCGCAGCCGCGCGCGTGAGAACCGCACCACGCCGCCGCCCGCCTCGGGCTCCGCCCCGACCACGCTCCCCGGCACCCGCGCACGCTCAGGACCCCGTGGGACGAGGCCCGCCGCGTCCGCCCGCCGACGCCGCCAGGAAGCCCGTACCGCACGCAACCCCTGCGCGCCGCCCACCTTGGAAACCGACTTCACCGAGCGCATCAGGTCACGACCGTTCATGCTGCTCAGCCTGCCACCCAGGACTCCACGCCAGGGCCGCGTTCAACTGCCGTTCACCAGTGGTCGCGGCACATCTTCACGAGGCGGACTATGTGGGGGAGACCCTGGTGCGGAAGTCGATCACATGGCATCGTCCTGCTGAGCCGCGTCACGCGCACACCCCAGCCGTGCGCGCCCACGACGCCCACACCGCGTACTTCCCGGGAGCCGCCCCATGACCACCGCGAACCCCACTCCGCTCTGGCAGCCCGACCAGCAGCAGATCGACGACGCGCAGGTCACACGGTTCCAGGCATGGGCGGCCCAGCACCACGGCGCGCCCGCCGACGGCGGCTACCCGGCCCTGCACCGCTGGTCCGTCACCGAACTGGAGACGTTCTGGAAGGCCGTCACCGAATGGTTCGACGTGCGCTTCACACACCCCTACGCGCGCGTGCTCGGCGACCGCTCCATGCCCGGCGCCCAGTGGTTCCCCGGCGCCACCCTGAACTACGCCGAGCACGCCCTGCGCACCGCCGACGACCCGGCGCGCGCCGACACGCCCGCCATCCTGCACGTCGACGAGACGCACGAGATCCGCCCCGTCACCTGGGCCGAGCTGCGCGCCCAGGTCGGCTCTCTCGCCGCCGAACTGCGTGCCCTCGGCGTACGCCCCGGCGACCGCGTCAGCGGCTATCTGCCCAACATCCCCCAGGCCGTCGTCGCCCTCCTCGCCAGCGCCGCCGTCGGCGCGGTCTGGGCCTCCTGCGCCCCCGACTTCGGCGCCCGCAGCGTCCTCGACCGCTTCCAGCAGGTCGAACCCGTCGTCCTGTTCACCGTCGACGGCTACCGCTACGGCGGCAAGGAACACGACCGGCGCGAGACCGTCGCCGAACTCCGCGCCGAGCTCCCGTCCCTGCGCGCCGTCGTCCACATCCCGCTCCTGGGCACCGAAGCCCCCGAAGGCGCCCTCGAATGGGCGGCCCTCACCTCGGGAGACACCCCGCCCGTCTACGAAGAGGTCCCTTTCGACCACCCCCTGTGGGTGCTCTACTCCTCGGGTACGACCGGTCTTCCCAAGGCCATCGTCCAGTCCCAGGGCGGCATCCTCGTCGAGCACCTCAAGCAGCTCGGCCTGCACTGCGACCTCGGCCCGGAGGACCGTTTCTTCTGGTACACGTCCACCGGCTGGATGATGTGGAACTTCCTCGTCTCCGGCCTCCTGACCGGCACCACGATCGTCACGTACGACGGCAGCCCCGGCTTCCCCGACACCGGCGCCCAGTGGGCCGTCGCCGAACGCACCGGAGCCACCCTCTTCGGCACCTCCGCCGCCTACGTCATGGCTTGCCGCAAGGCCGGCGTCCACCCCGGACGCGACCTCGACCTGTCCCGCGTCAAGTGCGTCGCCACCACCGGCTCCCCGCTCCCGCCCGACGGATTCCGCTGGCTCCACGACGAAGTCCGCGAGGACCTGTGGATCGCCTCCGTCAGCGGTGGCACCGACGTCTGCTCCTGCTTCGCCGGCGCGGTCGCCACCCTCCCGGTCCACATCGGCGAACTCCAGGCCCCCGGCCTTGGCACCGACCTCCAGGCCTGGGACCCGGACGGCAACCCCCTCATCGACGAGGTCGGCGAGCTGGTGGTCACCAACCCCATGCCGTCCATGCCGATCCGCTTCTGGAACGACCCCGACGGCAGCCGCTACCACGACAGCTACTTCGACACCTACCCCGGCGTCTGGCGCCACGGCGACTGGATCACCCTCACCTCACGCGGGTCCGTCATCATCCACGGCCGCTCCGACTCCACCCTCAACCGCCAGGGCGTCCGCATGGGCTCCGCCGACATCTACGAAGCCGTCGAACGCCTCCCCGAGATCCGGGAATCCCTTGTCATCGGCCTCGAACAGCCCGACGGCGGCTACTGGATGCCCCTCTTCGTCCACCTGGCTCCCGGCGCCGTCCTCGACGACGACCTCCGCTCCCGCATCAAGAAGACGATCCGTGAGCAGCTCTCCCCGCGCCACGTCCCCGACGAGATCATCGAAGCCCCCGGCGTCCCCCACACCCTCACCGGCAAGCGCATCGAGGTCCCCGTCAAGCGACTCCTCCAGGGCACCCCGCTGGACAAGGCCGTGAACGCCGGCTCCATCGACGACATCGAACTCCTGCGGTTCTACGAGGAGATCGCCCGCAAGCGCGCCTGACACCCGGGGCCGTCCGGCCGTGCGGAGCCCGCTCCGAGCGCCGTTGTCAGTGGCTCCGATTACTCTGAGTGAGCATTGATCGCCGAGCGTACTCAGGGGGAAGTCATGGCAGGCACTCAGCACGACCGGACGGCCGAAGCGGCGCAGCACCTGCGCCGCGAAGTCGCGGGCACCATCGGCCTGCTCGCCGACGAGCAGGACTTCACACAGATGCGGCGCTACCGCACCTTCACCTTCGACGACCACCAGACCTATCTGCGCCAGGTCGAGAAGCTCCTCAAAACCCTCGCGGACGAAGGCAGCCACACCCACGTCGCCCTCTTCGACCCCGTGGAGTACGAGGAGTTCTGCGCCGAGACCGGCATCGAGCCCGACACCGTGACCAGCCGCGCCCGCTTCACAGCGGAACTCTCGGCCGCCGGCCCCTGCCTCCCGTACGAGGGGCAGCCCCTGGCCGACCTGCTCCCCGACCTCGTGGAGGAGGCCGTCCGCCAGGCCACCTGGGAGTACGCGTCGTCCGTCCTCACCCGCGTCGGCCCCTGCGCCGTCTGCGGCAAGGACATCGGACGCACGGCCTTCGCCCGCGCCTCCTACCTCGTGGCCCGTGTCATCGACACCATCGGCGACGGCACCCACCACTGGGTCGTCAGCGTCCCCACCGCCGACGAGGCACTGCTGGCCGTCCTCCACCTCGACGCGGACTCCGCCCCCGGCACGGTCCGCATGGACGAGACGGAGGTGATGGAGCTGACCACGGTCATCGCCCTCGCCGTCGCCACCCGCACACCCAGCGCCCTCGTGGTCCGCACCACCCAGGAGGGGCGGGACCGTGTCTACGGCTGGCGCCTCAAAGGAGAGCATCTGGAACAGCTCACAGCGGCAGAGGTCTTCGACGCGTACTGCACCGACGCCCACACCGGTGACCTGACAGCCCCAGAGCCGGGCGTCGACTACCGCACCGCTCCCCACGTCGACGACTCCGACCCCACGGGACGGCACACCCACTGACGGCCGCGCATACGCGGAGGGCGCTCCCCGACGGGGGAGCGCCCTCCGAAAAAGAGGCGGAGCCTGCGGCTACTCGCCGGACAGGACAGCCTGCGCGGCCTGACGCGCCTCGTCGGCGGAGTCAGCCGCCCGCGCCGCGGCGGCGGCACGCTCGCACTGCGCCAGCGTGTACTTGCCGAGCGTCGCCCGCACGTACGGAATCGAAGCAGCGCCCATGGACAGGGAGGTGACACCGAGACCGGTGAGCACACACGCCAGCAGCGGGTCCGACGCGGCCTCGCCGCAGACACCGCAGCTCTTGCCCTCGGCCTTCGCCGCGTCGGCCGACAGCGCCACCAGATCGAGCAGCGCCGGCTGCCACGGGTCCTGGAGACGGGAGACGGCGCCGACCTGGCGGTCGGCCGCGAAGGTGTACTGCGCCAGGTCGTTCGTGCCGAGCGAAAGGAACTCGACCTCCTGGAGCACCGAGCGGGCCCGCAGCGCGGCGGACGGAATCTCCACCATCGCGCCGAACTTGGCCTGCAGACCGGCCTCACGGCACGCGTCGGCGAACGCCTTGGCGTCCGCGCGGTCGGCGACCATCGGGGCCATGACCTCGAGATACACCGGCAGCCCCTCGGCGGCCTTGGCCAGCGCGGTGAGCTGCGTGCGCAGCACCTCGGGGTGGTCGAGCAGCGAGCGCAGGCCACGCACGCCGAGCGCCGGGTTGGGCTCGTCGGCCGGCGTGAGGAAGTCGAGCGGCTTGTCGGCGCCCGCGTCCAGCACACGCACGACGACGCGGCCCTCGGGGAACGCCTCGAGAACCTGGCGGTACGCCTCGACCTGCTTCTCCTCGGACGGTGCCTTCTTGCTGTCGTCCAGGAAGAGGAACTCGGTACGGAAGAGACCGACGCCCTCGGCACCCGCCTCGACGGCGGCGGGGATGTCGGCGGGGCCGCCCACGTTCGCCAGGAGAGGCACCTTGTGACCGTCGGAGGTCGCGCCCGGGCCGGTCGCCGCGGCCAGCGCCGCCTTGCGCTCGGCGGCCGCGGCCTCCAGCTGGGCCTTCTTCTCCGCGCTCGGGTCCACGAAGATCTCACCGCTGCTGCCGTCGACGGCGACGGTCGTGCCTTCGGCGAGCTCCCCGGCACCGGGGAGCGCGACCACGGCCGGCACACCCAGGGCGCGGGCGAGGATGGCGCTGTGGCTGGTGGGACCGCCTTCCTCGGTGACGAAGCCGAGGACCAGCGCCGGGTCGAGCAGCGCGGTGTCGGCGGGCGCCAGGTCGCGCGCGATGAGCACGTACGGCTGGTCGCTGTCCGGCACGCCCGGCATGGGCACGCCGAGCAGTCGGGCCACGATGCGGTTGCGCACGTCGTCGAGGTCGGCGACGCGGCCTGCCATGTACTCACCGGCACCCGCGAGCAGTTCGCGGTAGTGCGAGAACGCGTCGTAGATGCCGCGTTCGGCGGTGCTGCCGACGGCGATGCGCCGGTCGACGTCGGCGATCAGCTCAGGGTCCTGAGCGATCATGGCCTGTGCTTCCAGGACGGCCTGCGCCTCGCCGCCGGCCAGATTGCCGCGCGCAATCAGGTCGGCCGCGACAGCTTCGACGGCCTGCCGGGCGCGCCCCTGTTCGCGCTCGGCGTCCTCCGCCGGAATCTGCTTGGCCGGCGGCTCCAGCACCGCCGTTCCCATGTGCCGAACCTCGCCGATCGCCACACCGTGGCTCACGCCGACGCCTCGCAGCGTAGTCTCCATCTCACCCGTCTCCGATAGTGCGGCGGGGTCTGCCGCCGCGGTGATTGTCCTGCGGCCGCCTGAGGCGACCCGCGGTCACTTCCAGCCGAACAGAGCGTCGCCGGCCTTCAGCTCGCCGCTCTCGATCACGTCGGACAGCGACTCGGCGGTGGCCTCCAGGGCGACGACGGGGCAGACCGGCGACTTGCCGGCTTCCTCGACGGCGGCCGGGTTCCAGCGCACGATGGACTGGCCTCGCTGCACGGTGTCGCCCTTGTTGACGAGCAGCTCGAAGCCCTCGCCGTTGAGTTGCACGGTGTCGATGCCGAGGTGCGTGAGGACGCCGTGGCCCGCTTCGTCGACGACGACGAACGCGTGCGGGTGCAGGGACACCACGATGCCGCTGACGGGGGCGACGGCCTCAGACGGTTCGCGCACGGGGTCGATGGCGGTGCCGGGGCCGACCATCGCACCGGAGAAGACCGGGTCGGGTACGGCGGTGAGCCCAATCGCGCGTCCGGCAAGTGGGGACGTCACACTGGTCATGGCAAGCCTCCCAGGGGTGGAGATTCGGGGGCGCCGCCGCTGCCTGTCCTGGACGACGCACTGTTCAGAAGCGTAAGTCATAAAAAGTCCCGGTTCCGCATGAGAGCTACCGGTTGGCTGACGTAGAGGCACCGAGCAAACGATTTGCCTCCCGGCCCGGGGCCCATGTACTGTCGTACCCCTGCCTGGGAGCAGCCGACGCCGCAGAGCGTCGAACGTCCCGGCGGCACCAATCAAGTCGCACACTATCTTCGATCTACTTCTGCATGTCCGCAGATGGATGGTCAGAGGGCCGAGAAAAGCCTGATAGTGTTCGATCTCGCCGAAAGGGAAAACGCGAAAGCGATTTTCTGGAAATCGAAATCCGAGGAAACCGGCCGGTGAAACGGTCTGATAGAGTCGGAAACGCAAGACAGTAAGACCGAAGGGAAGCGCCCGGAGGAAAGCCCGAGAGGGTGAGTACAAAGGAAGCGTCCGTTCCTTGAGAACTCAACAGCGTGCCAAAAGTCAAC
>NZ_JBVKBC010000026.1:0-100635 GCF_055639095.1 Streptomyces sp. NPDC107550
CCGGCCAAAAGCCCCACGAGGCAGCAACGGCTCAAGCAACTCCCATTCCTCATCAGTCAGTTCATGACGACGCACCATCACTCCATACTGCCCCCCGGCACGACACTTTGACGACACGCCCTAGGCCCCGCCCAAGGGACCGTCAGTTGAGGCGCCAGAGGGCGTAGGTCACGGCGAGGAGTATCAGGCCCGCCCCCGCCAGGAGAGAGCCCAGGAGGCGGAGATGGTCGGGCGGCGCGGAGAGCGCCGCCTCTTCGGGGCCGGAACGGCGCGTATGCGCCCCGCGAAGCCGCAACAGCCAGTTCAGCCCGCAGGCGATGGCGACGACCCCGCCCACGACAAAGATCCACAGCAGCACGGGAGACGCCGTCCGCTCCACGGCGGCGGCGTCCAGCGCGGCGGCTCTCATGTCCCCGGAGTCCCCTGTCTCGTCCTGCGTCCCGCAGCCGACCCTAGAACCCCGGTGTCAACGCGGGGTCAAGCCGGGTTCAGGCCCGGGCAATGCCTTGCCGAACGCCCGATATCGATCGGGTAACGGCGCTCGCGGACCCCATGTGATGCGCGTAGACATGCATTCACCTGCATTCACCTCCGCTTACCTGAAGCACCCCGACGGGAGTCCTCCGTGCCGACCCTTCGCAAGTCCGCCCGCGTCGCGGGCATCGCCGCCGCCTGCGCCCTCGCCGCGACCGCCGTCTACGGCACCGGCGCCGCGAGCGCCGACCGCCCCACCGGCACCGCCACCGCGGAACCGCACAACATCGGCCTGCTCGTGAAGGAGATCGACTCCTACTACGGCGCCACCCAGGACGCGTCCAGCGTCTGGCAGGCGTCGCCCGACAGCCAGTACGCCGACGACCTCGCCCGCGTCCAGGCCGACGCCAAGAAGCAGATAGCCAAGGCGGCGAAGGCGGCCGGCAAACACCACGGCAGGGGCGACCGCCCCGCCGTCGTCTTCGATATCGACGACACGCTGCTGCTCAGCCTCGACTACGAGAAGAAGTCCAACTACGTGTACGACGACGCCACATGGAAGGCGTACGTCAACCGCGCCGACCGCCCCGCCGTCTTCGGTACCCCCGCGCTCATCCGCTACGCCGAGTCGAAGGGCGTCACGGTCTTCTACAACTCCGGCCTCTCCGAGTCCCAGCGCGCGGCCGCCGTCGAGAACCTGAAGAAGGTCGGCATCGACACCGACCTCGACGCCGGCCACGTCTTCCTCAAGGACAAGGCGAACCCGCCCGCCTACCTGCGCTCCTGCGCCACGCCGGGCGCCTGGACGTGCACCACCGTGCAGTACAAGTCCGGCACCCGCGCGCACATCGAGTCCCTCGGCTACGACATCGTCGGCAACTTCGGCGACCAGTACTCCGACCTGGAGGGCGGTCACGCCGACAAGACGTACAAGTTCCCGAACCCGACCTACTACGTGGGCTGAGTCCCGCCGCCCGACCACGTGACCGACGCCCTGCCCCCGCCAAGGAGCGCCCCGCCCGGGAACGCCCCGCCCGGAGTCACCGCTTGAGCGCCGCCTTCATCATCGCCTGCGCGATGGGCGCCGCCAGACCGTTGCCGCTGACCTCGGAGCGGGCCGCGTCCGACTGCTCCACGAGCACCGCGACGGCGACCTGCTTGCCGCTCGTGTCGTCCTTGGCGTACGAGGTGAACCAGGCGTAGGGCGTCTGGCTGTTGTTCTCGCCGTGCTGGGCCGTGCCCGTCTTTCCGCCGACGGTCGCGCCCGGCACGCGCGCGTTGGTGCCGGTGCCCTTGGTCACGACCGTCTCCATCGCGGACCGCAACTGCGCCGCCGTACCCGAGCCGACCACCCGCTTCGTCTCGCCGTCGGCGTACTTCTCGATCGCGTCGCCGCCGCCGTCCGTGACCTGCGCGACCATGTGCGGAGACGCCTGTTCGCCGCCGTTGGCGAGGGTCGCGGAGACCATCGCCATCTGCAACGGCGTCGCCGTCACGTCGAACTGGCCGATCCCCGACAGCGCGGTCTGCGCCTTGTCCATGCCGGAGGGGTAGCGGCTCGTCGCGGCCCGTACGGGGATGTCCTGCTTGGTGTCGTCGAAGCCGAACTTCTCGGCCATCGCGCGCACCTTGTCCTGCCCGAGATCCACGGCGATCTTGCCGAAGACGTTGTTGCAGGAGTACTGGAGCGCGGTGCGGAGCGTGGCGTTCTCACAGGGCGCGCTCGCGCTCTCGTTGCGCAGGTCGGTCGCCGTGCCCGGCAGCCGGTACGGGTTCGGCGAGTGAGTCGGCGTATCGACATTCGGATACAGCCCGTCCTCCAGGGCCGCCGCCGCGACGACCAGCTTGAACGTGGAGCCGGGCGGCAGCGCCTGCTTCAGCGCGCGGTTCAGCGTCGGTACGTCCTTGTCGGCGGCGAGCTTCTTCCACGCGGCGGCGTCCGAGGAACCGGAACCGCTGATCGTCGACGGGTCGAACGAGGGCGTCGACACCATGCCGAGCACCCGCCCCGACTCCGGGTCGATGGCGACGGCGGCGCCCTTCTTGTCGCCGAGCGCCCGGTACGCGGCCTTCTGCACCCCGGCGTCGACGGTCGTGATCACATTGCCCGGCTTGGCGCTCGCGCCGGTCAGCGCGTCGAGCGGGCCGCGCAGCCGGGTGTCGCTGCCGTCGAGCACCTTCTGGTAGATCGACTCCAGTTGCGTCGAGCCGTAGACCTGCGAGGTGTAGCCCGTCACGCCCGCGTAGAGCGCGCCGTCCGTGTAGTCGCGCTTGTACTTGAGGTCGCTGCCGGTGGTCCGCTTCGAGTCCGTCACCGCCCGTCCGCCCACGATGATGTCACCGAGCGGGTTCGCGTACTGCGCGATCGTCTTCCGCCGGTTCTTGTCGTTGTCCGCGAGGGCCTTGCCGTCGTAGAACTGCACCCATGTCGCCCTGACCAGCAGAGCGAACACGAGCAGCAGCGTGAAGACGGAGGCGCGCCTGATCGTCTTGTTCATTCCACCCATAAGGACGAACGGGATGGAACGAATCGTTCCGAAGCCGGGCCTTTTCTCAGCGATCTCTCATCGGACCGCCTGCCCTCAGCCTCGGACGATCATGGTTTACGGGTCACAGGGCGCCGTCCGCCCGGCGGACTCGGCGGCCTCGGTCCCGGCCTCGCGCGCCCCGGCTCCGGAGGCTCCGGCGGCCCCGGCGGGCGGCCCGTCGCCGTGGGCGGTCGCGCGGCCACCCGTGACGAGGACCACGACCGCCACGAGCGCCATCGCCCCGGCCATCGCGCCGAACCCGGCCGTGTACGTCGCCGCCTGCGCGGCCAGCCCGAGGAGCAGCGAGCCGAGGCCGGTGCCCGAGTCGTAGCCGATGTTCCAGGCGACGGAGGTCGTGTGCCGGTGCGCCGCGCCCGCCCGGTCCAGCGCCTGGACCAGCGTGAGGCTCTGCAGACCGCCGTACGCCGCGCCCAGCAGCGCCAGCCCCGACAGCAGCGGCGCGGGCCCCGGCGCAGGTCCGCGCACGGCGAGCGCCACCAGGACGAGCCCCGCGCACCCGGCGGCCAGCAGGGCGCAGGTCAGCGGGCGCGGCGCGAGCCGGTCCGCGAGCACCCCGCCCACCCAGCGGGCCCCGGCGGCGGTCGCCGTGAACAGCAGCAGCGCGCCCGCCGCGAGCGCCGCCCGGCCCGTGAACTGGGGCGTGAACGTCAGCACCGCGCCGCCCGCCGACGTCACCAGCAGCAGCGTGACCAGCGGCAGCCAGATGCGGCGCAGCACGGCCGCCGCCGACGCGGCCCCGGTGGAGTCGGCGCCCTCGGCCCCCGGCGCCTGCGCCGACAGACCCGCCTCCACGGCCCGGCCCAGCGCCCCCGTGAACGGCAATGCGAGCACCGGCAGCGCCCCGCACACCAGGATCGCCGGGAGGGCGAACGCGGCGACGAGCGCCGGCGCGGCGGGTGTCAGGACCGTCTGCGGCACCGCGATGGCCAGCCCGTACAGGCCGATCGCGGCGCCCTGCCGGCCGCGCGGGGCCAGCGTCGCCACCGCCGTCGAGCCGCACACCGTCAGGATGCCGAAACCGAGGCCGCGCAGAGCCGTCGTCACGAGGACCGGGCCGAGCGCGTCGCTGAGCGCCTGCACAGGTGCGGGCAGCCCGAGCAGCAGCGCGCCGAGCGTCAGGGTCCGGGTCCAGCCGAGCCGCCGCAGGGCCCGCTCGACCAGCAACTGCGCCAGCACGGTCGCCGCCATCAGGACGGCCGTGACGAGCCCCGCGCCGAACGCGTCGGCGCCGCCGCGCACCGCCCACTCCGGCGTCACCGGCAGCAGCAGCGCGAAGCCCGAGAAGCAGAACACCACCACGACCAGCAGGGACGGCATCCCGGGCGCGGCTATGACGGACGCCTTCGCCGGCGTCGACGGCATCGTACGAGTCATGGCAGACGTGCTTTCTGCGCCGCCGCACGCGGGCGGACGGCACGGTCGGTCACAGGTGGCGGGTGGCGAGGGTGAGCCGGTCCCGGGCGCCGGACAGGGCGTCCCGCACCGTCCGTTCGAGCGCGGGGGTGAGGCGCGCGGCCGGCACCGAGCAGGAGAGCGCGTCGCGGGCCGGGGTGCGGTAGGGGATCGCCATGCCGTAGCAGCGCAGGCCCACCGTGTTCTCCTCGCGGTCCACGGCGAAGCCCTGCTCGCGCACCGCGCGCAGCTCCTCGATCAGCGCCTCGCGGTCGGTGATCGTGTGCGCGGTCAGCGCGGGCAGCTCGGCCGGGAGCAGCGCCCGGACCTGCTCGTCGGTGTGGGTGGCGAGGAGCGCCTTGCCGAGCGCCGTCGCGTGCGCGGGCAGCCGGCGGCCGACCCGGGTGGAGGGCCGCAGATGGTGCGGCGAGGGGCGGGTCGCCAGATGGACGACGTCGGTGCCGTCGAGCCGGGCCAGATGGATCGTCTCGGCCGTCTCCTCGCAGAGCCGGTCGAGCGTCGGGCGGGCCGCGGCGACGGCCTCGTCCCCGTCGATGTACGAGGTGCCCACCAGCAGGGCCCGCACCCCGACCCCGTACCGCGTGCCGGTCGCGTCGGTCTCCACCCAGCCGAGGTCGACCAGGGTCCGCAGCAGCATGTACAGGCTGGACTTGGGATAGCCGACGGCCTCCTGGACCGCGGCGAGGGAGTGCATCCCGGGGCGGCCGGCGAAGAACTCCAGCAGCTCCACCGTCCGTACGGCCGACTTGACCTGCGCTCCGCCGCCGGCGGCCCCCGTCGCGCCTGCCGCCATCGGCCTTGACCCCCTCGTTCGACGACAAATAGTCTCCAGGGAGTTCACCCACAGAGACAGCGTTCAGTATATCGAACGCCCCTCGTGGCCAAGGAGGTTCGGCCGCGGGAAAGGCCGGAGGAAAGCGCCGTGGCAGCAGCACCAGTCTGGAGTGTCGACCCCCGAACCGGGAAGCAGCGCGAACAGGTCGCGGACGAGGCCACGCCGGAAGAGGTCGACCAGGCCGTGCGCGCCGCCGAGGCCGCCCGCCCCGCCCTCGCCGACCGCGCCGTGCGCGCCGCGTTCCTGCGCACCGCCGCCGACCTGCTCGGCGAGGCGGGCTCCTCCGGCGCCCATCTCGTCGAGGCCGCCGACGCGGAGACCGCGCTCGGCCCGGTCCGGCTCTCCGGCGAACTCGCGCGCACCTGCTACCAGTTGCGGGCCTTCGCCGACATCGTCGACGAGGGCGCCTTCCTCGACGTCGTCATCGACCACCCCGACGACAAGGCCACCCCGCCCGTCCCCGACCTGCGCCGCTACAAGATCCCGCTCGGGGTCGTCGCCGTGTACGCCGCGTCGAACTTCCCGTTCGCGTTCTCCGTGCCCGGCGGCGACACCGCGAGCGCCCTCGCCGCGGGCTGCCCGGTCGTCGTCAAGGCCCACCCCGACCACCCGGCGACCTCCGAACTCGTCGCCTCCGTCATCCGCCGCGCCGCCGCCCGCCACGGCATCCCCGAGGGCGTGCTCGGCCTCGTCCACGGCTTCGACGCGGGCGTCGAACTGGTCCGCCACCCCCTCGTCGCCGCGGCCGGGTTCACCGGCTCCGTGCGCGGCGGGCGGGCCCTGTTCGACGCGGCCGCCGCCCGGCCGGCGCCCATCCCCTTCCACGGCGAACTCGGCTCCCTCAACCCCGTCGTCGTGACCGAGGCCGCCGCCGCCGAGCGCGCCGAGCAGATCGGGGCGGGCCTCGCGGGCTCCATGACGCTCGGCGTCGGCCAGTTCTGCGTCAAGCCCGGCCTGGTGTTCGCGCCGCGCGGCGAGGGCGGCGACCGGCTCCTCACCGCCCTGACCGCCGCCGTCAGCGACACCGCCGCCGGCGTCATGCTCGACCACCGCATGCGGGACAACTTCGTCACCGGGGTCGCCGAGCGGGCCGCCCTCGCCGACGTCGAGGCGCCCGTGACGCCCGGCGCGGGCAGCGAGCACACCGTCAGCCCCGGCTTCCTCACCGTCCCCGCCGCCCGCCTCGCCACCGAGGGCGGCCCGCACGACCTGCTCCTCGAAGAGTGCTTCGGGCCGGTCACCGTCGTCGCCCGCTACACCACGACCGACGAGGTCACCGCCGTCCTCGGGCGCCTGCCCGGCAACCTCAGCGCCACCCTCCAGCTCTCCGCCGCCGAGGCCGCGGGCGAGGGCGAGGCGGCCGCCCTCCTCGCCGCGCTGACCCCGCTCGCCGGCCGCGTCCTCGTCGACGGCTGGCCCACCGGCGTCGCCGTCGCCCCCGCCCAGCACCACGGCGGCCCCTACCCGGCCACCACCTCCACCTCCACCTCCGTGGGCGGCACCGCCATCGAGCGCTGGCTGCGCCCGGTGACGTACCAGAGCATGCCCGAGGCGCTGCTGCCGCCCGAACTGCGCGACGACAATCCGCTGGGCCTGCCCCGGCGCTACGACGGCCGCCTGGAGAACTGACCCGCATGGACCTGCACCTGCCCGAACTCCCCTTCCCCCTGCACCCGCACGGCCCCGACGGCGACTGGAGCTACGCGGACGGCACGCTCACCGGGCACGCCGGGCCCCGCCAGGACCGCTTCGTGCCGCCCGGCGGCACCGCACTCGACCCCGCATCCGACGCGCCCCGGCTGCTCGGCGCCCCGCCCGCCGGCGACTTCCAGCTCGTCGCCCGTGTCACGGTCGGCTTCGCGGCCCCCTTCGACGCGGGGGTGCTCTACCTGCACGCGGGGGAGCGCCAGTGGGCCAAGCTCTGCTACGAGCGCTCACCCGACGAGCCCACCATCTGCACGGTCGTCACCCGGGGCCGCTCCGACGACGCGAACTCCTTCGTCGTGCCCGGCGACACCGTCTGGCTGCGGCTGACCCGCACCGGCGCCGCGTACGCCTTCCACGCCTCCACCGACGGCGAGCGCTGGACCTTCGTCCGCGTCTTCGCCCTCGGCGACGAGGACCGGGACGGCGCCGACGCCCCGCTCGTCGGCTTCCTCGCCCAGTCACCGGCCGGCGAGGGCTGCACCGTGCGCTACGACCGCATCGCGTTCCGCGACCACGCCCCCGCCGACCTGCGCGACGGCACCTGACGGCACCAGAGCGACCCGGGCGCCCGCGCCGGGCGGGGAATGCGGCGCGGGCGCCTCCGGTTGACGTACGAGGCAGGACACCCCTGCGCCGTACGACACTGGAGCGAGCCCCACCATGCGCGTCGAGATCTGGACCGACATCAACTGCCCCTTCTGCTACATCGGCAAGTCCCGGTTCGAGCAGGCCCTCGACGCGTTCCCGCACAAGGACGAGGTGGAGGTCGTCCACCGCTCCTTCGAGCTGGACCCCACCATCCCCAAGGGCGACACCGGTCCCGTCATCGCCAAGATCGCCAAGAAGTACGGCATCAGCGAGGCGCAGGCCGCCGCCAACGAGCAGGGCCTCGGACAGCAGGCCGGCGCGCTCGGCCTGCCCTACCTCACCGAGGGCCGCGACTACGGCAACAGCTTCGACCTGCACCGCCTGCTGCACCTCGCCAAGGACAAGGGCGTGCAGGACGCCCTGGTCGACGCCCTGTACCGGGGGAACTTCGCGGAGGAGGGCTCGGTCTTCGCCGACGACGAGCACGTCGTCACGCTCGCCGTCCAGGCCGGTCTCGACGAGGCCGACGTCCGCGCGGTCCTCGCCGACCCGGACGCCTACGCCGACGCCGTGCGCGCCGACGAGCGAGAGGCCGCCGAGCTGGGCGCGACGGGCGTGCCGTTCTTCGTCCTCGACCGCAAGTTCGGCGTCTCCGGCGCCCAGGCCGCCGAGATCTTCACCCAGGCGCTCAGCCAGGCGTGGGGCGCCCGCTCCCCGCTGACCGTCCTCGACGGCACGGCCGAAGGCGACGCGTGCGGCCCCGACGGCTGCGCGGTCCCGCAGTCCTGACGCCGGTCCGTCAGCGCCGCGCGATCCGTCAGCGGCGCCCGATCCGTCAGCGGCGCTGAGAGGTACCGCTCAACATTTCTCGATGGACGGGCAGTTGGCGGCGCGGCACAGTGGGCCCATGGAGACTTCGGGTACTCACCACGCTCTCGACGCGGACCTCGTCCGCGCCCAGTACCGCCCCGCCGCCACCTATCTGAACACCGCGAGCGTCGGCCTGCTGCCCGCCCGCGCGGCCGACGCCATGCGCGACGCCCTCGACGGCATGGCCACCGGCCGCCCCGCCGACTCCCTCTTCGCGGACCTGGAGGAGGCGCGGGCCGCGTTCGCCCGGATCGCCGGGGTGCCCGCGACGCGGGTGGCGGCCGGCGCGTCCGTCGCCGTCTACACCGGGCTGATCGCCGCCTCACTGCCCGAGGGCGCCGAAGTCCTCACCGCCGAGGGCGAGTTCAGCTCCGCGGTCAACCCCTTCCACGTACGCCGTGATCTGAAGGTGCGGATCGTGCCGCTGGAGTCGCTGGCCGACGCGGTCCGCCCCGGCACCGCCCTCGTCGCGGTCAGCGCCGCGCAGTCCGCAGACGGGCGGGTCGCGGACCTCACCGCGCTGCGCGAGGCGACCCGCGCGCACGGTGCCCGGCTGTACGTGGACGCCTCGCAGGCGGCGGGCTGGTTCGCGCTGGCCGAGCACGCGGCCGCGGCCGACTACGTCGCCGCCGTCGCCTTCAAGTGGCTGACCTGCCCGCGCGGCGTCACGTTCTTCGTCGGCCCGCACGACCCGGAGGGCCTGGACCCCGTCTTCGGGGGCTGGGTCGCGGGGGAGCGGCCCTGGGACAGCTGCTACGGTCCGGTCACCGAACTCGCCCGCTCCGCCCGCCGGTTCGACGAGTCGCCCGCCCTGCTCTCGTACACCGGCGCCCGGCACGCGCTCGCCCTCGTCGAGGAACTGGGCCCCGACACCATCCGCGCCCACGACCTCGCGCTCGCCGACCGGTTCCGCGCCGGGCTCGCCACGCTCGGCCTGGAGCCCGTGCCCTCCCCGGGCTCCCCGATCGTCTCCGTGCCGGGCCTCGGCGAGCGGCAGCCCCGGGTGCGCGAGGCGGGCGTCGAGGTCTCCGCCCGCGCCGGGAACCTGCGGGCGTCGTTCCACTTCTACAACACGGCCGCCGACGTGGACCGCCTGCTGAACGCCCTGGAGTGACCCCCGCGCACCGCCCGCCGCACCCGGACACACGTGAGCGGGGGCGGGACCCGCGACCGGATCCCGCCCCCGCTCACGTACGTGAGCCACGTGACTCACGTACGGGCGCCGCTCACCTCACCGGGGTGAAGTCCCGCGCGCCGATGAACTCCGGGCGCCGCACGGGCGCCGCGAACGGCTCCACCGCCGTGTTCTCCACGCTGTTGAACACGATGAAGACGTTCGAGCGCGGGTACGGCGTGATGTTGTCGCCGGAGCCGTGCATCGCGTTGCAGTCGAACCACGTCGCCGACCCGGCCTTGCCGGTGAACAGCTTGATGCCGTGCGCGTCGGCGAACTTGGTCAGCGCCTCGTCGCTCGGCGTGCCCGCGTCCTGCATCTGGAGCGACTTCTTGTAGTTGTCCTTCGGCGTCTCGCCCGCGCAGCCGAGGAACGTCTTGTGCGAGCCCGGCATGATCATGAGCCCGCCGTTGGTGTCGTAGTTCTCCGTCAGCGCGATGGAGACCGACACCGTGCGCATGTTCGGCAGACCGTCCTCGGCGTGCCACGTCTCGAAGTCCGAGTGCCAGTAGAACCCCGTGGCGCCGAAGCCGGGCTTGACGTTGATGCGCGACTGGTGGACGTACACGTCCGAACCGAGGATCTGCCGGGCCCGGCCCACGACACGCTCGTCGCGGACCAGGTCGGCGAAGACCTCGCTGATCTTGTGGATCTCGAAGACCGAACGGATCTCCTGCGACTGCGGCTCGACGATCGAACGCTCGTCGGCGCGCATGGCCGGATCGTTCACCAGGCGGTTCAGCTCCGCCTGGTAGGTGCCGATCTCGTCCGGCCCGATCAGCTCCTCGATGGCGAGGAACCCGTCCCGCTCGAAGGCGGCGAGGTCCGACTGGCGGATCGGACCCCGGGCTCCCGGAGCCGACCAGACGACCGGGTCGACGCGCGGGGTCGCCACCTCGGAAGTGCCTCGGGTCGGGTACAGGTCGGTGATGCCGGTTGCCGTCGTCATACGGATCAGACCTCCTCGGGCTCGGTCAGCAGCGGGTAGACGCCGTTCTCGTCGTGGTCCTCCCGTCCGGTGACAGGAGGGTTGAACACGCACACGCAGCGGAAGTCCGTCTTCGGCCGCAGGGTGTGGCGCTCGTGGCCGTTCAGGAGATACATCGTCCCCGGCTCGATCCAGTGCTTCTCCCCGGTCTCCCGGTTCTCGAGCTCGGCTTCACCCTCCACGCACAGCACGGCCTCGATGTGGTTGGCGTACCACATGTCGGTCTCCGTACCCGCGTACAGGATCGTCTCGTGCAGGGAGAAGCCGACCTTCTCCTTGGCGAGGACGATGCGCTTGCTCTCCCAGGTGCCGGACGCCGATTTCACGTGCCGGTCGGTGTTCTCGATCTCCTTGAACGAACGGACGATCACGGTGGGTCGCTGCCTTTCTCTTCTGCGTCGTGAGGGGGGTCAGGCGGTCTCGCGCACGGCCCGGGTGAGCGTGCGCAGCCCCTCGTCCAGCTCCTCGGGCGTGATCGTCAGCGCCGGAAGCAGCTTGACGACCTCGCTCTCGGGGCCGGAGGTCTCGATGAGCAGGCCGAGTTCGAAGGCGCGCTTGGCGACCTTGCCGGCCCGCTCCTTGTCGCGGAACTCGATGCCCCACACCAGGCCGCGGCCCCGGTACTCGGCGATCGCGTCGCGGTGTTCGTCGCGCAGCGCGCCGAGGGCCTCCTCGACCTGCTGCCCGCGTGCCAGCGTCTGCTTCTCCATCGCCGGGCCATCGGTCCAGTACGTCTCCAGCGCGGCGGCGGCGGTCACGAACGCGGGGTTGTTGCCGCGGAACGTGCCGTTGTGCTCGCCCGGCTCCCAGACGTCCAGCTCCGGCTTGAACAGGCACAGGGACATAGGAAGCCCGTACCCGCTGATGGACTTCGAAACAGTCACGATGTCCGGTGTGATGCCCGCCTCCTCGAAGGAGAAGAAGGCACCGGTGCGGCCGCAGCCCATCTGGATGTCGTCGACGATGAGCAGCATGTCCCAGCGCTCGCACACGTCGGCGAGCTTGCGCAGCCACTCGGCACGGGCCACGTTGATGCCGCCCTCGCCCTGGACCGTCTCGACGATCACGGCGGCCGGCGTGTTCAGGCCCGAGCCGGAGTCCTCAAGCAGACGCTCGAACCAGATGAAGTCCGGGGTCTGCCCGTCGAGGTAGTTGTCGAACGGCATGGGCGTGCCGTGCACCAGCGGGATACCGGCGCCCGCGCGCTTGAACGCGTTGCCGGTCACCGCCAGCGAGCCCAGCGACATGCCGTGGAAGGCGTTGGTGAACGAGATGATCGACTCGCGGCCCTTGACCTTGCGGGCCAGCTTCAGCGCCGACTCGACGGCGTTGGTGCCCGTCGGGCCCGGGAACATGACCTTGTACGGCAGGTCGCGCGGGCGCAGGATGATGTTCTGGAACGACTCCAGGAAGTTGCGCTTGGCGGCCGTCGACATGTCGAGCCCGTGGGTGACGCCGTCGCGCTCCAGGTAGTCGATCAGCGCGCGTTTGAGGACCGGGTTGTTGTGCCCGTAGTTGAGCGACCCGGCGCCCGCGAAGAAGTCCAGGTACTCGTGGCCGTCCTCGTCGTACATGCGGCTGCCCTGGGCCCGGTCGAAGACGGTGGGCCAGCCGCGGCAGTAGCTGCGCACCTCCGACTCAAGGGTCTCGAAGACGCTCAGGTCCGGCTGGGTGATGGTCACAGCGAATGCTCCTCTAGGGAGGGGAGTTGAGGGGGGTCGGCGATGGGTGGGATCGGCGGCGTCGCTCAGGCCAGCGGCCCGATGCGGTACAGCTCCTCGGGCAGGTGCCCCTCTTCGGGGAACACGCCCGCGTCGAACAGGACCGTGCGCTCCACGCCGGCGCCGTGCCGGCGGGCGAAGGACTGGAACAGCGCCTGGGACGCCGAGTTGTCGGGCGTGATGGTCGTCTCGACCGTCGTGACCGGCCGTCCGGCGCCGAGGACCTTGGCGATGAGGCCGTCCAGCAGCTCGCCGGCCAGACCGTGCCCGCGGTGGGCGTGGTCGACGGCGACCTGCCACACGACCAGGGTCTGCGGACGCTCCGGCCGGATGTAGCCGGTGACGAACCCGGCGACCTCGCCCGACTCGTCGCGGGCCACCACCGAGGTGGCCGCGAAGTCACGGCACCACAGCAGATAGCTGTACGACGAGTTGAGGTCGAGGACCTTCGAGTCGCGGGCGATACGCCAGATCGAGGCGCCGTCGGCCACGCCGGGATGGTCGAGCTGGAATTGCGCTTGTGCGGCGGTCATGCGAATTAAATTTACCGAGCAATTTCTGGAATTGCATCTAGGGGAGGGGTTACGTCAGCGGTCGATCTGTGTTATCGCGCGTGGGCGAGCGGGCGCGTGAGACCTCAGAGATATGTCCGGATTCATGGCGCACAAAAGGGATGTATCGCCGAGTTTGTGGAGTACGTCACAAGGCTGGAACCCCGCCGGAACGTGTCCGAATTACGGGCGCGGGCCCGCTCTCAACCTCTGTGTTTACGCTGCGGGAAAGCGGGCAGAAGTAATACGGGAAGCTACTCTCATAAACAATGCGGAATTGTTTGGTGAATAACAAAGGCGCCGCCCTCGTAAAAGGACGGCGCCCCGCTGTGGTGCGCGTTTTCCGCTCCGTGACGCCGCGGCCGCACCGCGCCGTCACGGACTCCGGCTCACCGCCAGGCCGCGGCCACCGCCTTGCGCGCCGCTTCGAGGTCCACCTCGTGGCCCGCCTCCGCGAGCGCCCCGCCGAGCGCCGCGAGCGAGGACTGCACGACACCGCGCGTCGCCTGCGGCCCGTAGTGGTTCACCCGGATCATCTCCGCGGCCAGCGCCCCGCCGCCCGCCACCAGCGGCAGCACCGGGTCCACCGCGAGCGCCCGCGCCACCAGCTCCCGCGCGTCCGTGCCCGCCGGCGCCCGCAGCGTCGTCGCCACCGGCGCCGCGTCCCGCGCCTCGTGCACGTACGGCGTCAGACCGCCGCCCAGCGCCAGCGTGCCCGCGCGGGTCGCCGCCGCCGCGCTCGCGTGCCGCGCCATCAGCGCCTCCAGGCCCTCGCCCTCGATCCGCTCCACGCACGCCTCGAGGGCCAGCATCTCCAACTGGGCCGGCGCGTGCAGCAGGGCGGTGCGGCCGCCGTCGATCCAGCGCTGCTTCCAGTCCAGGAGCGAGAGGTAGGAGTGGCGGGGCGCGTGCGGGTTCGCCGCCATCCGCTCCCAGGCGCGGGCGCTCACCGACACCGCCGAGACGCCCGCCGGGCCGCCCATCGCCTTCTGCGCGCCGATCACGCACAGGTCCACTCCCCACGCCTCGGGCAGCACCGGCTCGGCCGCGATCGAGGCGACCGCGTCCAGGTAGAACAGCGCGCCGTGCGCCCGGACGACCTCACCGATCTCCGCGACCGGGTTCGTGTTGCCCGTCGCCGCCTCCGCGTGCACCAGCGAGACGAAGTCGATCTCCGGGTGCTCCGCGAGCGCCGCGCGGATCTGGTCCGCCGTGACCGCCGTGTGGAACGGCACCGCCAGGTCGTGCACGGTCGCCCCGCAGTCCCGCAGCCAGTCGCCGAACGTCTGCCCGTACGGGCCCGTGATCACGTTCAGCGCGACCGTGCCCGGGCCCGCCGCCGCGCGGATCGCGCCCTCCAGCGGAAGCAGCGCCTCGCCCTGCATGATCACGACGTCCTGCGCGCCTGCGACGCCCATGAGGCGGGCCACACGGTCCTCGATGGACGCGAAGTGTGCGGCGCTCAGCGGGGCCAGGTCGAGAAACGGATGCGTCACGGTGGTGCTCTCTTCGCTCACGGGTTCGGTAGGGATGCCGCTGACGAGCGTACCGACCGCTCTCATAGGCTTCGTGCCATGAGTGCGACGAGCGACGCCGGGGTGCTGCACATCAGGGGACGGGTCCTCGCCGGACCCGAGGACGTGCGCGACGAACTGTGGGTGATCGACGGCAGGATCACGTACGAACGGCCGCGTACGGCCGGGCTCGACGTGACCACGCTCGACGGCTGGGCGCTGCCCGGACTCGTCGACGCGCACTGCCATGTCGGGCTCGACGCGCACGGCCCGGTGCCCGCCGAGACCGCCGAGAAGCAGGCCCTCACCGACCGCGACGCGGGCGCCCTGCTGCTGCGCGACGCCGGCTCGCCCTCCGACACCCGCTGGATCGACGACCGCGAGGACCTGCCCCGCATCGTCCGGGCCGGCCGCCACATCGCCCGCACCCGCCGCTACATCCGCAACTACGCCCACGAGATCGAGCCCGAGGACCTCGTCGCGTACGTCGCCCGCGAGGCCCGGCGCGGCGACGGCTGGGTCAAGCTCGTCGGCGACTGGATCGACCGCGAGGAAGGCGACCTGACGGCCTGCTGGCCGCGCGGCGCCGTCGAGGCCGCCATCGCCGAGGCGCACCGGCTCGGCGCCCGCGTCACCGCCCACTGCTTCGCCGAGGCGTCCCTGCGCGACCTCGTCGAGGCCGGCATCGACTGCGTCGAGCACGCCACGGGCCTCACCGACGAGCTGATCCCGCTGTTCGCGGAGCGCGGCGTCGCCATCGTGCCGACCCTCGTCAACATCGCCACCTTCCCCGACCTCGCGGCGGGCGGCGAGCAGAAGTTCCCGCGCTGGTCCGCCCATATGCGCCGGCTCCACGCGCGCCGCTACGACACCGTGCGCTCCGCCTACGACGCGGGCATCCCCGTGTACGTCGGCACCGACGCGGGCGGCTCCCTCGCGCACGGGCTCGTCGCGGGCGAGGTCGCGGAGCTGGTCAAGGCCGGCATCCCCGCGCTCGACGCGCTCTCCGCCACCGCATGGGGCGCCCGCGCCTGGCTCGGCCGCCCCGGACTCGACGAGGGTGCCCCCGCCGACCTCGTCCTCTACGACACCGATCCGCGCGCCGACGTACGGGTCCTCGCCGCGCCCCGCCATGTCGTGCTCCGGGGGCGGCGCGTCGGGGGCGGGTCGCGGGGTTGACGGGGCGTGACCCCGGGGCGGCGCGGCTCGTTTGCGTACCTCTCGCGAGGGTGGGGCCGGGGGTGCCGGACGGGGGTGAGCGCGTTTGAGCGCGTTCAGGGTGTTCGTTCAGGGTGTTCACGCGTGCTCAAGGGTGACGCGTGGGGCGTCGGATTCGAAGGTTTGAGCTAAAACCCCCCTTTGGAGTGAACTCACGCCGGGTTGTGGCCTGTTCACTCTCAGTGCGTAAAGATTCCCTCAGTCGATGACCAGTCGACGACCAGTCGCCGTCGGACGGTGGGGCCGCGCGTGTCCCCGTGCAGGCCGCCACCGACGGCGCCCGTTCTTGTTCATGTTCCGTGACGGTTCCCGTGATGATCCGTCCTGCTCTGGGGGTCCCACCAGCATGCCCAGCTCCACCCTGACCACCGTCCTGCGCACGCCCGCCCGCCGTGCCGCCGCCGCTGCCGTGGCCACCGCGCTCGCCGCCGGGCCGCTCGTGCTCGCCGCCGCCGGGCCCGCCGCCGCCACCGGCGACCACGGCGGCAAGGCCGGTGCCGTCGTCCTGCGCACCGGCCTCGACGTGAACCTGCTCAACAAGACCGTCAACGTGCCGCTGCGCGTCTCCCTCAACGAGGTGCAGGCCCCCGCGAGCGCCGAGAAGACCGCCCTCACCGCGCGGCTCGACGGGGTCGACGGGGGGCAGCCGTTCAGCGTGCTGCGGGCCGATGTCGCCAAGGCGCGGGCCACCGTCGACTCCCGTCAGTCGGAAGGGTTCACGCAGCTCGCGCACGCCAAGGTGCATGTCCCCGGGCTGCCGCTGCTCTCCCTCATCGAGGTCGACCAGGTCACCTCCAAGGCGCTGTGCGTGGCCGGCAAGAAGCCCGTCGCCGAGTCCAACCTGCTGGGGTCCGTCACCGTCCTCGGCAAGAAGGTGACGCTCAGCGCCGGGGGCACGACCGAGGTCAAGGTGCCGGGCGTCGGTGAGGTGTCCCTCGGCCTGTCCAACACGTCGACGACCTCGACGACGGCGGCGGCTTCCGCGCTGCAACTCAAGGTCTCCGTCAACCCGTTGAAGCTGAACGTCGCGGAGGTCACCGGGGAGGTGACGCTGGCGGGGGCCACGTGTGAGGCGCCTGCCGTGCCGGCCGTCGTGCCGCCTGCTTCTCCGAAGCCGTCCGATGAGCCTGAGGTCGAGCCTCAGGGGGGTAAGGGCAAGGTCGTCACGCCGGTGAAGGAGAAGGCGGGGCTCGCCGAGACGGGGGGTAGTTCTACGACTCCGTACGTGGTCGGGGGTGCGGTCATTCTTCTGATCGCCGGTGGGGGAGCGGTGGCCATGTCCCGCCGCGCCCGCCGCGCCCAGTAGTTCCAACGCGGGCCTCTTGGGGGGGCGGGGAGTTTTTCGTCTGCGGCGCCGCCGTGCCCGCTCGCGCAGTTCCCCGCGCCCCTGAGGGTGGCAGCCCCGGCTGGGGGTTCTTCGCGTGCGGGTCCGCCGTGCCCGCTCGCGCAGTTCCCCGCGCCCCTGAGGGTGGCAGCCCCGGCTGGGGGTTCTTCGCGTGCGGGTCCGCCGTGGCCGCTCGCGCAGTTCCCCGCGCCCCTTACGGGGCTGCCAGTTCCGGTGGTTTTGGGTGGGGGCGCCCCCGCCGTCTTGTTGCCTGCGGCTCCGTCGTGGCTGGTCGCGCAGTTCCCCGCGCCCCTTACGGGGCTGCCAACCCCGGCACTTCTTCGGCGCCCCCCGCCTTGGGCAGTCTGCCTCCCCCAGACTCCGTCCGGGGGACCCCCAGGGCGGCACGGGTGGGCAAGGCGGCACCCCAGCGCCGGGTCAGTGCACGTTGTGCGTCCAGTTCAGCCCCGGTGGGGCTTCTCGCGCAGTTCCCCGCGCCCCTTACGGGGCTTGTCTCAGCGCCCGCTCTCGGCCTCCGGCCCTGGCAGTTGGCCTCAGCGCCGAACTCCCAGCCCCTCCGGCGATTGAGGAGCAAGAGCCGGGGCTGGCCGTTTACGGGGCTGGGTGAAGTGCCGTGCGTAGGGCTGACGTGAAGCGGGTGCTGGTTTGTGGGGGGCGGACTGCCGCGCGGAGCCAGTCGGGGCCGAGGCCCGGGAACGTATCGCACCGCCGGACCGCAAACCCCGCCCCCCGCAACCGCTCCCGCACCCCCAGCCCGGAGGGCACCCGCACCAGAACGAACGGCCCCGCCGCAGGTCCCACCACCCGCACCCCGGACTCCGCCAGTTCACCCAGCCGCCCCACCAAAAACTCCCGGTCCGCCGCGACCTCCCGCGCCGCCCGCTCCGCCTCCGCGACCCCCCGCGCCGACATGCACGCCACCGCCGCGACCAGCGCCGGCGAGGACACCGGCCACAACGGCTGCGCCCGCTCCAGCGCGCCCACGATCCCCGGTTCGGCCAGGACGTAGCCGACGCGCAGCCCCGCAAGACCCCACGTCTTCGTCAGCGACCGCAGCACCACGAGCCCCGGCACGTCCGTACGGCCCGCCAGCGCCTCCCGCTCACCCGGCACCGCGTCCATGAACGCCTCGTCCACGACCAGGACCCGCCCCGGCCGCGCCAGCCGCGCCAAGGACTCCGCCGGATGCAACACCGATGTCGGATTCGTGGGGTTCCCGACGATCACCAGATCCGCGTCCTCCGGCACCAGCGCCGGATCGAGCCGGAACCCGTCCTCCTCCCGCAGCAGCACCCGCCGCACCGCGTGCCCCGCGTCCGCGAGCGCCGCCTCCGGCTCCGTGAACTGCGGATGCACCACGACCGGCCGCCGCACCCGAAGCGCCCGCGCCAGCAGCACGAACGCCTCCGCCGCCCCCGACGTCAGCAGCACCCGCTCCGGCCCCACCCCGTGCCGCGCCGCGACCGCCGCCCGCGCCGCCCGCCCGTCCGGGTACGCGGCGAGCCCGTCGAGGGACGCCGCGATCCGCTCCCGCAGCCACAGCGGCGGCGTCCCCGTCCGCACGTTCACCGCGAGGTCCGTCAACTTCTCGCCGTCGTCCCGCACTTCGGCATCCCCGTGATGCCGCAGATCCGGCCCGCCCACCCCGGCCGCGACCGACCCCGGGCCCCCCGCACAGCGCACCGCCACCCCGCCCGGCGCCCCCGCGGACCGCTCCGCCCACTCCTCGCAGCGGGCGACGACGGCCTCCTCGTACGGCAGGAGCACCACCCGGCGCGCGCCGAGAGCCGCGCACCGGGCGAGGCCCGCCGGGACGTCCGGCGCGGCGCCCGACACGAACGCCGGCTCCACGCCCGCGCAGCCGCCGCCCTCCCACAACAGGCGGGCAGCGGCGGCGAGTTCGGCGTTGGCGTACGCGTCCGGCGCACCGGAGCCCACCAGCAGGACCGTCACCTCGGGCGCGGCCCAGCCGGACGCCCGCAGCGTCTCGGCCAGGCGCGCTTCGAGCGCCGCGAGCAGGGCCGGGGGAGGGGTGTGCACGTCAGGCTCCTTCGGGAAGAGGGCAGGTCGGGTCGGGGCGGGCCGCCGCGCACGTGACACGGCCGGGGCCGCCCCCGGGGCCCGGCGCGGTCCGCTTCGGCACCACCAGCACGCCCCCGCGCGCCAGCGCCGCCGCCTCCGCCACCGACGGCGTGCCCGTCGCGGCCCGCGCCCGGTCCGAGGGATGCGGCACCGGCACCGCCGCCAGCCGGTGCGCCGGATACGTCCGCAGCGGCACCCCGAGCCGTCGCGCCGCCGCCACGAGCCCCGGCTCCGCGCCCTTCGTGTCCAGCGTCGCCAGGGCCAGCGGCGCCGCGCCGCCCGCCGCCCGCAGCACCTCCCGTACGAGCGTCAGGACCTCGTCCGCCGACACGCCCCGGCGCGCCCCCACCCCGACCACGACGGGCGGCGGCCCGGCGCTCCGGAGGTGCGCGCGGGGGTCCGCATGGGTTAGCAAGGGCTCATGGCGGTCTTCGTGGCGCTCGGCGCCTTCGTGATGACGCTGGTCGGCGGCTGGACCGCGCGGAGGGTCACCGACCGGCGCCACCTCGTGCTCGGGCTCGCCGGCGGGCTGATGCTCGGCGTCGTCGGCCTCGACCTGCTGCCGGAGGCCCTGGAGGCGGCCGGCGGTCCCGTGTTCGGCGTGCCGGCGGCGCTGCTGCTGTTCGTCGCCGGGTTCCTCGCCGCGCACGTCCTCGAACACCTCCTCGCCCAGCGCCAGGCCGCCCACGGCGGCGACGAGCACCCCGACGGGCGCGTCCCCGAGGTGGGCCTGACCGCCGCCGCCGCGATGGTCGGGCACAGCCTGATGGACGGCATGGCGATCGGCGCCGCGTTCCAGGTGGGCGGCGGCATGGGCATCGCCGTCGCGCTCGCCGTGATCGCCCACGACTTCGCCGACGGCTTCAACACGTACACGCTCACCCGCCTGTACGGGAACGCCCGCCGCAAGGCGATGATCATGCTGTTCGCCGACGCGTGCGCGCCCGTCGTGGGTGCCGCGTCCACGCTCCTGTTCACCATTCCGGCGCAACTGCTCGGCGGCTATCTCGGCTTCTTCGGCGGTGTCCTGCTCTACCTCGCCGCCGCCGAGATCCTGCCCGAGGCGCACCACGACCACCCCGCCCGCTCGACCCTGCTGTGCACGGTCGCGGGCGCGGCGTTCATCTGGCTCGTCGTGGGCCTGTCCGGCGGCTGACCGGATCACGGCCCGCAGCGCTCCACGAGCCGCCGCGCCACGCCCGGCAGCCCCGCCCAGTGCAGATGCAGATAGCTCGCGTGCACCCCGCCGCGCACGAAGCCCTCCACGCGCCGGGTCGGCGTGTGCATGCCCCACGCGGGGGACGGGCCCGCGCCCGGCTCGATCACCGTGCGGTGGAACTCATGCCCCCGCACCCGTGTGCCCGCCGGCGCCAGCACGCTGTCCGTCACCGCGACCGCGTCCCGGTAGCCGAGCGTGAGCCGCCCCGACATCGCCGCCCGTGCGTCCAGCACCCCGCACATCGGTTTCCCGTCGAGCGACCGCGCCAGATACAGCAGCCCCGCGCACTCGGCCACCACCGGCGCGCCGGACGCGGCGAGCGCGGCGACCTCCTTGCGTAGCCGCTCGTTCGCGGACAGCTCGGGCGCGTACATCTCGGGGAAGCCGCCGCCGACGACGAGGGCCCGCGTGCCCGCCGGCAGCGTCTCGTCGCGCAGCGGATCGAACGGCACGACCTCCGCGCCCGCCGCCCGCAGCAGCTCCGTGTGCTCCGCGTACGAGAACGTGAACGCGGGGCCGCCCGCCACGGCCACGACCGGCCGCCGCGCCCGCCCAGGACCCGGCCCCGCGTCCGTGCCCGGGTTCACGTCCGTGTCCGCGCCCGCGTCCGTCTCCGCGCTCCACGGCTCGGCCGCGAGCGGCGGCGCCGTGCGCGCGAGGGCCAGCAGCCCGTCCAGGTCGCACCCCTCCCGCACCATCCGCGCCGACGCCCGTACGGACTCCAGCGCGTCGGCGCTGCGCTCCGCGACCGGCACCAGGCCCAGGTGCCGGGACGGCGTCGCCACCTGCGGCGTGCGGCGCAGCGCCCCGAACACGGGCACGCCGACCTCCTCCAGCGCCTGCCGCAGCAGCTCCTCGTGCCGGTCCGAACCGACCTTGTTGAGGATCACGCCCGCGAGCCGCACCTGCGGGTCGAACGACGCGAAGCCGTGCACGAGCGCCGCCACCGAACGCGACTGCGACGACGCGTCCACCACCAGCACCACCGGCGCCTTCAGGAGCTTCGCCACATGCGCCGTCGACGCGAACTCGCCGCCGCCCGACGCGCCGTCGAACAGGCCCATCACGCCTTCCACGACGGCCAGTTCACAGCCCCGGGCGCCATGCGCGAACAGCGGCGCGACCCGCTCGGGCCCGCACATGAACGCGTCCAGGTTCCGCCCAGGGCGGCCCGTGGCCAGCGCGTGATAGCCCGGGTCGATGTAGTCCGGGCCCACCTTGTGCGGCGACACGGCGAGCCCGCGCTCGGCGAACGCCGCCATCAGGCCCGTCGCCACCGTCGTCTTGCCCGAGCCGGACGCGGGCGCCGCGATGACCAGCCGGGGGACCTCGCCTACCACTCGATGCCCCGCTGGCCCTTCTGACCCGCGTCCATCGGGTGCTTCACCTTCGACATCTCCGTCACCAGATCGGCGAACTCCACCAGTTCGGCGGGGGCGTTGCGGCCGGTGATGACGACGTGCTGGGTGCCGGGCCGGTCGCGCAGCACCTCCACGACCTCGTGCACGTCGATCCAGCCCCAGTGCAGCGGATAGGCGAACTCGTCGAGCACGTACAGCTTGTACGTCTGCGCCGCCAGGTCGCGCTTGACCTGCTCCCAGCCCTCGCGGGCCTTCTCCTCGTTGTCCGTGTTGTCGCCGTGCAGGCCGCGCTGGACCCAGGACCAGCCCTCGCCCATCTTGTGCCAGGCGACCGTGCCGCCCTCGCCGGAGGCGCCGAGCACCTTGAGCGCGTTCTCCTCGCCGACCTTCCACTTCGCCGACTTGACGAACTGGAACACCCCGATCGGCCAGCCCTGGTTCCAGGCCCGCAGCGCGAGCCCGAACGCCGCCGTCGACTTCCCCTTGCCGATGCCCGTGTGCACGAACACCAGCGGCCTGTTGCGGCGCTGACGCGTCGTCAGCCCGTCGTCGGGCACCACACTCGGCTGTCCCTGCGGCATTACGCGGCCCTCCTGTTGCTGCGGTCGGTTCCCTGTACGTCCTTGACGAGCCCGGCGATGGCGTCCGCCCGCAGCTCCTCCAGCGTGACGGCCGGCCCGCCGAGCCGCTCCGCGAGCCGCGCGGCGAGCCCGAGCCGCACCATGCCGCTCTCGCAGTCCACGACCACCGACGCCGTGCCCTCGCCCGCGTGCAGCCCCGCCGCCCGCTCCGCGAGCCGCACCGGCTCCGGGCCGCCCGTCGCCCGGCCGTCGGTGACGACCACCATCAGCGGGCGGCGCGCCGGGTCGCGCAGCCGCTCCACGCGCAGCACGTCGTGCGCCTTCAGCAGCCCGGCCGCCAGCGGTGTGCGCCCGCCGGTCGGCAGCGACTCCAGGCGGGCCGCCGCCGCGTCCACGCTGGAGGTCGGCGGCAGCGCCACCTCCGCGCCCACGCCCCGGAACGTCACCAGGCCCACCTTGTCGCGCCGCTGATAGGCGTCGAGCAGCAACGACAGCACCGCGCCCTTCACCGCGCCCATCCGGCGCCGCGCCGCCATCGAGCCCGAGGCGTCCACGACGAACAACACGAGGTTGCCCTCGCGGCCCTCGCGCGTCGCCTGCCGCAGATCGTCGCGGCGCACCACGAGCCCCGGCCCGCTGCGCCCGCGCGCCCGCTGATGCGGCGCCGCCGCCTGCACGGTCGCCGCCAGATGCAGCTTCGTCAGCGGCCCGCGCGGGCGCGTCGAGCCCGTCGTGCGGCCGTGCTCGGTGCGGGCCCGCGAGCGCCGCCCGGCCGCGCCCTCGCCGAGCCCCGGCACGCTCAGCGTCTTCGTACGGAACGGCTCGCCCGCGCCCACGGCCTGCTGCTCGCGGCCCGCTCCCGCCGGGGCGCCGGCCGGGGCCTCCTCAGGCGCCTCGCCGGGGGCGTCCGGGGCGTCCGGTGCCTGCTCCTGCTCCCGGTCCTGCTCCTGGGGGCGGTCGGCCGCCGTCCCGTCGTCGGGGCCCGCGCCCTGCGGGGGGACACCGCCTCCGCCGCCGTCCGGGCCGCCGCCGTCCGGGCCGCCGTCGTCCGTGCCGTCGTCGGGGCCGTCCGTGCCGTCGTCGTCGCCGGGGCCGCCCTCGGGCTCGGGCGTGGGCGGCTCGGGGTCGGGCTCCGGGTCGTCGTCGGGCGCGAACTCCTCCAGCGTCTCGTCCAGCTTGTCCTCGTCGAGCCCCGGCGCGTCGAACGGGTTGCGGCGCCTGCGGTGGGGCAGCGCGAGCAGCGCCGCCTGCCGCACGTCCGCCGACTCGACCTCCCCGCGACCTGCCCAGGCCGCGAGCGCGGTCGCCGTACGCGCCATCACGATGTCCGCCCGCATGCCGTCCACCTCGAACGCCGCGCAGGTCGCCGCGATCTGGAGCAGCGCCGCGTCCCCGAGCACCACCTCGGGCAGCAACTCCCGTGCCGCGACGATGCGTTCCCGCAGGGCGCGCTCCTCGTCGGCCCAGCGCGCGGCGAACGCGGCCGGGTCGTTCTCGAACGCGAGGCGCCTGCGCACCACTTCGACCCGCTCGCGGGGCTCGCGCGACGCGGCGACCTCGACCGTGAGCCCGAACCGGTCCAGCAACTGCGGCCGCAGCTCGCCCTCTTCGGGGTTCATCGTGCCCACGAGCAGGAACCGCGCCGCGTGCCGCACGGACACGCCCTCCCGCTCGACGTGCGAGGCGCCCATCGCCGCCGCGTCCAGCAGATGGTCGATGAGATGGTCCGAGAGCAGGTTCACCTCGTCCACGTACAGGACGCCCCGGTGCGCGGCGGCCAGCAGACCCGGCTCGAACGCCTTGACGCCCTCCGCGAGCGCCTTCTCGATGTCCAGCGAGCCGACGAGCCGGTCCTCGGACGCGCCGACCGGCAACTCGACCATCCGCGCGGCCCGTTCGGTGCCCTCAGCGCCCTCAGCGCCCCCCGCGTCCCCGGGGTCCGTGTGCGGGCCGTCCGGGCACCCCGGGTCGGGGTCGGCCGGGTCGCAGGAGAAGCGGCAGCCGGCCACCACGGGCACCGGCGGCAGCAGCGCGGCGAGCGCCCGTACGGCGGTGGACTTGGCGGTGCCCTTCTCGCCGCGCACGAGGACCCCGCCGACCGCCGGAGACACGGCGTTGAGCAGCAGGGCGAGCCGCAGGTCGTCCTGGCCGACGAGCGCGGTGAACGGATACAGGCTGGGCATCAGCTGTCACCTTCCGGTGGGGGGAACGGGGCACAGGGCAGGGGGAGTCGGGGTCCGGCGGCGCTCACCCGGGCGCCCCCGGCGGCACGAACGGCAGCCCCTCGGGAGCGCCCCGCTCGATCAGCCGCCACAGCGCGTCGGTGTCCGCGTGCTCGGCGATCAGATCACCGAGCAGATCGAGCTGCTCCTCGCGCAGCGCCGCGAACGACGTGTCCGGCGCGGGCGTGAACCGCCGCCCGGCCGCCGCCGCCACCCGGCGCAGGAACGCCCGCCGGAAGCCGTCCGACTCCAGCGAACCGTGCCAGTGCGTGCCCCACACCGCCCCCACCCGGCACCCGTCCAGGAACGGCTCTCCGCCGAGCACGTCGGCGACGCCGTGATGGATCTCGTACCCCTCGACGTGCTCCCCGAGGGCCTCCCCGGCCGGCCGGGCGAGCGTCTTCTCGCGCGCGAACGTGACCCGCACGGGCAGCGCCCCGAGCCCGGCGACCGCCCCGGCCCGCGACTCGACGTCGTCCTCGACGTGCTCCCCGAGCACCTGGAACCCGCCGCAGATCCCCAGCACCGGCCGCCCCTCGGCGACCCGCCGCGCGAGGGCGTCCGCGAGTCCGCGCTCCCGCAGCCACGCGAGGGCCCGTACGGTGCCGCGCGTGCCCGGCACCACCACGAGGTCCGCGTCGGCCAGCTCCTCGGGCCGGTCCACGAATCGGACGACGACGCCCGGCTCGGCGGCCAGCGCGTCCACGTCCGTGAAGTTCGACATCAGCGGCACCGCGCACACCGCGACCCGCAGCACGTCCTCGCCGACCGGCGGCGCCACGACCGACTCGCGCACCGCGCCGCGCAGGGAGACCCGCAGGCCGTCCTCCTCGTCGATGCCGAGCCCGTGCCGGTAGGGCAGCACCCCGTACGTGGGCCGCCCGGTGAGGTCCTTGAGCATGTCGAGGCCCGGTTCGAGCAGGCTCACGTCACCGCGGAACTTGTTGACCAGATACCCGGCGACCAGCTCCTGGTCCGCGCGGGCGAGCAGCGCCGTCGTACCGAAGAACGACGCGAAGACACCGCCCCGGTCGATGTCCCCGACGACCAGGACCGGCAGCCGGGCGGCTCGCGCGACGCCCATGTTCACGATGTCGGTGCGGCGCAGGTTGATCTCGGCCGGGGAGCCGGCGCCCTCGCAGATCACGGCGTCATGACTGCCCCGCAGCTCCTCCAGGCATCCCACGACCGTGTCGAGCAGCGCTTCCTGCCGCCCGCCGCGCAGCCCGGCCCCGGCCCCCGGTCCTTCGGGCCCGCCGAAGAAGCCGCGGGCGCTCAGCTCACCGACCGGCTTGCCCAGCAGGACGACCTGGCTGCTGCGGTCGCTGCCCGGCTTGAGCAGCACGGGGTTCATCAGCGCGCTCGGCTCGACGCGCGCGGCCTGCGCCTGCATGGCCTGCGCCCGCCCGATCTCGGCGCCCTCTCGCGTCACGAACGAGTTCAGGGACATGTTCTGCCCCTTGAACGGCGCCACTTTCACGCCCTGGCGCGCCAGCCAGCGGCAGATCCCGGCCGTCACCACGCTCTTGCCCGCGTCCGACGTCGTCCCGGCGACCAGCAGGCCGCCCCCGCGCTTGCCGCTCATCGCCGGCCCGCCCACAGCATCCGCACGCCCACACACACTCCCAGTGCCAGTACCGACACGCGGCGCGAGAGCCGCACCGCCCGTTCCACATCGCCCACCCGGACCGCGCGGCCCGGCGCGTTGAGCACGGGCCGGTGCTCGACCCGCCCGCCGTACGCGAGGGTGCCGCCGAGCCGGACCCCGAGCGCGCCCGCGAACGCGGCCTCCACGACCCCGGCGTTCGGGCTCGGATGCCGCTTCGCGTCGGCGCGCCAGGCCCCCAGCGCCGCCGTGGGCCGCCCGCCGGCCAGGACCGCGAGCACCCCCGTCAGGCGGGCGCCGGGCCAGCCGGCGACGTCGTCGAGACGGGCGGCGGCCCAGCCGAACCTGCGGTACCGGGGCGACTTGTGCCCCACCATCGCGTCCAGGGTGTTCACCGCGCGGAACGCGAGCAGCCCCGGCACCCCGCCGACCGCGCCCCACACCAGCGCGCCGACCACGGCGTCGGAGGTGTTCTCGGCGACGGACTCCACGACTCCGCGCGCGATGCCGTCCGCGTCCAGGTGCTCGGGATCGCGCCCGCACAGCCGGGGCAGCAGCTCCCGCGCGAGTTCCACGTCCCCGGCCTCCAGGGCGGAGCCCACGGCCCGCGCCTCCCGGCCCAGCGAGGTGCCGCCGAGGACGGCCCAGGTGGCGGCGGCGGTCAGCGCGGCGGTGGCGGCGGGGGAGCGGCGCAGGGCGCGGGCGGCGAGGCTGCCCGCGGTCGCGGCGGTGCCCACGCAGAGCGCGGTGTGCAGGGCGCCCCGGCCGCGGTCGTCGCGCCACAGCAGGCGCTCGGCGGCGGACGCGGCCCGGCCGAACGCGGCGACGGGATGCGCCCGGCGCGGATCGCCCAGGAGGAAGTCGACGAGAAGGCCGGCGGCGGTGCCGTACGCGTACGCGCGCTCGGCCCGCCGGACGCCGCGCGGGGCGAACATGGCGGTAGTTGTCCTCACTCAGGGTGTCCACGCCCTGGTTCGACGAGAACGGCGGCGAGAGTTCCTGGCTCACCCCCGGCGAAGGGGGCTGACAGTGGCGGGACCGCGCCGGATTCGCACCGGCTTCCTCTACTGCTGCCGTCAATGGCGGGGGAAGTCCATCACGCCCCGCGAAGGGCAGTCAACTCGCGGTTGACCAGTGGGACCTTCGTCATACGGGGACGGCGCCGCGACGCCCGTACGGCGGTGGCGGACACGGCGAGGGGCGGGGTACGGGACATGCGCGTCCCGTACCCCGCCCCTTTCCGAGCCGGATGCCGGTCAGGCCACGATGAGGAAGATCCCGTAGCCGACGGCGGCCGCGCACAGCGCGAAACAGAGGTACGCGCCGGAGGCGACGGCCGCGGCCGAGCCCCCCTCGCGCGCCGCGCTCTCCCGCTTGGAGAGCCCGACGATGCCGAGCGTGAACAGGCCCACCAGGGCCACCGTGACCACGAGGCTGACGCCGAAGACGGAGCCGAGGGCCGCCCAGTCGATCTTCATAGCTGGTCCTGCTTCCTTACAGCGTGGCGCCGGCGGGGCGCGGCGGGTCGGCGACGGCCGCCGGGGCGGCGGCTGCCGCGGCGGGCAGGTCCTCGGCGAGGAGCGCGCCGGCCGGCGGGGGAGTGACGGCGGCGATGGCCGTGGTCACGACGCCCGCGGGCTCGGCCGCCGGGGTGTCCGCGCCGATCGTGTCGTCGGTGACGTTGGTGTGGTCGATGGAGTCGCGGCGCGAGAGCTTCCAGATGATCCCGGAGCCGGCCACGAGCAGCGCGGCGGTCAGGCCGATGCCCCACGGGCCCTGCTTGGTGAGGAACTCGGCGCCCGCGCCGACCAGACCGGCCGCCGGCAGGGTCAGGCCCCACGCGACGAACATCCGGGTGGCGGTCGACCAGCGGACGACACCGCCCTTGCGGCCGAGGCCCGAGCCCATCACGGCGCCGGAGCAGACCTGCGTCGTGGAGAGCGAGAAGCCGATGTGCGAGGAGGCGAGGATCGCCGTCGCGGCACTGGTCTGCGCGGCGAAGCCCTGCTGCGGGGCGAGGTCGGTGAGGCCCTTGCCCATGGTGCGGATGATCCGCCAGCCGCCCAGGTACGTGCCGAGCGCGATGGCGAGGCCCGCCGAGACGATGACCCACAGCGGCGGGTCGGCGTCGGGGGCGAGGACGCCGCCGGTGATCAGGGCGAGCGTGATGATGCCCATCGTCTTCTGCGCGTCGTTGGTGCCGTGCGCGAGGGAGACGAGGCCGGCCGAGGCGATCTGCCCGGCGCGGTAGCCCTTGGCCGTGGCCTTCTGGTCGGTCTTCTTGCTGATCCGGTAGGTCAGGCGCGTGGCGAGCATCGCGGCGAGGCCGGCGACGATCGGCGCGGCGACCGCGGGGAGGAGGACCTTGGTGACGACCGTGCCGCCGTTGACCGAGGACCAGCCCATCGACATGACCGCGGCGCCGATGAGGCCGCCGAACAGGGCGTGCGAGGAACTGGACGGCAGGCCCACGAGCCAGGTCAGCAGGTTCCAGAGGATGGCGCCGACGAGCGCCGCGAAGATGACCTCGGTCTTGAGCCCGTCCTCGTTGATGATGCCGCCGGAGATGGTCTTCGCCACCTCGACGGAGAGGAAGGCCCCGAGGAGGTTCAGCACGGCGGACATGGCCACCGCCGTCTTCGGCTTGAGAGCGCCAGTCGAGATGGTCGTCGCCATCGCGTTGGCGGTGTCGTGGAAACCGTTGGTGAAATCAAAGACCAGCGCGGTAACGATCACGATCGCAAGGAGCAGCGTGATGTGTTCCATTTACCCAGGCTTCGGTTGGACGTCAGTGGCAGGTTGAACGTAGGCAAGCCGGGTGAACGGAAGATGAACTGGGACGGGCGTCCCGGTGACCCGAAGCGGAGGGCCGCCGCCCGGCAGTGCCCGGGGCGGCGGCCCGCGTTCCGTTCGCACCCTCCCCAGGATGGGTCCGGAACCCGTCCACGGGCCCGGAATCCCAGGCTCCGCGGTGCGTGCGGGACGGGTTCCCGATCAGCCGCGCGCAAACCGCCGCAACTGCTCCTGGCTCCCGTTGAAGAGATTCTGATCACCCGGGAGACGGCCCTTGTTCGCGTACTGCCAGAACGTCCAGTACGCCCAGCCGGCCGGCATCGGCCCCGCGTTCCGTCCGTAGTGGGCGAGCCACAGCGCGTGATTCGCGGCGAACGCCCGGCTGCCGCCGGTGCACCGCGCCCACCAGCGGGCGTTGGTGTAGATCACCGGACGGCGGCCCGTCAGGTACTTGACCTCGTTGCTGAAGGACTTGATCCACGACACGAGTTTGCCTTTGCTCATGCCGTAACACTTCTTCGGGCCGTACGGGTTGTACTCGATGTCCAGCGCGGGCGGCAGCGTCCACCCGTCCCGCGCCCAGGCGCCGCCGTTGCGCACGAAGTACGCGGCCTGCCGGGCGCCGGAGGACCTGTTCGGCAGGGCGAAGTGGTACGCGCCGCGGATGATCCCCGCGTTGCGGGCGCCGTTGTACTGGCGCCGGAAGTAGGGGTTCTTGTAGGTCGTGGACTCCGTCGCCTTCACATACACAAAGCGTGCGCCTTTGCGGTGCGCGTGGCGCCAGTCCACATTCTTCTGATGCGAGGAGACGTCGTGCCCCCGGGGCCCCGGGGCCGCCGCCGCGTGCGCGGGCAGCGCCGTGAGCGCGGTGGTGCCGAGCGTGAGCGCGGCCGCGGAGGTCACCGCCGCGACGCGGGCGCGGTGGCGGGACGTTTTCTGTACACAAGCCATGTTTCCCCCGGGCGGTGACGTACGTGGCGAATCACCCTGAGGCTAGGGGCGCGAATCGCTTTGTCCGGTCATCACACGCCGCCCGTGTCGCACCCCCACCCGTGTGGCGGGCCGCGTCCGGGGAAAAATGCCCGCCATGACGGATCCGACGCAGGACCACAGCGGGCAAGGCGGCGGCCACGCCGGGGATGCGGAACGGGCCGGGCCGGCCGGGCCGGAGGATCTGGCGCGGGCCTGGGACGAGCTGGTCGCCACCGCGCGGCGCAGCGTCGCCGACGGCCTCGTCGTCGGCACCTCGGGCAACGTCTCCGTACGTGTCGGCGAGGGCATCGTCCTCGTCACCCCGAGCGGCGTCCCCTACGACCGGCTCGGGCCGCGCGACATCGTCGCCGTCGACCTCGACGGGCGGCAGCAGGCCGGCGCCCTCGCCCCCACGAGTGAGCTGCCGCTCCATCTGGCCGTGTACCGCGGTACCGGGGCGCGGGCCATCGTCCATACGCACGCGGTGCACGCGACGGCCGTCTCCACGCTCGTCGACGAGGTGCCGGCCATCCACTATCTGACCGCGCTGCTCGGGGGGCCTGTGCGGGTGGCGCCCTACGCGACGTACGGGACGGAGGAGCTGGCGGGGGCGGCTGTCGCTGCGCTGGCGGGGCGGTCCGGGTGCCTGCTCCGTAATCACGGCACGCTGACGTACGGGGATTCTCTTCACGCCGCTTATGACCGCAGCGTGCAGCTGGAGTGGATGTGCCGGGTGTGGCTGGCGGCGCGGTCCGTGCCCGGGCTCACCCCGACGATCCTCACGGAATCACAACTCCGCGACGCCACGACCCGCCTCCGCACCTACCCGGGATCCACCCCAGGGTGACCCCCTGGGGAGTCCATCGGCTGAGGCCGCTTGCAGTGAACGTTTCGCGCAGTTCCCCGCGCCCCTGGGTCGTACTTCGTCCGCGGGTGGGTGGGGCTTCTCGCGCAGTTCCCCGCGCCCCTGGAGGGGCGACTGCGTCGCCACCTCTATCGGGGGAGGCTGGGGCGAAGCCCCGCCTCCAGGGGCGCGGGGAACTGCGCGATCAGCCACGACGAGAGTCGAGGTCACCCACCGGCAGTACCACCCACTCACCCCAGGGCGCGGGGAACTGCAAGCGGCCCCCACCTCAGGGCTCCGGTCGCTTCAAGGGCGCGCCCCGCGGAAGACGCCCACTGGCCGAGACGCCCGCTCCCCAGGACACTGGACCCGTGCGCACCGCCAAAGCGACGGCCACCGCCGTCACCGCAGCCCTAGGAGCCTCCGCCGCCGCGATCGCCGCAGGCCGCCTCGCCAGCGACGCCGCACTGAAGGCGCCGCCGGGCCGCCCCCTGCCCACGGAGCCGAGGCTCACCGTCCACGCCATCGCGGCCGGCCGGATCACCCTGACCCGGGACCTCGCCTCGCAGCGCCCCGGCACGTACGGCCTGTCCGGCGACGGCTACCACGCGGTGGTCGGCCCTGTCGTACCCGGCGCCCCTGGCCCCGTCGACACGGTCGTCCGGCGCCTGGAGCGCGTCACGCACGGCACCCTGGAACCCGGAGTGAAGGGCTGGCTCACGCCCCAGGTCCACATCGGCGACCCCAAGTCCGCGCTCGGCCTCGACCACGCCGACATCGACGTCCCCGGCGAACTCGGCACCCTGCCCGCATGGTTCGTACCCGGCGTCCGCGACACCTGGGTGATCACCGTGCACGGTCTCGGCACCACCCGCGAACACCCCATGAACGTCATGGAGTTCCTGCACGAGGGCCGCTTCCCGGTGCTCGACCTCGCCTACCGCGGCGACCTCGGCGCCCCCCGCTCCCCGGACGGCCTGCACCACTTCGGCGAGAGCGAGTGGCGCGACCTGGACGCGGCGATCCGCTACGCCGTGCGCTACGGCGCGAGGGACGTCATCCTGTACGGCTTCTCCACGGGCGCCGCGATGGCCCTGCGCGCCGCCGCCCACTGCTCCCTGCGGGACAGGATCAGCGGCCTGATCCTGGACTCCCCGGTGCTCGACTGGCCGACCACGCTGCGCGCGCTGGCCGCCGCCCGCCGCACCCCGCGCCCCCTGCTGCCCCTCGCGGTCCGCGCCGCCCAGGGCCGCACCGGAATGAGCCGCGGCCGGCTCGCGGACGCCCTGGACCCGGCCGCCCTGCGCGTACCGGCGCTGCTCCTGCACGGCCCCGCCGACGAGGTCGCCCCCTGGGGCCCCGCCCGCAGGCTCGCCGCGAGCCGCCCCGACCTGATCACCCTGCACACCGTCCACGACGCCCCGCACAACGCCATGTGGAACGCGGACCCGGAGGCCTACCAGGAGGCCCTGCGCCGCTTCCTGACCCCCCTGGCCTGACCCCGCCGGCGACCCGCTCGCGGCGCCGACACAGGGCCCCCGTTTGGGAATTCGGAGGGTCACCCTGGACACTGCTCCAGTGACGTCCCGTACTCCGCGCGACTCCAGGCTCCGACTTGTCCGCCCGCGCCGCCAGCCCCTGGCCGCCCCTGCCCCGCGCCCGGCGGCCCGCCGACGCCCCACGCCCCGGCCGCCCGAGGGCACCCCGCCCCCCGCGGAGCTGGCCCGTACCGCCCGGCAGGGCCTGGCCGGCGCGGTCCGCGTCGCCCGCTGGGCCGACGCCACCCTGCGCCCGGGCAACGACACGGCGGCCCGCGACGGCAAGGGCACCCTCGCCGACGCCACCGCCCGCCGCGCAGCCGGCGAACTCGGCCTGAGCGTCGCGGAAGTGCGCGCCCACTGGGACACCGCCCGCCTGACCGGCCTCGTCGAGGTGCACGGCGACACCGCGCGCCCCGGCTGGCGGCTGCGCGTCTGGGACCGCGACGACACGGCCGTGCTGCGCGGCTGGGTCGCCCTGTTCGACGCGTGGTCGCTCGTGGAGCCCGCCCCCGACTCGCTGGAGCCCGGCGCGGTCGCCGAAGTCGTCGAGGCGATGCCGCAGTTGCTGTCGTTCCTCCAGCTGATGGCGGGCCCGGTGCCCACCGCGCAACTGCTCGACCTGCTCGACCAGCGCGTCACCGAACTGCGCACCGAGCGCTGCGAGATCCCCTTCGGACCGCAGCCCGAGCCCGCCCCGCCCGCCGACACCCAGCTCGCCCCGCTGCTGAGCTGGGCCCTCGCGGGGCTCGCCGCCGTCGGCGCGCTGACGTACGCCGACGACCACGCGACCCTGACCCCGCTGGGGAGCTGGGCGGTCTGGGTCAAACTGGAACAGATCTGCGTCGCCGCCCAGTCACCGGCGGGCAACATCGAGGTCTCCGCCGAGGACATGCTGCGCGGCTGCGCCCGCCTGCGGCCCAACGCGGCCCGCTCCGAGTACCGCGCCTGGCTCGCCGCCCGCGACACCGGCAGCGCCGTCGCCGACCTCCTCGCCGCCGCGCGCGGCGAGGACGCCCTGCTGCGCGGGCTCGCCTTCGAGGCGCTGCGCGTCGTCGGCGCCCCCGCCGAGCCCGAGGTGCGGCGCGCCGCCGACGACCCGCACCTGCGCCCGTACGCGCTGCTGTGGCTCGCCGAGCACGAGGGCGCCGACCCCGAGGACGTGCACACCGTCCTCACCCGCGCCGAGGCGACCTGGCTGTGGGTGGACACCGCCGCCGCCGTCGCCGACCACGGCGAAGCGCCGCTGCTCGTACGGCACTTGGAGTCCGCGGTGCAGCCGACCGTGCCCGCGCTGATCGAGGAGGTCCGCGCCGTCGGCCATCCGCGCACCGTGCAGGTGCTCGTCGCGCTGGCCGCCGCCCACCCCGACCCGGCGCTCGCCAAGGCGGTGCGCCGGGCCGCGTTCCAGGTCCATACCGGCGGCGTCTGAGCCGGGCGGGACCGGGCCGGTCAGCGGAAGGTGTTGCAGCGCGCCATGTCGCCGCTGCGATACCCCTCGTAGAACCACTGCTGGCGCTGCCGCGCCGAGCCGTGCGTCCACGTCTCGGGCGTGACCCGGCCCTGGAACCGCTCCTGGATGCGGTCGTCGCCCACCGCCGCGGCCGCGTCGAGGCCGTCGCGGATGTCGGCGTCGGTCAGGCTCGTGATGAGCGGCCGGCCGCTCGACGGGTCGGGCGTGGTCGTCGCGTGGTGCGCCCACACGCCCGCGTAGCAGTCGGCCTGCAACTCGACCTTGACGGAGTTGCTGTCCTGCCCGGTGCGCCCGTCCTGCGAGCGGGCCAGCGTGCCCATCCGGTTCTGCACATGGTGCCCGTACTCGTGCGCCACCACGTACGCCTGCGCGAACGGCCCGCCCGTCGAGCCGAACTTCGAGCGCAGCTCGTCGAAGAAGCCCAGGTCGAGATAGACCTTGCGGTCGCCGGGGCAGTAGAAAGGACCGACCGCCGACGTCGCCTGCCCGCACGCCGTGCCGACGCGGCCCGTGAAGAACACCGTGGGCGCCGCCGCGTACCGGCTGCCCCGGCGCTGGAACTCGCTGCCCCAGAAGTCCTGCACGCTGTTGACGACGGCGACGATCCGGCAGTCCTCCTTCGCGTTGGCGTCCTGCCCGGTACGGCAGTGCTGCTGCACCTGCGCCGCGCTGGACGCCGTCGCCGAGGGCGTGCCGTCGCCGTCGGACAGGCCGAACTGGTCGGTGCCGAAGAACAGCCCGATCAGCAGCGCGATCAGTCCGACCACACCGCCGCCGATGGTCATCCCGCCGCCGGGGACCCGGTTGCCGCGCACGTCCTGGACCTCCGAGGTGTCCAACCGCGCGTCGTCGTCGAACTGCATGCCCGCACCGCCCTCTCGCCGCCAACCGGCGCCTTCATCCTGCCGCGCACCCCGGCGGGGAGCCCCGGTCCCGGGGCCGAACGAGGGACGCGCGCCCCCGCGCCCGCCGTGTCGGCGCCGCCGGGGGACGCCCGCCGCCGCACCCGCGGCTACGCTCTGCGCCTGATTCCCGGCAGATGGTGACACATGGGGGGCGAGCGAGATGGCGCTGGTGCCGCTCGACACGGCGACACGGACGGCCCCCACCCCGACCGCCCCGGCCGAACCGTCCGGCGGCCCTGACCACTCGCCCCGCCGCCGCCCGGCCGCCCGCCTGCCCCGCGCCCTCGGCGTCGCCCTCGCCGCGCTCCCGCTGCTCGCCGCCGCCCACCACCTGCGCCCCGCCGCGCCCTACGGCGACCACCTCGTACGCCCCCACGCGCGCGTGCTCGACACCGGCGCCCTGCGGTTGCGTACGACGGACACCGCCGTCGAGGCGTACGACAGTGCCGTGCGCTGGCAGCACAGCCGGGCCGGGCGGCGCCCGCTGAGCGCCGTCGCGGCGGCCGGCGGCGCCCTCGCGCTGTGGAGCGACGGCCTGGTCACCGACACCGCGGGCGACGGCAGCGCCGTGCGCTGGCACCGGGCCGTCCCGGACGCCGCCGCCTGGCTGCGCACCCCCGGCGCGCACGGCGGCGCGGGCGTGCTCAGCCCCCTCGGCGACGGCACCCGCATGGTCGCCGTCATCACGCCCCGCCGGATCGCCGCGTACCGCGTCCAGGACGGTGACCTGCGCTGGGTCCTGCCCGCGCACGACGGCTGCGCCTTCGCCCCGCACCGGCAGGCGCGCCGGCCGGGCGCGCTCCTCGTCGCCCAGCCCTGCGCGCCCGGCGGCGAGGCGGACGGCCTGCCGTGGAACGAGCGGATCGTCGCCGTCGACGACCTCGGCCGGATCGTCCCCGGCCGCACCCCGCTGGGCAACGCGATGCCGGGCGGCCGGGCCCGCGACGCCGTGGGAAAACCCCTTGCATCCCACCGCTAAACTGGCTCGTATGACGTTTCTTCTCTGGGTGCATTAGCGGCGCCGACCTCGCCCCCGCCTTGTCATTGAGCCGTTGAACCCTGCCCTGGAGACCCACCCGTGATCACCGCATCCGGCATCGAACTGCGCGCCGGCGCCCGCATCCTCATCGAGAACGCCTCGTTCCGCATCGCCAAGGGCGACCGCATCGGACTGGTCGGGCGCAACGGCGCGGGCAAGACCACCCTCACCAAGTGCCTGGCAGGCGAGGGCGTCCCCGCCGCCGGCACCATCAGCCGCTCCGGCGAGGTCGGCTATCTGCCCCAGGACCCGCGCACCGGCGACCTCGACGTGCTGGCCCGCGACCGCATCCTCTCCGCGCGCGGCCTCGACACCCTGATCCGCAAGATGCGCGAGAACGAGCAGCGCATCGCCAACGGCCAGGGCGCCACGCAGGCCAAGGCGCTCAAGCAGTACGAGCGTCAGGAGACGGAGTTCCTCACCAAGGGCGGGTACGCCGCCGAGGCCGAGGCCGCCACCATCGCCGCCGCGCTCAACCTGCCCGACCGCGTCCTCGGCCAGCCCCTGCACACGCTCTCCGGCGGCCAGCGCCGCCGTATCGAGCTGGCCCGCATCCTGTTCTCGGACGCGGACACGCTGCTGCTCGACGAGCCGACGAACCACCTCGACGCGGACTCGATCGTCTGGCTGCGCGACTACCTGAAGACGTACAGCGGCGGCTTCATCGTGATCTCCCACGACGTCGACCTGGTCGAGACGGTCGTCAACAAGGTGTTCTACCTGGACGCCAACCGCTCCCAGATCGACATCTACAACATGGGCTGGAAGCTCTACCAGCAGCAGCGCGAGGCCGACGAGAAGCGCCGCAAGCGCGAGCGGCAGAACGCGGAGAAGAAGGCCGCCGCGCTCAACGCGCAGGCCGACAAGATGCGCGCCAAGGCCACCAAGACGGTCGCCGCGCAGAACATGGCCCGCCGCGCC
The DNA here is from genome assembly GCF_055639095.1 of Streptomyces sp. NPDC107550. Lineage (NCBI taxonomy): Bacteria > Bacillati > Actinomycetota > Actinomycetes > Kitasatosporales > Streptomycetaceae > Streptomyces > Streptomyces sp. NPDC107550. The sequence goes on from NZ_JBVKBC010000026.1 coordinate 36,505, forward strand.
GACAAGCTGCTCGCCGGCCTTGAGGACGTGCGCCAGAGCGACAAGGTCGCCAAGCTGCGCTTCCCCGAGCCCTCGCCCTGCGGCAAGACCCCGCTGATGGCGGAGGGCCTGTCGAAGTCGTACGGCTCGCTGGAGATCTTCACCGACGTCGACCTCGCCATCGACAAGGGCTCCCGCGTCGTCATCCTCGGCCTCAACGGCGCGGGCAAGACGACCCTGCTGCGGCTGCTCGCGGGCACCGAGGAGCCCGACACCGGCAAGGTCGTCCCCGGCCACGGCCTCAAGCTCGGCTACTACGCGCAGGAGCACGAGACGCTCGACCCCGAGCGCTCGGTCCTGGAGAACATGCGCTCGGCCGCCCCCGACCTCGATCTGGTCGAGGTGCGCAAGGTGCTCGGCTCGTTCCTGTTCTCCGGCGACGACGTCGACAAGCCCGCCGGGGTGCTCTCCGGTGGCGAGAAGACCCGGCTCGCCCTCGCCACCCTCGTCGTCTCCTCGGCCAACGTGCTGCTGCTCGACGAGCCGACGAACAACCTCGACCCGGCGAGCCGCGAGGAGATCCTCGGCGCGCTGCGCACCTACAAGGGCGCCGTCGTCCTCGTCACGCACGACGAGGGCGCCGTGGACGCGCTCCAGCCGGAGCGGATCATCATGCTCCCCGACGGTGTCGAGGACCTGTGGGGCCAGGGGTACGCGGACCTCGTCGCGCTCGCCTGACCCCCGTTCGGCGGCGTCGGGGGCGTGATCGATTGACTGATCCACTCCGTATGGATCATTCGGCCGATCCGTGATCCGTCATCTGCGTGAGACCGCCTCGTACCGCGGTGCGTCCTACACGGATTTCGCCGCCGGCCGGGCGCCGGAACCCTTGCGGCGCCTGGGCGGCGGCTGACCTGCCGGTTCTTCGGAAGGGGAGCTTCCACGCGTCACGGAAGACCTCCGGAACCTCATGTTCCACTCGTGTGGATGCCCTGCGGACGCCCGCGTGCCGCCCCACCGACCTTGCCGAATGGGTGGCCAGGAGCGGCATGAGGGGTGATCATGGGAAATCCAGAGCGCACTTCCCATGAGGAGGCACGGGTGGCCGAGACTCTGAAGAAGGGCAGCCGGGTGACCGGCGCCGCGCGCGACAAGCTCGCGGCAGACCTGAAGAAGAAGTACGACTCCGGTGCGAGCATCCGGGCGCTGGCCGAAGAGACCGGCCGCTCGTATGGCTTCGTGCACCGGATGCTCAGCGAGTCCGGAGTCACGCTCCGCGGACGCGGCGGCGCCACACGAGGCAAGAAGGCCGCGGCGGGCTGACAACCGCCGCACCGCCCCACGGGTACCGCTTCGCCCGGTTCACCGGTTCTTCGGTGACCACCCGGTCGGCCGGCTCATCGGCCGGGTGGTTACTGTGCAGTCACTTACGCGCTCGCGCGCGACCTGACCGCGCAGACCCGGAGGCCCAGATGACCCTGCCCGCACCCCTGCTCGACAAGGACGGCGCCCGGCTCACCGTCGAGGACACCCTCGCCACGGTGACGCTGGCCAACCCGGACAAGCGCAACGCCCAGTCTCCCGCGCTGTGGCGGGCGTTGACCGAAGCCGGGCGCCTCCTGCCGGGCACCGTGCGGGTCGTCGTGGTGCGCGGTGAGGGCAAGTCCTTCTCCGCGGGCCTTGACCGGCAGGCGTTCACGCCCGAGGGCTTCGACGGCGAACCGTCCTTCATCGACCTGGCACGCGGCGGCGACGAGACCCTCGACGCCACCATCGCCGAGTACCAGGACGCCTTCACCTGGCTGCGCCGCCCCGACCTGCTGTCGGTCGCGGCCGTCCAGGGGCACGCCATCGGCGCCGGGTTCCAGCTCGCCCTCGCCTGCGACCTGCGCGTCGTCGCCGACGACGTGCAGTTCTCCATGCGCGAGACCAGCCTCGGCCTCGTCCCCGACCTCACCGGCACGCACCCCCTCGTCTCCCTCGTCGGCTACGCGCGCGCCCTGGAGATCTGCGTCACCGGCCGCTACGTCCACGCCGACGAGGCCGTCGCCTCCGGCCTGGCCAACGTCGCCGTGCCCGGCGACCAGCTCGACGCCGCGACCCGGGACCTCGTCGCCGCGCTCGTCGCCGCGCCCCGCGACGCCGTCGTCGAGACCAAGGCGCTGCTCCAGGGCGTCGCCGGCCGCACCCTCGACGAGCAGCGGGCCGCCGAGCGCGCCGCGCAGGGACGCCGGCTGCGGGACCTCGCGGGCCTCGGCGACTGACGCGCCGTCGCTGCTCACGGGCCTCGGCGGCTGGCGCCCCGCTGCTGGCGGGCCTCGGCGGGTGACGCCCCCGCTACTGGCGGGCCTCGGCGACTGGCGCCCGCGCTGCTCGTGGGCCTCGGCGGCTGGCGCCCCCGGGACTGCCTCGGGCCGCTCTCAGGAGGCCGCGTCCTCCTCGTCCACGTCGGTGATCAGCACCGCCACGGTCGGCCGGTCGGGGAGCGCGTCGGCCACGGCGGTACGGACCGCGCGGGCCACGTCCAGGGCGCGGGCGCTCTCCGTCACGGCCAGCTCCAGGCGTACGTGTCCGGGCTCCACGTGAACCGGCCTGCCGACCCCACCGAGCGCGCCGGTCAGCCGCGCCACCCCGGGCACGGCCCGCGCCGCGTCCCCGGCGGCCTCCTTATCGCCGGGGACGGGTGTGGCGCCGGTGCCGGGAGCAGGGGCGTCGGGCGTGTCGCCTGCCGGGTGCGGGGCCGGGGTCACCGCGATGACCGCCGCGTCCCCGTCCGGAGCCACGGCCAGCACCGCGCTCTCCCCGTCGCCCGGCACCGCGACGACCGCCGCCTCGCCCTCGGGTGACACGGCGACAGCGGCCTCCCGCGCGTCCGGCGTCACCGTAATGGCGGAACCTTCGGAGGCTTCTTCCGCGCCGGCGCCGGAGCCTGCTCCACCCTTACCCGAGCCCTCCGTATCCGCGGCGTCGCCCCCGCCGTCCGCCCCGGTGCCTTCCGCGTCCAGCAGTTCCGTCACCCGCAGGTCGATCTCCCGTACCGCGAGCCCGAGTCCGTCGTGGGCCCGCGCGGCCAGCGCCGCCCGCAGCCGTTCCGTGGAGCGTGCGAGCGGCTCGGCGGCCGTCACCGCGCACTCGGCCCGCAGCCGCAGCGGCCCAGGCGGCAGCGCGCTCGGCGGCGCCGGGACAGGGGAGGGCGCCGCACCCTCCCCGTCAGCGTCAGCGTCACCGTCCGCCGGTTCGAGTCGTACGGCACCGAGCCGTACCCCCGGCACCCGCTCCGCCGCCCGCCGCAGCGCGGCCCCCGCCGCCGGTTCCGTGATCCACGCGCCGTCGTCCGCGCCGCCCAGCGGCAACAGCCTGCCGAGCCCCAGTTGACGACGTACCTCCTGAGCCCACCGATCTACCGTCATCACCCCAGGCTGCCCCATTCCGGGCGCGACTTCGCGTAACGGCACTTAGTGTGGGCAAGAGAAAGCAACACCCCACCGAAAACGCACCTCACAGAGGGGACGGCCTGATGAGCGACACCGCGCAGAAGCCGGGCGAGACAGCCGGGGCTCCGACGGTGGCCCCGAGCGGCAAGACCAACGTGACCAAGCGCGGCGGAGGCGACCCCGCGAACCGAGGACGCACGACCATCGCCGATGGCGTCGTCGAGAAGATCGCCGGGCTCGCCGCCCGCGACGTCGACGGCGTGCACGCGATGGGCAGTGGCCTGTCCCGCACCTTCGGCGCCGTCCGGGACCGCGTACCAGGCGGCTCCAAGTCCGTGTCACGCGGCGTGAAGGCGGAGGTCGGCGAGGTCCAGACCGCGCTCGACCTGGAGATCGTCGTCGAGTACGGCGTCTCCATCGCCGACACCGCACGCGACGTGCGCGAGAACGTGATCAACGCGGTCGAGCGCATGACCGGCCTCGAGGTCGTCGAGGTGAACATCGCCGTCAGCGACGTGAAGCTGCCGGACGAGGAGGACGAGGAGCCGGAGTCACGACTCCAGTGACACCCCGGCCGGCCGACAGCCCGGTCAGGCACTGACCGGACGACGCAGGAGGAAGAAACGATGAATCTGGCCGTGATCGGCATGATCGCCGGCATGGCTCTCGGGTTCGCCGGATACTTCGGCGGTTTCGGGGCCTTTCTGCTGGTGGCGGCGCTCGGCGCCATCGGCTTCGTCGCGGGCCGGTTCCTCGAAGGGGACCTGGAACCCGGCGAGTTCTTCCGCCTGCGCGGCGACCGGCGGCGGTGACCCGTGGCGGCACAGGTCGCGCCGGCCGAGCGCGGCGCGACCCGGATCGCCGACCGGGTCGTCGCCAAGATCGCCGCGTACGCGGCGCGTGAGGCGCTGCCCGCCGTCCCCGAGGACGGCGCGCCGCCGCACGCCACCGTCTCCGTCCACCACGACAGCGCGCGGGTGCGGATCAGCCTAGAGCTGGACCATCCCGTCGACATCGGCGCCCAGTGCGGCGCCGTGCGTCGTCAAGTCACCCAGCGGGTAAGAGAGTTGGCGGGAATGGAAGTGCCCGAGGTGGCCGTCCAGGTGGAGCGGCTGCACTCGGCGCACACCCGCGGCTCGGACCGGGGGAGGATCCGATGAGCGAGCCCACCGAGGTACTGCCCACGACCGAACGGGCCCCCGGCGACAGCGCCGGCCGCTCCTCGCAGGTGGACCAGGCCCCCGGCACGGGAGGCAGGACGGGCCGCTTCTGGTCCGCCCGCCGCGTCCCCGCCGCGCTCGCCGCCCTGGTGCTGCTCGGCGGCGTCGGCATCCTGCTCTACGACGTCGCCGCCGTCCGCGCCGGGCACCCCGCGATGCGGTGGCGGCGCAGCCTGGCCGACGCCCTCGCCGACCACCCCCTCGACGACACCGGTGTCCTGATCGGCGCCGGGGTCGCCGCCGCCCTCGGCCTGTGGCTGCTGCTGCTCGCGCTCACCCCGGGCCTGCGCGGCGTGCTGCCGATGCGCAGGACCCACCCCGACATCCGCGCGGGGCTGCACCGCGACGCCGCCGCGATGGTGCTGCGCGACCGCGCGATGGAGGTCTCCGGCGTGCAGTCCGTCCGCGTACGGATGAAGCGCTCCAAGGTGGAGGTGCGGGCGCTGTCCCACTTCCGCGAACTCGACGACGTACGGGCCGATCTGGACGCGGCGCTGGGCGAGGGGGTGCGAGGTCTCGGCCTCGCCTCGACGCCCGGTCTGTCGGTGCGGGTGGCGCGGCCCGGACGGAAGGGATGACCGGCGTGCTGCGCAGCGTGAACCGGATCGTGCTCGGACTGCTCGGCCTGCTCCTGCTGGCCGGCGGCGGCGCGGTGCTCGCCGTCGGGCTCGGCGTGAAGCCGCCGTCGTGGTGGATCCACGACGGCCGGCACGACGTCCTGCTGAGCACCGCCGACCGTGTCCGCTGGCGGGACTCCGGCTGGTGGTGGCCCACGGTCATCGCCGTGCTCGCCGTCGTCGTGCTGCTGGCGCTGTGGTGGCTGGTGGCGCAGCTGCGCCGGCGCCGGCTGGGCGAGGTGCTGGTCGACACGGGCGACGGCGAGGGCGCGCTGCTGCGCGGCCGAGCCCTGGAGAGCGTGTGCGCGAGCGCGGCCGAGTCCCTCGACGGCGTGGACCGCGCGAGCGTCGCCCTGACCGGCCGCCGTACGGCACCGCGCGCGCGGGTCGGCCTCACGATGGAGCCGCACGCCTCCCCGGGGGCGGCCCTGCGCGGCTTCGCCGACCAGGCGCTGGCCCCGGCCCGGGACTCCGCCGGCCTCGACGCCCTGCCCTCGGAGGTCCGCCTCCGCGCGGTCCGGCACCGCGCGGAACGCGTGAGCTGACCGGGGCGGCCCGCGTCCCCCACACCCCCGCACGCCACGCACACCCCGCCCGCCCCACCCCGTACACCCCGACGCCCCGGCAGCCCACCGCCGCCGGGGCGTTTCCGCTCGCCCCGCGTCTGCGCCGGGCGGGAGGGGCGCGTCAGAAGCCGTGCCGGAAGCCGCCGTCGACCGGCAGCATGACGCCCGTCAGATACGAGGCGGCCGGCGACAGGAAGAACGCGGCCGTGCGGCCGAACTCCTCCGGGGTGCCGTAGCGGCGCAGCGGGACGCGGGCGGCGTTCGCCCTGCGGGTCGCCTCGGGGTCGGCGGAGTTGCCGTCCAGCTCCCGCACCCGGTCCGTGTCGATGCGCCCCGGCAGCAGGCCCACGACACGGATGCCGCGCGGGCCCAGCTCGTCGGCGAGGGACTTGGCGAACCCGGCGAGGCCAGGACGCAGCCCGTTGGAGATGGTCAGCCCCGGGATCGGCTCGTGGACCGAGCCGGAGAGCACGAAGCCGATGACGCCGCCCTCGCCCAGTTCGGCCGCCGCCGCCCGCGCGAGGCGCACCGCCCCGAGGAACACCGAGTCGAACGCCGTACGCCACTGCTCGTCGGTGGTGTCGGCGGCGAAGCCGGGCGCGGGCCCGCCTACGCTGACCAGCATCCCGTCGAACCCGCCGAACCGCTCCCGCGCGGCGGCGATCAGCCGGGCGGGCGCCTCGGGGTCGGCGTTGTCGGCGGCCACACCGTACGCGTTCGGGCCGAGCGCCTCGGCGGCCTCGGCGGCCTTCTGCTCGTCGCGGCCGGTGACCACCACCTTCGCGCCGTCGGCGACCAGCTCACGCGCGGCGGCGTTGCCCAGGCCCCGGGTCGCGCCCGTGACCACGTACACACGGTCCTTCAGTCCAAGATCCATGGGTCCTATCCTGCCTCCGCGTCCCCGTCCGTGCCGAACAGGGTCAGCGCGGTGCCGACGAGCCCGATGTGGCTGAACGCCTGCGGGAAGTTCCCGAGCTGCCGGTCGTGCACGGGGTCGTACTCCTCGGCGAGCAGCCCCACGTCATTGCGGAGCGCGACCAGCCGTTCGAACAGCTCCCGCGCCTCCTTCGTACGGCCCGTCATGTGCAGCGCGTCGGCGAGCCAGAACGAGCAGACGAGGAACGCGCCTTCCTCGCCCGGCAGTCCGTCCACGACGGCGCCCTCGGTGCTGTAGCGGCGCAGGAAGCCGTGGTGCGTGAGGTCCTCGCGGATCGCGTCGACCGTGCCGACGACGCGCGGGTCGTCTGGCGGCAGGAACCCGGCCCGGGGGATGAGCAGCAGGGAGGCGTCCAGTTCGCGGGAGCCGTAGTACTGCGTGAACGTGCCGCGTTCCTTGTCGAAGCCGTGCTCGCACACGTCCTTGTGGACGGCGTCCCGCAGCGCGCGCAGCCGGTCGAGGTCGCCGGGGAGCTTCGGGTCCTCCTCCAGCGCGCGGACGGTCCGGTCGGCGGCGACCCACACCATCACCTTGGAGTGGACGAAGTGCCGGCGCGGCCCGCGCACCTCCCACAGGCCCTCGTCGGGCTTGCGCCAGGCGTCCTGGAGGAAGTCCAGCATGGCCAGTTGCAGCCGCCAGGCGTGCGGCTGGGCGCTCAGTCCGGCGCTGCGGGCGAGCGCGAGGGAGTCGACGACCTCCCCGTACACGTCGAGCTGGAGCTGGTTCACGGCGCCGTTGCCGGTGCGGACCGGGCGTGAGTCGTGGTGGCCGGAGAGCCAGGGCAGCTCGTGCTCGGGCAGCCGGCGCTCACCCGCGAGCCCGTACATGATCTGGAGGTCGGCGGGATCGCCCGCAGCGGCGCGCAGCAGCCAGTCACGCCACTCCTGCGCCTCCTCCAGGTAGCCGGCCGACACGAGGGCGCCGAGGGTGAGGGTGGAGTCGCGCAGCCAGCAGTAGCGGTAGTCCCAGTTGCGTACGCCGCCGATCTCCTCGGGCAGCGAGGTGGTGGCGGCGGCGACGATGCCGCCGGTCGGGGCGAAGGTGAGCGCCTTCAGGGTGAGCAGGGAGCGCAGCACGGCGTCCCGGTGCGGGCCCCGGTAGCGGCACCGCTCGGACCACTTCTGCCAGTCCTGGAGGCTGTTGTCCAGCGCCTCGTACGGGTCGACCTGCGGCGGGCGCTTCTCGTGCGAGGGGTGCCAGGTGAGCACGAAGGCGACGGACTCGCCCTCCTCGACGGTGAACTCGGAGTGCGTGCCGAACGACTCGCCCCACGTGTGCACGGGCGGCTCGCTGCGCAGCCACACCGAGTCGGGTCCCGCGACGGCGACCCGGTGCCCGTCACTGCGGCGCACCCAGGGCACCACGGACCCGTAGTCGAAGCGCAGCCGCAGGGTGCCGCGCACGGTGACCCGGCCGCGCAGCCCGTGGACGATGCGGATGACGTCGGGGGCCTTGTCGCGCTGCGGCATGAAGTCGGTGACGCGGACGCTGCCCTCTTCGGTGTCCCATTCGGTGTCGAGCACGAGGGTGCCGGGCCGGTAGGCGCGCCGGGTGCAGACGCCGGCGCCGGCGGGCGCGAGTCGCCAGTGGCCGTTCTCCTCGTCGCCGAGCAGTTCGGCGAAGCAGGCGGGGGAGTCGAACCTCGGCAGGCACAGCCAGTCGATCGACCCGTCCCTGGCGACCAGGGCGGCGGTCTGTTCGTCGCCGATGACGGCGTAGTCCTCGATACGTGAGCGCACGCTCTGCGGGTGCCCCGTCCGCGCCGCCGGGAACAGCCGTCCCGACCACAGACAACCGGAACGCGCGACACCCGCGCAGCCACCCAGCGCAGCAGGCCGGGGGAGGGGGGCCGGGGAGGGGGCGGGTGTCAGGCGACCGGCGTGGGGGTCTCGGCGGCCTTGCCGGACTCCGGCCCGTCGGACTCCGGCCCGTCGGACCCGGGGCCCTCGCCCTCGGGCTCGTCGGCGCGGCGGCGGTCGCGCAGTTCGCGGCGGAGCAGGACGACCCAGCCGATGGGCACGGCGAGCGCGAACAGCCACCACTGGTAGGCGTACGCGTAGTTCAGCGCCGCGTCCTCCTTGCCCGGCTTGCCGATCAGCTCCGGGGTGCCGCCCTTGGGCTCGGGGGCGGTCTGGGCGACGTAGCCGCCGAGCACGGTCGCGCCGAGGCGGTCGGCCTGCTCCTTGCTGTTGATCAGCATGATCTGCCGGTCGGGCAGGCCCTTGAGGTCCTTGATGCCGCTGGCGGCGGTCGTCTCGTCGGGCATGAGCCGGCCGGTGACGGTGGTCTCGCCGCGCGGCGGCGCCGGGATCTTCGGGAACGCGGACTGGCTCGGCCCGTTCGCCGGGATCCAGCCGCGGTTGACCAGCAGCACCTTGCCGTCGCGCAGGACGAAGGGGGTGAGGACGTGGTAGCCGACCTCGTCGTCGCCGTTGACCCGGCGCCGTACGACGACCTCGTGAGCGGTGTCGTAGCGGCCCTCGGCGGTGACGGCCCGGTACCGCTCGCGGCTGGTGACGGTGTGCCCGGGGGAGGCCAGCGACTCGACGGGCACCGGCTTCGCGCCGAGGGCGTCGGTGACGAGCTGGTTGCGGGCGCTGCGCTCCTCGTAGCGGTGCATCTGCCAGATGCCCAGCCGGATCATCGTGGGGATGAGGACGAGGGCGACCAGCGTGAGGATCACCCACTGCCGGGTCAACAGGAAGCGGTACACCCCATGACGGTACCTCCGGCTCCCCGGCCGCCCTCGGCCGGGGGCGCGCACCCGGACATCCCGGGCGCCCGGGGCCCGCTCCGGCGGACGGACCCCGGGGCCCGCGGGTCAGACCTTGTCGACGATGCCCGCCTTCCCCTCCGCGCGGGAGCAGTGCGCCCCGCAGAACCAGTGGCCCTCGACCTCGACGCCCTGGCCGATGATGCGGCACCGGCAGTGCTCGCAGATGGGCGCCATGCGGTGGATGGCGCAGGAGAAACAGTCGAAGACATGCACCGCGCCCTGCGCGTGCACCTCGAAGGACATCCCGTAGTCGTTTCCGCAGACCTCACAACGTGCCATGCGCCACAGGGTGGGCGCCGGGACGGGTGCGGGGCGAGCGCCTGCGGGGCGCGTCGCCCCGCAATCACCCGTCTGTCGCTCAGCGGCCGTCCGCGGGGGCGACGTCCTGCAACAACTGTCCGAACGCGGCCTCGTCGACGACGGGCGTGCCGAACTGCTTCGCCTTGACGGCCTTGGACGTGTACGAGTCCGGGTCGTTGGTCACGAGGAGGCTCGTGAGCCGCGACAGGCTCGTCGCCACATGCAGCCCCGCCTCCACCGCGCGGTCCTCCAGCAGCTCCCGGTCGACGGAGGTGTCCCCGGAGAACGCCACCCGCATGCCCTGCTTGAGCGGTTTGCCCGCTTCGTAACGCCCGGGGTTCGGGTACGGGCACGCCGGACGCTTGCGCGAGGGCCGCCACGAACCGCCGCCGCCCCGGTACGCGGACTGCGCCTGGCGGGGCACCGGCGCGGACTCCGCCCACTCGGTCAGCGGCCGGCACTCCAGCAGCGGCAGCCGCACCTCCTCGGCGGCGGCCGCCCGCAGACTCGGCCGGAACGCCTCCGCGAGCACGCGCGCGTCGTCCAGCGCGTGGTGCGCCCGCTCCTGTGCGACACCGAAGTGCGCGGCCAGCGACTCCAGCTTGTGGTTGGGCAGCGGCAGCCGCAGCTCCTTGGAGAGCGCGATCGTGCACAGCCGCTGGCGCACCGGCGCGGTCCGCTTCGCGCGCGCGTACTCGCGGGCGATCATCGACCAGTCGAACACCGCGTTGTGCGCGACGAGGACGCGGTCCGCGAGGCGCTCCGCGAACTCCTCCGCGATGTCCGTGAACAGCGGCGCCTCGCGCAGCATGTCCGTCGTCAGGCCGTGGATCCACACCGGTCCCGGATCGCGCTCGGGGTTCACCATCGTGTACCAGTGGTCCTCGACCTCACCGCGCGCGTCGAGACGGTAGACGGCAGCCGAGATGATCCGGTCGTCCCTGGACAGGCCGGTGGTCTCCACGTCGACGACCGCGTACCCCTCGGGATACGCGGCCGGCCATCGGCTTGCGGTCGTACGGTCTTCGAGCATGGTCCCTGAGGATACGGGCCGTCACCGACAGCGCGTGCGCCGCCCGCCCCCCGCGCGGGCCGCCCGGTCAACTCGCGTCGCGCAGCAAGGACTTCACCAGCGCCTCGGCCGAGGTCAGGAAGATCCGCTCCGGATCGGCGGGCGCCGCCAGCGCGCGGGACAGCTCCGGGTCGCCCGCCGCGTCCCCCGCGCCGCCCGCGTGCGCCCCCGCCCACAGCTCCTCGCCGCCCGGCCGCTGCACCGGCGCCCGCTCCCGGTTCCGCTCGACGAGGACATGGCCGACGACGAGGAAGACGACCGCGCGGACCGCGTCCGCCGCCCGCGCCCCGCTCAGCCCCGCCGCGCGTACCTCCCGTACCAGCGCCTCCTGGACCGGATGGAACATGTGGTCGGTCAGCCCCCGCTCGTGGACCATCGCCACCAGATGGGGCCGCGCCCTGAGCTGCCGGCGCAGCGCCCGCGCGAGCGACAGCACGCGCTGCTCGGGCCCCTCGCCGCGCGCCCGGAGCGCCCCGAGGTCGGCGACCGTGCGCAGCGCCAGCGCGTCGAGCAGTGACTCGCGGTTGCCGACGTGCCAGTAGATCGAGGTGACGGCCGTGCCCAGCTCGGCGGCGAGCTTGCGCATCGTCAGGGCCTGCGGCCCGTCCCGCTTGACCAGCTCGGCGGCGGTCGACAGGACCTCCTCGCGCGTGAGCGGCCTGCGCGCCATCCGGCCTCCCGGCGTCCGACTTCCGTCCGTGCGCGTGTCTTTACCCTTCATCGCCGCCGGTGTAACTGTGTTACAGGCGCCTACCGAACGACCCCGGCACGTCCACGACGAGCACGCCGAAGGGCGGTACGAATGGCACGCGTACGGTACGGAGCGCGCACCGAGGCGGAGACCGCCGCCGCGCGCACAGCGAGCAGCAGGCTTCCCGACATCTGGTCCACCGGCGTGGTCGCCGTGTGGGAGTCCGACCCGGACGCGGTCGCGGCGGTGCTCCCGCCGCCGCTCAAGCCGACGGCCCGGCCGCTGGTGCGGGTCACCGTCAGCAAGGTCGACCTGCCCGGCTATCCGCTGGGCGCGGGCTCGTTCGCGGTCGCCGCCGAGCACGGCGGCGTCGAGGGCTGGTACCCGCTCGTCATGCCGATGACCCATGAGCGGGCCCTGATCGGCGGGCGCGAGGTGTTCGGCGAGCCGAAGAAGCTCGGCGAGGTCACCGTCGAGCGCGACGGCCTCGTCGTACGGGCCTCGCTCGCCCGGCACGGCATCGCCTTCGTCGAGGTGCGCGGCGCGGTCAGCGGCCCGCTGCCGCTGCCGGAGCCGGCGGTGAAGACGGACTTCTACTTCAAGTTCCTGCCCGCCGTGGACGGTTCCGGGTTCGAGTCCGAGCCCGTCCTCGTGCACTGCGTACGCCACGAGAAGGTCCGGAAGCTGGAGGCCGTCACCGGCGACGTCGTGCTGCGCGAGTCCATGTACGACCCGGTCGCGGACCTTCCGGTGCGCCGGCTCGTGGAGATCACCCTCGGCGAGAAGACCAGCGACCAGAGCGGCCGCGTCGTCGAACGGGTCAGCGCCGAGGCCCTCCTCCCGTACCTCCACCAGCGCTACGACGACCCCGCGCAGGTCCACGACGGGCCGCCCGAGGGGAGTGCCTGAGATGGAGCTGCGGCAGGGACAGGTCGCCGTCGTCACCGGCGCGGCGAGCGGCATCGGGCTCGCCCTCGCGCGGCGGTTCGCGGCGGACGGACTGAAGGTGGTCCTCGCGGACGTCGAGAAGGACGCCCTGGAGGCGGCGGCGCGGGAGCTGCGGGCCGAGGGCGCGACGGTGCACGCGCGCGTGGTCGACGTCGGGGAGCGCGCCCAGGTCATGGCGCTCGCCGAGGACACGTACGACACGTTCGGCGCCTGCCATGTGCTGTGCAACAACGCGGGCGTCGGCTCCGGCGCCGAGGGCCGCATGTGGGAGCACGAGCCCAACGACTGGAAGTGGGCGTTCGCCGTGAACGTGTGGGGCGTCTTCCACGGCGTCCAGGCGTTCGTGCCGCGCATGCTGGCGGGCGGCGAGCCGGGCCACGTCGTCAACACCTCCTCCGGCGACGGCGGTATCGCCCCGCTGCCCACGGCGTCCGTGTACGCGGTGACCAAGGCCGCCGTCGTCACCCTCACCGAGTCGCTGTACGCCCACCTCAAGGCCGACCGCGCGCGCGTGGGCGCCTCCGTGCTGTTCCCCGGGCCGCACATGCTGCGCACCGGGCTGTGGGAGTCCCACCGCAACCGCCCCGACCGGTTCGCCAAGGAGCGCCCGCGCAGGACCCCGTACCGCAGCCTCGGCCAGTGGGAGGCGGCGATGCGGGCGGCGGGCAAGGAGGTCGCGTTCACGCCCGTCGAGGACGTCGCCGACCTCGTCGCGGAGGGCATCGCGGCGGACCGCTTCTGGCTGCTGCCCGAGAGCGAGCACAGCGACCGCCAGATCAGGGCCCGCTCCCGGTCGATGCTGGAGCGGGCGAACCCGGCGTATCTGGAGAACTTCATCCTCGACTGACGCGTGCGACCGACCGAGGGACGGCATCCCATGACCGCTCAGCAGCACGACGACGACCCGTACCTGATCATCTCATCCGACTGCCACGCCGGCCTGCCCACCGAGGAGTACCGGCCCTACCTGGAGCGCCGCTTCCACCGGGAGTTCGACGACTTCCTCGGGCAGCGCGACGCCCGCCGCGCGGAGGCCACCCGGCTCGGCATCCGCAACGACGCCTTCGCCGACAAGTGGTTCCAGGACCACGAGGAGGGCCTGCGCGGCGGCTGGGACAGCGCGCAGCGCCTGAAGGAACTCGACGGGGACGGGGTGGCCGCCGAGGTCGTCTTCCCCGACGCGGACGCCGTCGACAGCCGTACGGCGGCGCCCTTCGGCGTCGGACTCGGCCTCTCCGGCGACCAGGACCCGGACCTCGGCATGGCGGGGGCGCGGGCGCACAACCGCTGGCTCGCCGAGTTCGTCTCCGCGCACCCCGAACGGCACCGCGGGGTCGCCCTGCTGCCGATCACCGCCGAGCCGGACGCGGTCGTCGCGGAGGTGCGCCGGGCGAAGGAGTCGGGGCTCGGCGCGCTGATGATCCCGTCCATGTGGGTGGACAACGCGCCCTACCACGACCGGCGTTACGACCCGGTGTGGGCGGCGGCCGCCGAGTGCGCGATGCCCGTCCTCACCCACTCCGGCGCGGCCCCCCGCCACGAGTACGGCGACCACCTCGGCATCTACGTCAGCGAGGTCACCTGGTGGCCCGCCCGCCCGCTGTGGTTCCTGCTCTGGTCCGGCGTGTTCGAGCGCCACCCCGGCCTCCGGTTCGGCGTCGCGGAGTCGGGCTGCTGGTGGCTGCCGAACCTGCTGTGGTTCATGGACCGCCTCTACCTCGGCGCGCACGGCGGCAAGAAGCTCTCCCCGTTCGCGGAACTCACGCGCGCGCCCCACGAGTACCTGGACCGGCAGGTGTTCGTGTGCGCCACCAACACCAAGCGCCGCGAACTCGCCCAGCGCTACGAGATCGGCGTCGACAACATCCTGTGGGGGAGCGACTTCCCGCACCCCGAGGGGACCTGGCCCGACACGCGCGCGTGGCTCGCCAGGACCTTCCACGACATCCCCGTCGCCGAGACCCGCCGCATGCTCGGGCTCGCCGCCGCCGAGAACTTCGGCTTCGACACCGATGCCCTCGCCCCGCTCGCCGCCCGCATCGGGCCCACGCCCGCCGACCTCGGCCAGGACGCGGACCAGCGGGCCGTCGAGGCGTCCTGGGCCCGCTCCCGCGAGGTCGGGCGACACTGGCTGACGGACCACGACTTCCCGTCGATCGGGGTGACGCCATGACCACCGGGAACACCGGTCACAGCGCGAACACCGGGAGCCCTGGGGGCGCGGGAACCCCCGGGGACCCCGCCGAGGACCGCTACACCGTCATCTCCGCGGACTGCCACGCCGGCGCCGACCTGCTCGACTACAGGCCCTATCTGGAGTCCCGCCACCACGACGCCTTCGACGCCTGGGCCGCCCACTACGTCAACCCCTACGAGGACCTGCTCGCCGACACCGCCGACCGCAACTGGAACTCCGAGCGGCGCCTCGCGGACCTGGAGGCGGACGGCATCGTCGCCGAGGTGGTCTTCCCCAACACCATCCCGCCGTTCTTCCCGTCGGCCGCGCTCATGGCGCCCGCGCCCACCCGCGCCGAGTTCGACCGGCGCTGGGCCGGGCTGCGCGCTCACAACCGCTGGCTCGCGGACTTCTGCGCCGCCGCCCCCGGGCGCAGGGCGGGCGTCTTCCAGATCCTCCTGAACGACGTCGAGGAGGCGGTACGGGAGATCCACCGCTGCGCGCGGGCGGGCCTGACCGGGGGTGTGCTGCTGCCCGGCACGCCGCCCGGCTCCGGCCTGCCCGAACTGCACTCCACGGCGTACGACCCGATCTGGCGGGCCTGCGCCGAACTCGGGGTGCCCGTCAACCATCACGCGGGCTCCGCGTCCCCGCCGCTCGGCGACGAACCGGCCGCCCGCGCCGTCTTCATGGTGGAGACGACGTGGTTCTCGCACCGGGCGCTGTGGCATCTGGTGTTCGGCGGCGCGTTCCGCAGGCATCCCGGGCTGCGCCTGGTCCTGACCGAGCAGGGCTCCGGCTGGATCCCCGGCGTCCTCGACATGCTGGACTACTACCACGGCCGCCTCGTCGCCGCCGCGAGCGCGAGCGCGACCACCGCGACCGCCGCCGGCGCGACCACCGCCGAGGCCCGCTTCGGCGCGGGCCTCGCCGACTCCATGGGCGAACGCCCCTCGACGGTCTGGCGGGAGAACTGCTACGTAGGCGCCAGCTTCATGCGCCCCCACGAGGTGCCGCTGCGCGACCGGATCGGCCTCGACAAGATCATGTGGGGCAGCGACTACCCGCATGACGAAGGCACCCACCCCTACACCCGCGAGGCCCTGCGCGTCGCCTACGCGGGCCTGCCGCGCGCGGAGATCGCCGCCATGGCCGGCGGCAACGCCGCCCGCATCTACGGCTTCGACCTCGACCGGCTCGCCCCCATAGCGGCCCGCGTGGGCCCCACCGTCAAGGAGATCGACGAACCCCTGAAACAGCCCCCGCCCGACGCGACGAGCCCGGCGTTCGCCACAGGGGCGTCGGTACGGGTCTGGTGAGGCCGGAACCGGGCCGCTGATGGGCCCCTGTGGCACCCGGCCCCCTGTGGCATCCTGACCGCACGTGGAGGCGGAGGCCGCAGGGGAGGCCGGGGCTGTGGGGGAGAACCGACGGGCGCTGATCGTCGCCGTGCCGCGCTACGAACTCGCCGAGGAGTTCCCCGACTTGACGCCCGCCGTGCGCAAGGACGCCGAGACCCTCAGTGACGCGCTGCGCACCTCCGGATTCAGCGTCGAACTCCTCGGCCTCGACCCCGAAGGACCGGCGAGCCGTTCCCGTATCCGCAGCGCCATCAGCCGCGTCTGCTGCACCGCGCCCGAGGACGCGACCGTCCTCATCCACTTCACGGGTCACGGGCTCTCCCTCGGCGGCGCGGACCATCTCGTGCCCTGCGACGCCCAGTTGAGCTGGGTCGAGGACCCGCCCGCCGTCGACCGCGACACCCTCATCGGGCTCGACCTCACGGCGCTGCTCAAGGGCTGCCGGGCGGGCACCGTCCTGCTGACCGTGGACGCCTGCCGCGACCCGGCCCGCCCGCAGAGCGCGGCGAGCGGCGGCCCCGCCACCAACTTCCCGTCCTGGCGCGAGCGGGTCGCGGTGCTGTTCGGCTGCGGGCCCGGCCAGTTGTGCGGCAGCGACGACGAGGAAGGCAGCCACTTCACGCGCGCGCTCGCCGAGGCCCTGCACGCCGACACCCCGCCGCGCACCGTCGCCGACGTCATCACGTACACGACCGCCCGCACCACCGCGCTCGCCCGCGCCGCCGCCCACCACCAGACCCCGACCGCCCACTACGCGCCGAGCGGCCCCGACGCCGTCGCCCGCGTCGAACTGTGCGCGGGGCGCGTGCTCCAGGAGAGCTGGCGGGCCGCCGTGCGCGACCCCCAACTGTGGGCCGCCGTCCAGGGACCGGAGCCCCGCAAGGAGCAGATCCGGCAGGCGCTCGACCGGCTCGTCACCGAGTGCGCGCGCTGGAGCGCGGGCGGGAGAGCGGGCGTGCCCGACCCGTGGTACGACGACGACCATCCCGTACGCGTCCTGCACCAGGGCCTGCGCCCGCTCCTCGCCCCCTCCCGCACCGAAGGCGGGCCGCTGCTCGACGCGGGGGAGCTGGCGGTACTCGCCGCCGCGCCCTTCGTCCGGGACGCCGTACGCGCCATGGGCGTCAAGGAGACCGCAGCCGCCGAGCCCTTCCTGCTGCACCCGGCGCGCGGCGAGAAGGGGCTGCGGCCCGACCGCGCCGACCTGGAGCACACCTTCGCCGCGCACGCCCTGGCCTGGCGCAAAGGCCGGGAACTCATGGACCGGGGGCGGCACGAGGACGCCGAGGCCGTCGCCGCCTGGCTCCTGCACCGGCACGTCAGCGGCCGGGAGGAGCTGTGGACCACGTACGCCCCGCAACTCCTCGCACCGCTCGCCGAGGCGCTGCTCGGGCCCGACGCCCCCGCGGCCGGCGTCCGTGAGCTGACCGACGAACTGGTGCACGTCTGCCGCCACTTGGGCGTCCAGCCCCCGCGCCACGGCGACGACACGCAAGAAGCGCCGTGGCGCCTCGACACGCTCGTCGTCCACGGCCCGCACAGCGGCACCGAGCGCTGGCGCCCGCGCGCCCTGTCCTGGCTCGCCTCGCTCTCCGGCCTGCTCGGCGCCGACCTCACCGAACTGCCCGGCGTCCTCGTCGACAGCGTCGGCGTCACGGACGGCCTGCTGCCCGCCCAGGCCGTCGGCGCGGTCCGCGCCCTGCGCTGGACCAGGGACCCGTACACGCGCGCCCTCGACCTGGACCTGCGCTGCCCGCACCCCGCCGTGCACGCCGCGATGGAGACGCTGGCCGGCTGGGCCGACGAGGCCGTCCAGCGCATCCGCGCCCAGGCCGCCGCGCTGCGCCTGACCGACCTGCCCGCGCGTCTGCCCGACCGCGTCACCGGCGACCGGCTGCGCCCCGAGTACGACCCCGTCAGCAAGAGCGACGCCTACGCGACCCCCCTGATGCGCTTCGCGCTCGCCGAGGACGAGATGCGCGAACTGCTGATGGGCACGCAACTGTACGGAGACCGCACCGTCGCCCTGCGCGAGCTGTTCCAGAACGCGCTCGACGCCTGCCGCTACCGCCAGGCCCGGCTGCGCTACGGAAAGGCCGCGCGCGACATCCCGTACACCTGGCGGGGCACGATCGTCTTCCGGGAAGGCACCGACCCGGACGGGCGGCGCTATGTGGAAGTCGAGGACAACGGCGTCGGGATGGGCCGCGCCACCCTGCACGGCACGTTCGCCCGCGCGGGCCGCCGCTTCGAGCAGTCCCGCGCCTACCGCCAGGAGCAGGCCCGCTGGCGCCGGGCGGACCCGGACCTCGGCATCTACCCCAACAGCCGGTTCGGCATCGGCGTGTTCAGCTATTTCATGCTCGCCGACGAACTGCGCGTCGAGACGCGGCCCACGGACGAGTTCGGCCGCGCGGAGTCGGGACGCGGCCTTCGGGTGAACGTCGCCTCGTCCGGCAGCCTGTTCCGCATCCGGGACCGCGCGGAAGCCGTCCCGGACGGCGGCACCCGCGTCCGCCTCTACCTCCAGGGCGAACCGGTGGACGTGGCCGGGGAGTTGACGCGCATGGTGTGGCGCTCGGACTTCGCGCTGCGCGTCGAACGCGACGGCGAGACCGTGCGCGCCTGGGAACCCGACCGGCTGTACTACCACGGCGACGGCGAGACACCGGCGCGGGCCGGGCGGGACGTGTGGTGGGTGCCAGGCGGGGGAGAACTGCTCGCGGACGGGATCGTGGTCGCCCCGCGACGACCGGAGGCCCCGGACTGGGCGGACCCGCCGCCGTGGCCCGCCACCGGGCAGGGCGGCGCGTTCGCGCTGCCCCACGGCTGCGTGATCGACCTGCGGGAGAACCACGCCCCGGACCTCAGCACCAACAGGGACCAGATCCTCTCCTACGACGAGGAGTACGCGAGCAGGCTGATCGAGCGGGCCTGCGCGGACTTCGTCGCACCGGACTGGCTGTCCCTGGAGTGGCTGTGGGAGTTCGGCGAGGTGCGGCTCACGGGCGCCGAGCGGATCGCTCGGCGCCTGTGGGACGCCGACGCCCGCGTGCGCAGCGTCCGTACGGTGACCAGGTCGGCGTCGGTGCCGTTCCGCCAGGTCGGTTACGTGGCGGTCGACGGGGCGATGATCCGGGAACGGTTCGCCGGCCTGGAAGATTCACCGGTGGTCGCCTGGCGGGCCGCTGTGCTCAGGGACGCGGGACTGATGCCGACCAAGGACTGGGGCCGTCTCCCCGTGCCGCGTACCGTGGCGGGCTATCCGCGTCCCGACGTCCTGCGGGGCACGGGGCTGCGCGGGACATTCAGAGAAGAGGGGCTGGTCCAGTCCGAACTGCCCCCCGCAGGGCAGCCGTTGTCCCTCGGGAAGCTGCTCTCCCGGCTGCGCCGGTACGCGATCCTGGGCTTCGCGGTGCCCGCCGCCCGGGACCTGGACCGCGTGTACGCCACGGCCCTCGACCGGGTGGACCAGGGACTCGTGGGGAGCGACGAGCCACGATTCGGCCTCTTCGCCGACTGGATCGCCCGGGGACAGGGGGCCAGGCGGGGAGAGCGCCGGCTGCCTCCGCTCCAGGTCCTGCGGACGTTCTCCGCCGTGCCGGGGCTCCCGGTACGCGAGGCGCTGGCACGGGCCCGGCGCCTGGCCGCAGTGGGGTTCCTGCTCGACGTACCGGAGGAGGCGGAGCCCGCCCCCGAGAGCGAGGCCGTCGAGACGGCCGACCTGGACGTGCTCGCGTGGCACCCGCGCTTCGGCGCCGCGGGGGACCCGATGCGGTCACGGCCCTTCGGCAAGCGGCCGGCGGAGACCGCCTACCGCGAGGTGCTGGCCAGGCACGCGTGGCTGGGCCTGTCCGACGAGCCGATGGTGGAGGAACTGGGGGCCGAGGGCGGGGCGGTCGTTCACGAGGAGCGGCGGAGGCCGGGGTTCCGGTCCGCCGAGGCGCAACGCGTGCTGGAGACACTGGGGTTGCCGTACTTTTCGTCGAACCGTGAGGTCTCCCTGGCCGGGGTGGTCGTCGCCGCCGCCAACGCCTCCATGACCGTGGGCGAGCTGCTGGAGCGCCACGGCTGGGCCCTGGAGGCACGCGGCCTGACGTTCGCCGACCCCGAACCGGTCGCGGCCAGGGAGTTCAGCCGCCTCGAACTCGACCTGCTCGGCTCCCTCGACCGGTGGTCCTCCCGGGCCAAGCCGAAGCCGACGGAGTCCCTGACCCCCCTGCCCCTGCGGGAACTGGCGGTGAAGGTGCGGGAGATCGGGGTCGAGGACCGGCTGGTCGCGGCGGCCCTGGCCGACCTCGCGCCGCTCGGTCTCATCCCGCACGAGGCCGCCGGACTGGTGTCCGCCTGGCGCGCGCTGCCGCAGAGCGACATGGACCTGGTGAACGACCGCCTCGGCCGCACCAGACAGGACCCGTTCGGCACGAGCTACTCCATGGCGCCCGCACTGGAGGCGAAGCGCTTCGACTGGCCCTACGCGCTGATCGCGGCGGCCATGACCGACCGCCCCCTCGGCGAAGTCGCGCGACGCCTGCGCGCACTCGCGCCGCTCCTCGGCTTCACCGCGCACCTGGACCCGGGCCGCGTCCCCCAACTCGACGACGTCAGGCCCTCGGTGGCCGACCCCGCGGCGTGCCTGCTGCGCAGACAGAGCTGGGAGGGCGACGAAGGGTACGTCTGGCGGGAGAACCCCGATATCCCCGCTCTCATCGCCCACGCCCGCACCGCGCACCACACCCTGGGCGAGAGTCTGCGCGCCCTGAACCGGTACGCCCCGCTCGGCGGCCCCTGGCGCGATCACGGGGGCGAAGGCGGCTGGCGCGAGCTGCGACCCACCCCGCACGACACCGCCATGTTCGACGACTCGCTGCTCGGCGACCACCCCGTCGGCCCGCTGGAACTGCTGCGCGTGGCCGCCCGCTTCGGCTGGACGCTGGGCGACACCTGGGACCGCGTCGCCCTGTACCGCCCGCTCGGCGTGCACCTGCGCGTGGAGCGGCCTGCGGCGCCGGACGACGTGCCGGGCTGGCAGGACCTCATCGTCCTCAGCCGCCACCTCACCGGCCGGCTGCCCGCCCTGGAGGGCGACGTCGACGAACGGCATGTGGCGGTCGCCGCCCGCGAGGTGGGCGAGAGCACCGCCTGGGTGTACGACCTGCTCGCCCGCCGCGCACCGCTGTTCGGACTGACGCTGCCCGCCAGGTGCCCCGCCGAGCCCGCGCCGACCCCCGAAGCCCGTACGTACGACGAGGAGCAGCGCCGTGCCCCATGACCTCACCCCGTTCCAGGAGCGGGAGCTGACCTCCGCGGGCGCCTTCGACGTGCGGCGCTCCGAGGACGGCCGCTGGTACACCGTCACCGGGGAGTGCCCGATGTGCCGGGCCGTGAACGTGTTCCGCGTCGCGCACGGCGTACTGGGCCCGCCCAAGGCGCGCCGCCGGCGCGCGCCCGCTCCGCTGACCGGCGTGATCACCGTGTTCTGCCAGTGCGGCTACCCGCACCCGGACCGGCCCGCCGAGTCGCCCGACACCGGGTGCGGCGCCTTCTGGGACGTGGCCGTGCCGCCCGCGGGGACCGGCGCATGACCGACCTCACCAAGAAGCGGTTCGCGCAGCTCGGCCAGCAGCTCCAGCTCGGTCAACTGGCCGCTGTGCGCGCGCAGGCGGAGGGCTGGCGCAACGGCCTCGCCGGGCTCACGGGCCTCGTCGGCGCCGTCTTCGTCATCAAGGGCCGGGACTCCGTCGCCGGGCTCCCCGCGGGCTGGCGCTGGGCCACCGCCGCCCTCCTCGTCGCCGCGTTCGCGCTGCTGCTCGCGGGGGCGCTGCGCGCGGTCGGCGCCGCGCACGGCACACCCGGCGCCCGGGTCTGGCTGACCGGCGAACGCCTCTTCGCGGCCGTGCTCGACGAGGTGGAGCGCACCCAGGACGCCCTGACCGCGGCCCGCCGCCTCTCCGTCGCGGGCCTGAGCCTCGTCGTGGCCGCCGTCGCGGTGACCTGGATCGCGCCCGCCGACACCCCGAAGGCGAAGACCCCGGTCCCGTACGTGCGCGTGAGCACCGGCGAAGGACGGACGGTGTGCGGGGTGCTGGTGCGCGGCGACCGGCGCGGGGTGCGGCTGCGGCAGGGCGGCGATGTGCGCCGGATCGCGGCGGACGACGTACGTACGGTCGTGCCGGTCCGCGCCTGCTGACCCCCCGGGGTGTCATGCTCCCCCCGTGACTGAACCAGAGGCAACCACCGATCACGCCGAGGCGCACGGCGGGGCGCTCGGCGCGCGGCTCAACTGGCTGCGGGCCGCCGTGCTCGGCGCCAACGACGGCGTCGTCTCCACCGCCGGGCTCGTCGTCGGCGTCGCCGGCGCCACCGACGACCGCTCGACCCTGCTCACCGCCGGGCTCGCCGGGCTGCTCGCCGGGTCGATGTCGATGGCGGCGGGCGAGTACGTGTCCGTGTCCACGCAGCGCGACTCCGAGAAGGCCGCGCTCGCCATGGAGCGCCGCGAGCTGAAGGAGGACCCCGAGGCCGAACTGCGGGAGCTGACCGGTCTCCTGGAGGAGCGCGGCCTCAGCCACGACGTCGCGCGCGAGGCCGCCGAACAGCTCACCGAGCGCGACGCGCTGCGCGCCCACGCGCGCGTGGAGCTGGGCATCGACCCCGACGACCTCACCAACCCCTGGCACGCGGCCTGGGCCAGCTTCCTCGCGTTCACGGCGGGCGCGCTGCTCCCGCTGCTCGCCATCGTGCTGCCGCCCACCGCGTGGCGGCTGCCGGTGACCGTCGGCTCGGTCCTCGTCGCGCTCGCCTTCACCGGCTGGAGCAGTGCCCGTACGGGAAGTGCCGCCGTACGCCCGGCGATCTGGCGGAACGTCGGCGGGGGAGCGCTCGCCATGGCGGTGACCTACGCGGCCGGATCTTTGTTGGGAGCCGCCGGAGTCTGACCCTTTACCGCAGGTAATACTTGTCGGTAACCACCTCTAGCCGAGGCCCGCTCCCCGCGCTTACGGTGCACGCATGTCGTCGCCGAACCTGCCCGATGTCGTGCTGTGGTCGATACCCGCCTTCGTGCTGCTCACCATCGTCGAGATCGTCTCCGTACGCCTGCATCCCGACGAGGACGCCGCCGGGTACGAGACCAAGGACGCGGCGACCAGCATCACCATGGGGCTGGGGAGCCTCGTCTTCGACTTCCTGTGGAAGATCCCGATCGTCGCCGTCTACAGCGCGGTCTACGCCCTCACCCCGCTGCGCGTGCCCGTGCTGTGGTGGACGGTCCCGCTGATGCTGCTCGCGCAGGACTTCTTCTACTACTGGTCGCACCGCGGCCACCACGTCATCCGCATCCTGTGGGCCTGCCACGTCGTGCACCACTCCAGCCGCAAGTTCAACCTCTCCACCGCCCTGCGCCAGCCCTGGACCAGCCTCACCGTGTGGCCGTTCTACCTGCCGCTCATCGCCTGCGGGGTGCACCCGGCGGCGCTCGCGTTCTGCTCGTCGGCCAACCTCGTCTACCAGTTCTGGATCCACACCGAACGCATCGACAAGATGTGGCGCCCCTTCGAGTACGTCTTCAACACGCCCTCCCACCACCGCGTCCACCACGCCTCGCAGGGCGGCTACCTCGACCGCAACTTCGGCGGCATCCTCATCGTCTGGGACCGCCTCTTCGGCTCCTGGGTGCCCGAGGTCGAGCGGCCCGTCTTCGGCCTCACCAAGAACATCAGCACGTACAACCCGCTGCGCGTCGCCACCCACGAGTACGCCGCCATCGCCCGCGACCTCAAAGCGGCCCGTACGTGGCGGGAGCGCGCCGGGCGCCTCTTCCGCGGCCCCGGCTGGCAGCCCCCGCGCCCCGCCGAGACCCCGGCGCCCGCCGCGCGCCCCGCCACCGAGAGCGCCGCGTGAGCCGCGCCGGCGCCCTGCGCGCCGCCTTCCTCATCGTCTGCGCCGGCGACCTGCTCGCCCTCCTCGCCGGGTTCCACACCGGGCACGTCATCCTCAAGCCGCTGCTCATGCTCGTCCTCGCCGCCTACGCCGTCGCCTGCGACGCCCCCCGGCTGCTGGTGGCGGCGCTGCTGTGCGGGTGGGGCGGCGACGTGCTGCTGCTGTTCGGCAGTGACGCCGCGTTCCTCGCCGGGATGGGCAGCTTCGCCGCCGGGCACGTCTGCTACCTCCTGCTGTTCCGGCGGGCCGGCCGCCCACGCGCGCGTGCGGTGCTGCTGGGCGCCGGGTACGCCGTCGCCCTCGCCGCGACGCTGGCCTTCCTGTGGAGCGGGCTGCCGGCCGACATGCGCGGGCCCGTCGCCGGGTACAGCCTGCTGCTGACGGCCATGGCCTTCGGCGCGTCCCGGCTCGGGGCGACGGCGGGGGTGGGCGGCGCGCTGTTCCTGCTGTCGGACTCGATGATCGCCCTCGGCGTCGCCGAACGGCCCGCGCCGCCGCTGCCCGACTTCTGGATCATGCTCACCTATGTGGCGGCCCAGTACCTGCTCACCCAGGGCGCCCTCGGACGGCGGGCCCTGCCGCGGTCGGCGTACGGTGAAAAGCACGCGGCGACCCCGCGCGCCCTCTCCTGAGCAGCACGTTCCCGCGTGCGCCGTTCGGGAGCGGCACCCAGCACTCCCGTACAGGCACCCCCGTACCGGCACCCCCCGGCACGATCCGCACGAAGGAACACCCCCCCATGCGCGCCACCACCATCCACGCCCCCTACGACCTGCGCGTGGAGGACGTGCCCGAACCCGTCGTCGCCCTGCCCACCGACGCCGTCGTCCGCGTCCTGCGCGCCTGCGTCTGCGGCAGCGACCTGTGGGCGTACCGGGGCGAGTCGGAGCGCAGGCCGGGGCAGCGCATCGGGCACGAGTTCCTCGGCGTCGTCGAGGAGACCGGCGCCGAGGTGAGCGGCGTGCGGCGCGGCGATCTCGTCGTCGCGCCCTTCATGTGGTCCGACGGCGTCTGCGCGTTCTGCCGTGAGGGCCTGACGACCTCCTGCGAGCACGGCGGCTTCTGGGGCACGGTCGGCTACGACGGCGGCCAGGGCGAGGCCGTACGCGTGCCCTTCGCCGACGGCACCCTCGTCCGCCTGCCCGCCGACGCCATGGGCGACGACCGCCTCCTCGCCGCGCTGCTCACCCTGTCCGACGTCCTCGGCACCGGCCACCACGCGGCGCTCGGCGCGGGCGTGCGCGAGGGCGCCACCGTCGCCGTCGTCGGAGACGGCGCCGTGGGCCTGTGCGGGGTCCTGGCCGCCCGCCGCCTCGGCGCGGAACAGATCATCGCCCTCGGCCGCCACCCCGCCCGCACCGACCTCGCCCGGCGCTTCGGCGCCACCGACGTCGTCGCCGAGCGCGGGGAAGCCGCCGTGGAGGCCGTCAGGACCCTGACCGGCGGCCAGGGCGCCCACGCCGTGATCGAGGCGGTCGGCACCCGGCAGTCCATGGAGACGGCCGTGGGCATCACCCGCGACGGCGGCTCCATCGGCTACGTCGGCGTCCCGCACGGCAGCGGCACCGGACTCGACCTCGGCGTCATGTTCGACCGGAACATCGCGCTGCGCGGCGGCGTCGCCCCGGTCCGCGCCTACATCCCCGACCTGCTCCCCGACATCCTGGACGGCACGATCGACCCCTCGCCCGTCTTCGACATGACCGTGGACATCGAGGGCGTCCCCGACGGCTACCGCGCGATGGACGAGCGCACCGCCCTGAAGGTCCTCGTCACCAACTGACCGGCCGCCCGGCTGGGAACTGGCCGCTCACCAGCGGATCGGCAGCGGCACCGCCGTCAGCACCGCCGACACCGCCACCACCAGCGCCAGCACGACCAGTTCGGCCCGCGCGGGCGCGTACGCGTGCGTGCGGGCCGGCGCCCGGCGCAGCCGCAGCCGAGCCACCAGGGCCAGCACCGCGACGACGGCCACCAGCAGCACCTTCGCCAGCAGCGTCCGCCCGTACGCCGTCGTCGTCAGCTGGTCGAGGACCGTGCCCGGCGGCATCCGGCGCAGCGTGCTGCACAGGCCCGTCACCGTGATCCCCGCGAGCAGCAGCGCGGCCACGCGCGCGTAGCGGCACAACAGCGCCGTGCCCGCCTCCGGGGCCGTGCGCCGCGCCGCCCGCAGCCGCCGCAGCACAGCGAGCAGACCGCCCGCCCACAGCGCCGCGCACGTCAGATGGACCACCGTCAGCACCGACCCGAACAGGGCGCTGTCCTCGGTCGGGGGGTGCGCCCGCAGCGCCTCCGCGAGCACGATCACAGCCAGCGGCACGACGGCGGTGCCGGGCCGCCGGGAGCGGGCGCACCAGGCGGCGACGAGGAAGGCGTTGACCTCGACCAGCGCGATCGTGCCGTCCCGCGACCCGTACAGGCCGCCGATGTCGAGATCGCCGAGCCGGTGCGGGATCAGATTGCCCGCGGCAACCACCAGGGCCAGCGCGAGCGCCGCGAGGAACCCCGCCCACGACGCGTACGGCGACCAGGCGCGCGGCGCGGACACCAGCCGTGCACCCCGCGCGGACCCGAGCCGCGTCCCCGGCGCGGACCGGCGTGCCAGGCGCGCGGCGAACAGCTCGCCCGCCTGCACGCACACCGCCGCGAACAGCACCGTCCGCAGCACCGCGATGCCCCCGACCCCGGGCGCGGCGGCCTCGCCGGTGCCGGTGAGCGCGGCGCCGGGACCCAGCGCGGGGATCAGCACGGCGGCGACGACGAGGACGAGCGCGGCGACGGCACGCCCGGCCCCGGGCCCGCGCACGGGCGCCGCGTCCGCGGATCTGGGCGCGGGTATCTCGGTGGTCGGTGGAAGCGAAGTCACCCTGGGATCTTCACCAGTGGTCCGGGCAAGCGGCAAGCGCAGGGGAACAACCGGGGCGAAGCGCTCCGCCCGCAGGGGCACCCCACCGCCCCGGCCCGCCGCGCGCGCTCACCCCCGCTCGGCCTACACCGCCGCGTCCGTGCCCTCACCCCCGCTCGGCCCACACCGCCCCGTGCGCTCACTCCCCGCCCGGCCCACACCACCGCGCCCGCTCACCCCCGCCCGGCCCACACCGCCGCGTCCGGCTCACCCCCGCTCGGCCCACACCGCCGGGTCCGTGCCCCACGCGCCGGGCGGGCGCGCCCAGTTCGCCGGAGCGCCGTCGACATCGAGCGGCGGCAGCGCGTGCCGCAGCCGGCCCACCGCACTGTCCGTCACCGTCAGCCAGGCGGCCGGGTCCTTCGCGTCGTAAGGTTCGCCCACCACGCCGCCCGCCCCCGGCTCCAGCTCGCCGGTGAGCCAGTGCGCCGTTCGTGCGAGGGCGAACCGCAGCAGCCAGGAACCGCCCGCCCGCGCCTGCTCGGTGAGCGAGCGCAGCACCCCGGCCGCGATCAGATACCCGGTGCCGTGGTCGAGCGCCTGCGCGGGCAGCACACCCGGCGCCTGAGGCGTGCCCTCGGCCGCCGCGATGCCGGTCGCCACCTGCACGAGGCTGTCGAAGCCGCGCCGCCCGCCCCACGGCCCGTCCTGCCCCCACGCCGACAACCGCGCCACCACGAGCCCCGGCCGCCGCTCCACCAGCTCCCGCGCGCCGAGCCCGTACCGGTCCAGGGCGCCGGGCCGGTACCCGGTGACGACCACGTCCGCGCCCGCGAGCAGCTCCTCGAACGCCCGCCGGTCCGCCGCCGTGCCGAGGTCGAGCCGCGCCGAACGCTTCCCGAACCCGGTGTCGGCGTGCGCGTCCGGGTCCTCCGGCACACGGGGCGTGTCCACCCGCAGCACGTCCGCGCCCAGCAGCGCCAGCGTCCGCGTCGCCACCGGGCCCGCGATGACCCGCGTCAGGTCCAGGACCCGCACCGGCCGCCCCGCCGCCCGCGCCGGCGCCCCCGGCACATGCTCCCGCCCGATCAGCGGGCGCCGCGCGAGCGCCGCGCCCTGCGGGTGCGCCGCCCACTCCTCGGCGGTGCGCAGGGCGACCGCGAGGCCCCCGGCCGCGTACACCGTCTCCTCGACCTCGTACGCGGACCGCCCGGCCAGCAGTCGGGCGATTTCCTCGGGGCCCGCCCCCGGCCCGGCGCCGAGCGCGGCGAGCAGCCGGGCCCGGTGGTGCGGATAGTTCGCGTGGGTGCGCAGCCAGCCGTCGCCGGTGCGCCACATCCGCGACAGCGGCGCGAACGAGACAGGCGCCCGCCCGTCGATCAGCAGATGCCGTTCGCTGACGAACGCGGTGGCCACCGCGCCGTCGTCGACCCGCGCGGCGGGCACGGGCCCGCCGCGCCAGGCCGCCGTCCACTCGGCGGCGGCGAGCGCGCAGCCGCCGACACAGGAACGGGCGAGGTCCAGGACGGGCAGCCGCGCGGGCAGCGCGCCCGCGCGCGTGAGGTACGAGAGCCGGGGGAGCAGGGCGGGATCGCCGCCGAGCGCCGCCCACACCGCGGCGGTGCCGGGAGCAGCAGGAGTCATGTCCACACTCTGGCCCCGCGCGCCCCCGCTCACACCGGAGGGCCGGGTGGCGTGCGCCACCCGGCCCTCCGACGTGCCCTGAACCGCCGCTACTTGGTGACCGCGGCGAGCGCGTCCGCCGTACCGGCGCCGTAGAAGCTGTTCTTGTTCTTGCCGCCCACGCACACCGCGTCGACCTTGCCGTCACCGTCGATGTCGTACGGGTCCGTGCACGCCGTCGGCGTCGCCTCCGCGTACAGCAGCGCCTTGACCTGGGCGGCCGAGGCGTGCGGATGCGTCGACTTGATGAGCGCGGCGACCCCCGCGACATGCGGCGAGGCCATCGACGTACCGGCCTTGTAGCCGTACTTGCCGCCCGGCAGCGTCGACAGGATCAGACCGCTGGTCGCCGGGGGAGCGGGCGTCTGGTACTTCGTGGAGTCACCGCCCGGCGCGGCGATGTCGATGACGTTCTTGCCCCAGTTCGAGTACGACGCCTTGATGCCCTTGGCGCCGGTCGCCGACACGGTCACCACGCCCGGGAGCTGCGACGGTATGTCGAAGCAGTCCTTGGTGCGGATCGTACGCGGTACGGGGTTGGAGTCGTCCGGCGAGGAGTCGTCGACGATCTCGTCCTGCGCGAGGTCCGTCGAGGAGTTCCCGGCCGCCGCCACGTTCACCGCACCCTTGCCCTCGGCGTACCGGGTGGCGCGGGTGACGGCGGTGACCAGGGCCTTCTGGTCGTCGTCCGTCACGCAGTTGAACAGCCACGGGTCGGTGTAGTAGCTGGAGTTGGTGACGTCGACGCCGTGGTCGGCCGCCCACACGAAGCCGCAGACGACGGCCTCCGCGTAGTACATGCCGGTCGCCGGCTCGGCCACCTTCAGGCTCGCCACCTTCACGCCGGGCGCGACACCGGTGACCCCGACGCCGTTCTTCGCCGCCGCGATCGTGCCCGCCACGTGCATGCCGTGGTCGGACTCGCCCGCGACCGGCCGCCACGCGTCGCCCTTCTGCACGGGGACGCCGCCGAGGCAGCTCGCCGACGCCTTCCGGTCGAAGTTCGGCGCGATGTCCGGGTGGGTGTCGTCGACGCCCGAGTCGAGCACGCCGACGGTCACCTTCGGACTGCCGAGCGTCTTCTCGTGCGCCTGGTCGGCCTTGATCGCCGGCAGGTCCCACTGCAACGGCTCCAGCGGGTCCTGCGCCGAAGTCGCCCGCGCGGCGGCCTTCTTGGCCTCCGCCGCCGTCAGCACCTTCTGCGTGGCGATGTCGTCGCTGGACTGCGCGGCGAGCGGCGCGGTCCGCGTGGCCCCGGCCGACTGGACGCCGCGCACCGCACGGACCGTCCTGGCGAAGTCCGGGTTCTTCGCGTGCACGACGATGACGCCGATCTTGTCGTACGCGATGACGACCGTGCCGCCGGCCTCGGCGATGGCCTTGCGCACGGACGCCGTGTCGCCCTTGCCGGGGCGGACGTTGACGATGTAGCTGAGTTCCGGGCCGTCCGCCGCCGCCCGCGCGGACGCGCCGCCGTCGGGGGCGGGGGCCGCCGTCGCCGCCGCGTTCGGCAGGAAGGCGAGTGCCGTCACCGCGGCGATGCCCAGCGGTACGGACACCGCCCGGCGCAGGCGTCCGCGCGGCTGCCGCGAGGTGGACGTCGTCATGAGCTCTCCCATCGTTTCCTACGGGTAAGTGCCGTACGTGCCGCGTTACTTGACGGCTTTCAGCGCGACGGCCTTCAGCGCGTCGACGATGCCGTGGCCGTAGAAGCCGTTGTGCTGCTTGCCGCCCGCGCAGACCGCGTCGACGACGCCGTCGCCGTCACCGTCGTACGAGGCCGGGCACGCCTGCGGGTCGGCCTGCCGCTTCAGCAGCGCCTCCAACTGCTGCGGGGACGACTTCGGGTGGCGCGACTTGAGCAGCGCGAGGACGCCCGTGACATGCGGCGCCGCCATCGACGTGCCCTGCTTGTAGCCCCACTTGCCGCCGGGCAGCGTGGACAGCACGCGGCCGTTGGCGTCGGGCGTACCGGCGGGCTTGAGGCTGTCGCCGCCGGGCGCGGAGACGTCGATGACGTTCTGCCCGTAGTTGGAGTAGAACGCCTTGGCCTTGGTGACGCCGACCGAGGAGACCGTCACGATGCCGGGCAGCATCTCGGGCGCGATCGGGCACTTCGCCGGGTCGACCGTGCGCTCGACGGGGGTGCCGTCGTCGGGGCTCGAGGTGTCGACCACCGAGTCCGCCGCCAGGTCGTCGTTGAAGTTGTGCGCGCTCGCCACACTGGTGACGCCCTTGTCGCGCGCGTAGCGGATCGCCCGGCTGACGGAGTCCACCAGCGCCTTCTGGTCGGCGTCCGTCACGCAGTTCATGTACCAGGGGTCGGAGTAGTAGCTGTTGTTGGTGATGTCGATGCCGTGGTCGGCCGCCCAGACGAAGCCGCAGACCACGGACTCCGTGTAGAACATCTGCGAGCCCGCGTCCGCGACCTTGATCGCCGCGATGCGCACCCCGGGCGCCACCCCGGCCACGCCGACCCCGTTGCGGGCGGCGGCGACGGTGCCCGCCACATGCGTGCCGTGGTCCGCCGACGCCTCCGAGGGCCGCCAGGCGCCCGGCGAGGCGTCCGGCTTGCCGCCGACACAGCTCGCCGACCGGTCGGCGGAGAAGTTCGGGGCGAGGTCCGGGTGGGTGTCGTCCACGCCGGTGTCGATGACGCCGACCGTCACCTTCCGGCTGCCCGCCTCGACACGGTTCGCCCGGTCGGCGCCGATCAGCCGCATGTCCCACTGGTTGGGCTCCAGCGGCTCCTGCCCCGCCGTCGCCTTCGCGCTCGCCCGCGCGACACCGGCCGCGTCCAGCGCCTTCGTCGTGCCCGTCTCGTCCGTGGCGGACGACGCGAGCGGCGCCGTACGCGTCGCGCCCGCGCTCGCCACCCCGCGCACGGCCCGCATGACGCGGCCGAACTCCGGGTTCTTCGAGTGCGCGACGATCACACCGATCTTGTCGTACGCGATGACGACACTGCCGCCGGCCCGTCCGATGGCCCGGCTGACCTCGGCCGAAGTGCCGTGCCCCGGACGGACGTTGACGACGTAGCTGAGCAGCGGGCCGTCCGTGGCGACCGGGCCCGGCGCGGCGACCGCCTGCGGCACGATGGCCAGGGCGGTCGCCGTCACCAGACCGGCGCAGGCGGCGAGGGACTTCGTCAGACGCGTTCCCATCCGCCCGCCCCTCACTTCTTGACGGCCTTCAGGGCGTTCACGATGCCGTAGCCGTAGAAGCCGTTGCGCTGCGTGCCGCCCTCGCAGACCGCGTCGACCTTGCCGTCGCCGTCACCGTCGTAGGACGCCGGGCAGGTCTCCTCATCGGCCTGCGTCTTCATCAGCGCCTGGAGCTGCGCCGGGGACGCCTTCGGGTGCGCCGACTTCAGCAGCGCGGCGACGGCGGCGGCGTGCGGCGACGCCATGGACGTGCCCTGGAGCCAGCCGTACTGGTTGCCGGGCAGCGTCGAGAGGATGCGGCCGTTCTTCGACGGGGTGTCGGACGGGCTCTTGTACTTGTCACCGCCCGGCGCGGCGATGTCGATGACGCCGTTGCCGTAACTGGAGTAGTACGCCTTCGCGTTGGTCACGCCCGTCGAGCTGACCGTGACGACACCGGGGAGCTGGGTCGGCACGTCGAAGCACTTGTGCGGGTCGATCGTGCGCGTGACCGGCGTCGAGTCGTCCGGGCTGGACGTGTCCACGATCGCGTCGGAGTCGAGGTCGTGGTTGGAGTTGCCGGCGGAGGCGAAGCTCAGCGTGCCCTTGTCGCGGGCGTAGCTCTGCGCGCGGTTCACCGCGTCCACGATGGCCCGCTGGTCGGGGTCGCCGACGCAGTTGTACATCCACGGGTCCACGTAGTAGCTGTTGTTGGTGACCTCGATGCCGTGGTCGGCGGCGAACACGAAGGCGCACACGACTGCCTCCGGGTAGAACATCTCGCTCACCGGGTCGGCCACGCGGATGCCCGCGACCTTCACGCCCGGCGCGACACCGGCGACGCCGATCCCGTTGCGCGCGGCGGCGATCTCACCGGCGACGTGCGTGCCGTGGTAGTGGTCGGGGGAGGCGGGACGCCAGGCGCCCGGCGAGGTGTCCGCCTTGCCGCCGACACAGCTCGCCGACTGGGAGGCGGAGAAGTTCGGGGCGAGGTCCGGGTGGGTGTCGTCGACGCCCGTGTCGATGACGCCGACCGTCACCGAACGGCTGCCCGGGTTGATCGCGGCGGCCTTGTCGGCGCCGATCGCCCGCAGGTCCCACTGGTCGGCCTCAAGCGGCTCCTGGCCCGAAGCGGCCTTCGCGCCCAGGGACTTGACGTCCGCCGCCGACAGCTTCTTGACCGCGCCCTCGTCGGTCGTGCCCGCCGGGGTGAGCGGTGCCGTACGCGACGCGCCCGCCGACGCGACCGCCTTCGAGGCCCGCACGCGCTGCGCGAAATCGGCCTTCGACGAGTGCGCGACGACGACGCCTATCTTCGCGTACGTCTCGACTATGGAGCCGCCGGCCGCCGTTATCGCCTGCTGTGCGGCGGCGATCGTCTTGCGGTCGGTGCCGCGCGCGTTCACCACGTAGGCGTACGCGGACTCCGAACCGGCGCTCACCGCCGGGGAGTCGGCGGGCGCCGCCGCGGCCGTGGACGGCAGGAAGCCGAAGGAGGCCGTGAGCGCCATGCCGATCGGCAGGGCGAGGGCAAGGCGGCGTCTGGCAGGCAGATGAGCCATGGGATCTCCACATCATCCGTCGTATGAGGCGAATACGGAAAAGCCCGAACACAAGTGGTGCCCGGGCAGGTACATGACGCGTGGTGCGGTGCGAACGTATCTCTAGTCCCCGCAGGTCAGCAACGAGTTCAGAAAGAAATAAAGGGAGTTGAACCACGGCGGCCGTGCCTCCGTGCCGTTGAGCAAGGGGTACGGGAGGGCTTCGGCCCCCTGTCGCAACCCGGCGAGTGGCCCTACCATCTCGACCCGGCCCATGTGATCCACATCACTGCGAGCCGTCGACCCCGCATGAGCGCGCACCCCCACGACCGCCGACCGAATGACCGCACACGCACCGCGAGGAGACTCCGTGGCCACCGACGCACCACCACCGCAGAAGGGCAGCCCGGACGCCCGTCCCGACCTGCCCTCCACCGAGGCGTTCGTCGAGGCGCAGCAGAGCGCGGAGTTCGGTGAACTGCGCCGTGCGCACCGCTCGTTCGCCTTCCCCCTCACCGTGGCGTTCGTCGCCTGGTACCTGCTCTACGTCCTGCTGTCGAACTACGCGGGCGGCTTCATGGGCACCAAGGTCGCCGGCAACGTCAACGTCGCCTTCGTCCTCGGCCTCGGCCAGTTCCTCACCACGTTCCTCATCGCCTGGTGGTACTCGCGGCACGCCGCCGCCAAGCTCGACCCCAAGGCAGAGGCCATCAAGTCCCGTATGGAGGGCGGCGCATGAGCCCCGTGACCACCCTGGCCGCCCAGCAGGCCAGCGAGCACCGGCCGCTGATCATCAGCCTGTTCGCGGTGTTCGTCCTCGCCACCCTCGTCATCACCGTGTGGGCCGGACGCCAGACCAAGAGCGCCGCCGACTTCTACGCGGGCGGGCGGCAGTTCACCGCCTTCCAGAACGGCCTCGCCGTCTCCGGCGACTACATGTCCGCCGCGTCCTTCCTCGGCATCGCCGGCGCCATCGCCCTCTTCGGCTACGACGGCTTCCTCTACTCCATCGGCTTCCTCGTCGCCTGGCTCGTCGCGCTGCTCCTCGTCGCCGAACCGCTGCGCAACTCCGGCCGCTACACCATGGGCGACGTCCTCGCCTACCGCATGCGCCAGCGCCCGGTCCGCACCGCCGCGGGCGCCTCCACCATCGTCGTGTCGATCTTCTACCTGCTCGCGCAGATGGCCGGCGCCGGCGTCCTCGTCTCGCTGCTGCTCGGCATCACCTCCGACGCGGGCAAGATCCTCATCGTCGCCCTCGTCGGCGTCCTGATGATCGTGTACGTGACCATCGGCGGCATGAAGGGCACCACCTGGGTGCAGATGGTCAAGGCGGTCCTGCTCATCGCCGGCGCCATCCTGCTGACGTTCCTGGTGCTGCTGAAGTTCCACTTCAACATCTCGGACCTGCTCGGCACCGCCGCCACCAACAGCGGCAAGGGCTCGGCGTTCCTGGAGCCCGGCCTCAAGTACGGCGCCACGTCCACGTCGAAGATCGACTTCATCTCGCTCGGCATCGCCCTCGTCCTCGGCACCGCGGGCCTGCCGCACATCCTCATCCGCTTCTACACCGTGCCCACCGCGAAGGCCGCCCGTAAGTCCGTCAACTGGGCCATCGGCATCATCGGCGCCTTCTACCTGATGACCATCGCGCTCGGCTTCGGCGCCGCCGCCCTCATCAAGCCCGCCGAGATCATCGCCTCCAACCCGGCAGGCAACACCGCCGCGCCACTGCTCGCGCTGCACCTCGGCGGCACCGACTCCAACTGGGGCGCGATCCTGCTCGCCTCCATCTCGGCCGTCGCCTTCGCCACGATCCTCGCCGTCGTCGCGGGCCTCACCCTCGCCTCGTCGTCGTCGTTCGCGCACGACATCTACGCCAACGTCATCAGGAAGGGCCAGGCCACCGAGAAGGACGAGATGCGGGCCGCCCGCTGGGCCACCGTCTTCATCGGCATCGTCTCCATCGCCCTCGGCGCCCTCGCCCGCGACCTCAACGTGGCGGGCCTCGTCGCCCTCGCGTTCGCCGTCGCCGCCTCCGCGAATCTGCCGACGATCCTGTACTCCCTGTTCTGGAAGCGGTTCACGACAGGCGGGGCGCTCTGGTCGATCTACGGCGGCCTGTTCACCGCCGTGTTCCTCGTCCTGTTCTCCCCGGTCGTCTCCGGCAACCCGAAGACGTCCATGTTCAAGGGCGTCGACTTCCACTGGTTCCCACTGGAGAACCCGGGCATCGTCTCCATCCCGGTCGGCTTCCTCCTCGGCGTCCTCGGCACGTACCTCTCCAAGGAGAAGGCGGACAAGGGCAAGTACGCCGAGCTCGAGGTCCGCTCCCTGACCGGCACGGGCGCCCACTGATGCGTACGGCCAGGTCTGTACGTACCTGCCTTGTACGTACCTGCCCTGTACGGGCCTGACTCGCACGGGCCTGACCTGTACGAACGCACTCCCGCCGCCGCGCCCCCGTCGCCCTGGGCTGTAGATCCCTACGACGGGGGCGCGGCGCGCTCGTGGGATCACCGGCCTGTCGTTGTCAGACCCGTCACGTAGGCTCGGAGGCGTCAGGAAGAACTCGCTCAGGGAGGGGGCCCACGTGCTCATCGACACCTTCGGCCGGGTGGCCACCGACCTGCGGGTCTCGCTGACCGACCGGTGCAATCTCCGCTGCACGTACTGCATGCCCGAAGAGGGCCTGCAATGGCTGGCCAAGCCCGACCTGCTCACCGACGACGAGATCGTGCGGCTGGTCCGCATCGCCGTCACCCGCCTCGGCATCACCGAGGTCCGCTTCACCGGCGGCGAGCCCCTGCTGCGGCCCGGGCTCGTCGGCATCGTCGAGCGGGTCGCCGCCCTCGACCCCCGCCCCCGTATGTCCCTCACGACGAACGGGATCGGCCTCAAGCGCACCGCGCAGGCGCTCAAGGAAGCCGGCCTGGACCGGGTCAACGTGTCGCTGGACACGCTGCGCCCCGACGTCTTCAAGACCCTGACCCGCCGCGACCGCCACAAGGACGTCATCGAGGGCCTCGCCGCCGCCCACGACGCCGGCCTCACCCCGGTGAAGATCAACTCCGTGCTGATGCCCGGGCTGAACGAGGACGAGGCCCCCGAGCTGCTCGCCTGGGCCGTCGAGCACGGCTACGAGCTGCGCTTCATCGAGCAGATGCCGCTCGACGCCCAGCACGGCTGGAAGCGGGACGGCATGATCACGGCGGGCGACATCCTGGCCTCGCTCCGCACCCGCTTCGAGCTGACGCCCGAGGGCGCCGACGAGCGCGGCTCCGCGCCCGCCGAGCGCTGGATCGTGGACGGCGGACCGCACCGGGTCGGCGTCATCGCCTCCGTCACCCGCCCGTTCTGCTCCGCCTGCGACCGCACCCGGCTCACCGCCGACGGACAGGTGCGCACCTGTCTGTTCGCCACGGAGGAGACCGACCTGCGGGCCGCGCTGCGCGCCGAGGCCCCGGAGAACAGCGACGAGAACATCGCGCGGCTGTGGAAGACGGCGATGTGGGGCAAGAAGGCCGGCTCGGGCCTCGACGACCCCACCTTCCTCCAGCCCGACCGCCCCATGTCCGCGATCGGCGGCTGACGGCTCCGAAGGGCAGGCCCTAGTCGCCGGCGGGCTGTTCCCTGGCCTGCCACTCGGTCAGCGGGACGACCTCCTTGAGGAAGCCGCGTATCCCGAGGAACTTCGTCAGATGCTCCCGGTGCTCGTCGCACGCGAGCCAGGTCTTGCGCCGGTCCGGCGTGTGCAGCTTCGGGTTGTTCCACGCGAGCACCCATACGGCGTCGCTGCGGCAGCCCTTGCCCGAGCACGGGGGCGTCTCCGGGGAGGACTGGGATGCGGAGAGATCATCGAGGTTCACGACCTCCACCCTACGGCTCCTGGAGAGCCCCGGGTGCCGCCGACGAGGGACCCCGCACACGGGCCCTGAACGGCCCTGGAATGGGCGACGCCGAGCAGCCACGGGGGGAGCTGCCCGGCGTCGGTCCGTCGCTCCGACGGGGGATGCGGAGCGCGTACGAAGTATGTCACGGGGGACCCGGTGCCCGGCACCGGAACCACATGATTGATCTGAGCTTTTCTTGAGCTTGGTGGACCGCTTGCCGCCGCTGTGCAGACGCCCCGGCCACCCTGTCCGACCCGCCGAACCAGGCCGTCGAACCAGGCCGCCGAACCAGCCCGCGGGGCTCTCCCCGGGGCTCGTCCCTCGGACCCGTCCCTCGGGCCCGTCCGTCAGACCCGCTCCTCCGGAGCCGGCTTCGGCTCCGGCGTCGTCCCCGCGCCCGGCGCGGCCGTCAGCGCGGGCCGCGACGCGGCCGGCACGAACGTCGACGGCAACGACGTCACGTTCTCCCGGCCCGCGTTGGCGATGACCACGGCCACGTACGGCAGCAGCGCGCCGAGGATCAGGGTCACGATCGCCACATGGCGCTCCACGTTCCACAGGACCGCCGTCAGGATCACGGCGACCGTGCGCACGCCCATCGAGATGACATACCGGCGCTGCCGGCCGCGCACGTCCTCGGCGAGCCCGGTGCGGGCACCGGTGATCCTGAAGACCTCCGCCGTGCCACCGCCACTGTGCTTACGCATCACGCTCCACCGCCCGCCGACTCGCCGGACCCTCCCCGGTCCGGACCCCTTCTTACGGTACGCCGGGGGTCCCCGGCCCACGAGAGGGGGGCGCCCGACGAACGGCGCGGGCCACCTGCGCCGCAGCGCGTATGGCGCCGCCCGACATGCGCCGTATGGCGTACGGAACGAAACTGATCACAGGTGCGCAGGCGCGCACTCTCACGCCGCATGAGGAGGCGACGGCATGAGTTGGTTGTGGGCGATCATCGTGGGCCTGGTACTGGGTCTGATCGCGAAGGCGATCCTGCCGGGCAAGCAGCAGATCCCGCTGTGGCTGACGACCGTGTTCGGCATCATCGGCAGTGTGCTCGGCAACTGGGCGGCCACCGGCCTCGGCGTCAACGACACCAAGGGCATCGACTGGACCCGCCATCTGCTCCAGTTGATCGGAGCCGTGATCGTCGTGGGCGTCGGCGACGCGGCGTGGACGGCCCTGCGCGGCAACAGGAAACGGGCCTGACGCGCATCCGGCACCCGGCGCGGATCACCCGGACCGCCCCTTGTGCGGGCGGCCCGGAAAACGCCGAGGGCGCCGCCCCCTCCCGCGCACCCGCGCGAAGGGAACGGCGCCCTCGGCCTTGCCGTACGCCGCGAGGGGGTCAGCCCGTGTACTCCACCGCGGCCAGGTTCTTCTTGCCGCGCCGCAGCACCAGCCACCGCCCGTGCAGCAGGTCCTCCGCGCCGGGCACGAAGTCCTCGGCGGCCACCTTCACGTTGTTCACGTAGGCGCCGCCCTCCTTCACGGTCCGGCGGGCCGCCGACTTGCTGGCGACGAGACCGACCTCGGCGAACAGGTCCACGACCGGAAGCAGTTCGCCGACCCGCACCTTCGGCAGCTCCGACAGCGCGGCGGCGAGCGTCTTCTCGTCCAGGTCCGCGAGATTGCCGTCGCCCTGCCCGAACAGCGCCTTCGACGCCGCGATCACGGCCGCCGTCTGCTGCTCGCCGTGGACCAGCGTCGTCAGCTCCTCGGCCAGCGCCCGCTGCGCCGCGCGGGCCTGCGGACGCTCCGCGGTCTGCGCCTCCAGCTCCTCAAGCTCCGCACGCGAACGGAACGAGAGGATGCGCATGTACGTGGAGATGTCCCGGTCGTCCACGTTCAGCCAGAACTGGTAGAACGCGTACGGCGACGTCATCTCCGGGTCGAGCCACACGGCCCCGCCCTCGGTCTTGCCGAACTTCGTGCCGTCCGCCTTCACCATCAGCGGCGTGGCGACGCAGTGCACCGACGCCTCCGGCTCCAGGCGGTGGATCAGGTCCAGGCCCGCCGTCAGGTTGCCCCATTGGTCGGAGCCGCCCTGCTGGAGCGTGCAGCCGTAGCGGCGGTACAGCTCGAGGAAGTCCATGCCCTGGAGCAGCTGGTAGCTGAACTCCGTGTAGCTGATGCCTTCCTGCGACTCCAGGCGGCGGGCCACGGAGTCCTTCGTCAGCATCTTGTTGACGCGGAAGTGCTTGCCGATGTCCCGCAGGAACTCGATCGCCGACATGCCGGCGGTCCAGTCCAGGTTGTTGACCATCGTCGCCGCGTTCTCGCCCTCGAAGTCGAGGAACGGCTCGATCTGCGCGCGCAGCCGGTCGACCCAGAGCCGGATCGTCTCCGGGTCGTTCAGCGTGCGCTCGGCGGTCGGGCGCGGGTCACCGATCTGGCCCGTCGCCCCGCCCACCAGCGCCAGCGGACGCAGGCCCGCCTGCTGGAGCCGGCGCATGGTCAGCACCTGCACCAGATGCCCGACGTGCAGGGACGCGGCGGTCGGGTCGAACCCGCAATAGAACGTGACCGGACCGTCCGCGAGCGCCTTGCGCAGGGCGTCCTCGTCAGTGGACTGGGCCCAGAGGCCGCGCCACTTCAGCTCGTCGACGATGTCCGTCACGGTGCCGTGTCTCCTTGAACAGGGTGGATGGTGTCCCGGCCAGTCTATGGGTGTCAGACCCCGGGGCTGACCGAGCTCATGTTGAAGTCGGGGACCCGCAGCGCGGGCATCGCCGCCCGGGTGAACCAGTCGCCCCACTCGCGCGGCAGCGTCCGCTCGGTGCGCCCCGCCTCGGTGGCCCGGCCGAGCAGGTCCACCGGCGACTCGTTGAACCGGAAGTTGTTGACCTCGCCCACGACCTCGCCGCCCTCGACGAGGTAGACGCCGTCACGGGTCAGCCCGGTCAGCAGCAGCGTCGCCGGATCGACCTCCCGGATGTACCACAGGCAGGTCAGCAGCAGCCCTCGCTCGGTGTCCGCGACCATGTCAGCGAGCGAGCGGTCCGAGCCGCCCTCCAGGAGCAGATTGCCGCCCGAGGGCGCCACCGGCAGCCCGGTCAGCGCCGCGCTGTGCCGGGTCGTCGCCAGATGTGCCAGCTCACCGTCCTCGATCCAGCGGGTCGCGCCGACCGGCAGGCCGTTGTCGAACACGGACCCCGCGTCGCCCGAGGCGCGGGCCAGGACGAACGGCGCGCACTCCAGACCCGGCTCGGCGGGGTCGCTGCGCAGCGTCAGCGGCAGCGGGCTCAGCCGCTCCCCGACCCGGGTGCCGCCCCCCGGCCTGCTGAACACGGTCCGGCCCTCCGCCGCGTCCCGCGCCCCCGACGACCACAGCTGGTAGATGAACAGGTCCGCGACCGCGGTCGGCGGCAGGAGCGTCTCGTACCGCCCGGCGGGCAGCTCGATCCGCCGCTGCGCCCACCCGAGGCGCGTCGCCAGTTCCGCGTCGAGCGCCAGCGGGTCCACGTCCCTGAAGTCCCGCGTCGCCCGCCCCGCCCATGCGGAGCGCCGGCGGTCGGGGGACTTGGCGTTCAGCTCCAGCGTCCCGGTCGGCTGGTCGTGCCGCAGCCGCAGGCCCGTGGACGTGCCGAGGTAGCTGGACGTCATCTGGTGCTGCGCGAACCCGTACAGGTCACGGCCGCCCGCGCGGGCCCGCGCGAACGCCTCCCCGAGCGCCGGCGCGAACGCCGAGAACACCTGCGCCGACGTCTCCGCGGGCCCCTCCGTGAACGCGGGGGAGTGCTCGGCCCCCGTCACCAGCGGCCGCGCGTCCTCGGCGGGCCCGGCCTGCGCGGCGGCCTCCTCGGCGGCCCGCACCAGCGGCTCCAGGTCGTCGGCGGTCACGGCGGTACGGGAGACGACGCCGCTCGCGGTGCCCTCCTTGCCGTCCACGGTGGCGATCACCGTCAGGGTGCGGCCCCGCGTCACCCCGTTCGTCGTCAGCGAGCTGCCCGCCCAGCGCAGATGCGCGCTGGAGGTCTCGTCGGCGATGACGGCACAGCCGTCCGCCCGGGACAGTGCGAGGGCCCGCTCCACGACCTCGTACGGCTTGCTCACGCGCGGACTCATCGACCGGCCTCCTGCGTCGTATTAAGGATGGTGACGCCCTTGAACAGGGCGCTCGGGCAGCCGTGGGAAACTGCCGCGACCTGGCCCGGCTGGGCCTTGCCGCAGTTGAACGCGCCGCCGAGGACGTACGTCTGCGGGCCGCCGACCGCCGCCATCGACCCCCAGAAGTCGGTGGTCGTCGCCTGGTACGCGAAGTCCCGCACCTGCCCGGCCAGCCGCCCGCCCCGGATCGCGTACGCCCGCTGCGCGGTGAACTGGAAGTTGTAGCGCTGCTGGTCGATGGACCACGACCGGTCGCCCACCAGATACAGGCCCCGGTCGACCCCCGCGATCAGATCGTCCGTCGCCAGGCCGCCCGGATCCGGCTGGAGCGACACGTTCGCCATCCGCTGCACCGGCACATGGGCGGGGGAGTCGGCGTACGCGCAGCCGTTGGAGCGCTCGAAGCCGGTCAGGCGCGCGATCCTGCGGTCGAGCTGGTAGCCGACCAGCGTGCCGTCCTTGATCAGGTCCCAGGACTGCGCGGCGACGCCCTCGTCGTCGTAGCCGACGGTCGCCAGGCCGTGCTCGGCGGTCCTGTCGCCCGTCACGTTCATCAGCTCCGAGCCGTAGCGCAACGTCCCGAGCTGGTCGAACGTGGCGAACGAGGTGCCCGCGTACGCCGCCTCGTAGCCGAGGGCGCGGTCCAGCTCCGTGGCGTGCCCGATGGACTCGTGGATCGTCAGCCACAGGTTCGACGGATCGACGACCAGATCGTACGCGCCCGCCTCGACGCTCGGCGCCCGCATCTTCTCGGCGAGCAGCTCCGGCAGCTCGGCCAGTTCGCCGTCCCAGTCCCAGCCCGTGCCCGTCAGGTACTCCCAGCCCCGGCCCGCCGGCGGCGCGAGCGTGCGCATCGAGTCGAACTCGCCGCCGGGTCCGTCCACGGCCACCGCCGTGAGCTGCGGATGCACCCGCACCCGCTGCTGCGTGGTGACGGTGCCGGCCGTGTCCGCGTAGAACTTGTTCTCGTGCACGGCCGTCAGCGAGGCGTCCACATGGGTCACCCCGCGCGCCCCGAGCAGCCGCGCGCTGTACTCCGCGAGCAGCGCCGTCCGCTCCTCCTGCGGCACCGAGAACGGATCGACCTCGTACGAGGAGACCCAGGTGCGGTCCGCGTGCACCGGCTCGGGCGCCAGCTCCACCCGGTCCGCGCCCGCCCCGGCGGCCTCGCTCACCCGCGCGCTCAGCTTCGCCATCTCCACGGCCCGCGAGGCGACCTTCGCCGCCGCGTCCATCGTCAGGTCCACGCCGGAGGCGAACCCCCAGGCGCCGCCGAGCACGACCCGCACCGCGTACCCCAGGTCGGTGGCGTCGGAGGTGCCCGCGAGCCGCGCGTCGCGCAGCGTCAGCTCCGCGCTCCGCACCCGCTCCAGGCGGAAGTCGGCGTGCTCGGCCCCCAGCGCGCGGGCGCGCGCGAGCGCGGCGTCGGCGAGGGCCCGCAACGGGAGCGCCGTGAAGGCGTCGTCGATCGTACGGTGCACGAAGGTCTCCCTGTAGTCCGTCTGTCGTCCTGTCGTCCGTCCGGCGCCCGTCGCGCGGAGCGGACCGGAGAGCGGACCGGAGAGCGGACCGGTCCGGCCGGCCGCCCCGATCATGTCGCGCGGCGGGGGTGCGCGGCCAGCGTTTTCTGTAGGGACCCGACAGGGAGTCGGGGACGCGACTGTCGGTGGCCGATTCTCCGTACACCTGGTCGTACCGATAGGTTCTCGAAGTACCACCACCGCTATCGAAAGGGTGATCCGTTGAGCCGCTCGGTTCTCGTCACCGGAGGAAACCGGGGCATCGGCCTCGCCATCGCCCGCGCGTTCGCCGACGCCGGCGACAAGGTCGCGATCACGTACCGCTCGGGTGACCCCGCCGAACTCGAAAAGCTGGGCTTCCTCGCCGTCAAGTGCGACATCACCGACAGTGAGCAGGTGGAGCAGGCCTACAAGGAGATCGAGGAGAAGCACGGCAACGTCGAGGTCCTCGTCGCCAACGCCGGCGTCACCAAGGACCAGCTCCTGATGCGCATGTCCGAGGAAGACTTCACGTCCGTCCTCGACACCAACCTCACCGGCACCTTCCGCGTCGTCAAGCGCGCCAACCGCGGCATGCTGCGCGCCAAGAAGGGCCGCGTCGTGCTGATCTCCTCCGTCGTCGGCCTGCTCGGCTCGGCGGGACAGGCGAACTACGCCGCGTCGAAGGCGGGCCTTGTCGGCTTCGCGCGCTCCCTCGCCCGTGAACTGGGCTCGCGGAACATCACCTTCAACGTCGTCGCCCCGGGTTTCGTCGACACCGACATGACCCAGGCGCTCACCGACGAGCAGCGCGCGGGCATCGTGTCCCAGGTGCCGCTCGGCCGGTACGCGCAGGTCGAGGA
This sequence comes from Streptomyces sp. NPDC107550, assembly GCF_055639095.1. NCBI lineage: Bacteria > Bacillati > Actinomycetota > Actinomycetes > Kitasatosporales > Streptomycetaceae > Streptomyces > Streptomyces sp. NPDC107550. The sequence goes on from NZ_JBVKBC010000026.1 coordinate 80,100, forward strand.
GATCGCCGGAGTGGTGAAGTTCCTGACCTCCGACGACGCCTCGTACATCACTGGAGCCGTCATCCCGGTTGACGGCGGACTGGGAATGGGTCACTGAACCATGGCTGGAATCCTCGACGGCAAGAAGATCCTCATCACCGGTGTGCTGATGGAGTCCTCCATCGCCTTCCACACCGCGAAGCTGGCCCAGGAGCAGGGCGCGGAGATCATCCTCACCGCCTGGCCCCGGCCGACGCTGACCGAGCGCATCGCCAAGAAGTTGCCGCACCCCGACAAGGTCAAGGTGCTGGAGCTTGACGTCTCCAACGACGAGCACCTCGCCCGTCTCGAGGGCCAGGTCCGCGAGCACCTCGGTGACCGCCTCGACGGCGTCGTCCACTCCATCGGCTTCGCCCCGCAGGACGCGCTCGGCGGCAACTTCCTCAACACGCCGTTCGAGTCCGTGGCCACCGCCATGCACGTCTCGGCGTTCTCCCTGAAGTCGCTGACGACGGCGCTGCTGCCGCTGATGACCGAGGGCGGGTCCGTCGTCGGCCTCACCTTCGACGCGCAGTTCGCCTGGCCGCAGTACGACTGGATGGGCCCGGCGAAGGCCGCCCTGGAGGCCACCAGCCGCTACATGGCCCGTGACCTCGGCAAGCAGGACATCCGCTGCAACCTGATCTCGGCGGGCCCGCTCGGCTCGATGGCCGCCAAGTCCATCCCGGGCTTCAGCGAGCTGGCCGCCGTGTGGGACAGCCGCTCCCCGCTGGCCTGGGACCTCAAGGACCCGGAGCCGGCCGGCCGCGGTGTCGTCGCGCTCCTGTCGGACTGGTTCCCGAAGACGACCGGCGAGATCATCCACGTCGACGGCGGCCTGCACGCCATCGGCGCCTGACCGTCCGAAGGACCCCGCGCCCCACCGGCGTGGGCTCACCCGATCGGCCCACCGGCCGCGCGACCCGAGGGGGCCTCCCCGCACGCTGAGTGCAGGAGGTCCCCTCGTGCGTCTGCCCCACCGGATCGCCCCCGCCGTGGCCGCCGCCCTGGCCCTGCTCGTCGCCGCGCCCGCGCCCGCCGCCGACGGCACCGCGCCCCGGCGCCCCGAACCCTTCGGCGCCCAGTGCCGCGTCGCCGTCGCGGGCGACCGGGTGAGCGCCGTGTGCCACAACCCGTACCCGCGCGCGGACCGGGTCGCCCTGCACGTCGAGTGCGCCCGCTGGTGGGACATCGACACCGACACCCGCCCGGTGACCGTCGGCGCCGCCGAGACGGTCCGCCTCTCGGGCCGCTGCTGGAAGACCGTCCGCGGCGCCTGGTTCACCCACCACAAGGCGCCGGCCTGAACACCGCCCGGCGCCCCCGGCTCAGGCGGGCGAGGTCAGCCGGCCCGGGCGGCACAGGAACGGATAGCCCGCCGCCTCCGCCGCGGCCGCCTCCGCGTCCCCCGCACGGATCGCGTCGACCAGCGGCCCGTGGTCCATGTGGCTCTCCGCGGACAGCCGCTCGCCCACGTCCTCGCGCAGCCAGTCCAGCAGCACCTCGCCGAGGTCCGCGTACATCGCGGTCATCACGTCGTTGTGCGAGGCCGCCACCACCGCCAGATGGAACGTGGCGTCCGCCGCCACGAACGCCTCCGTGTCCCCCGACTCCCACGCGTCCTGACGCCGTACGAGCAGGGCGTCGAGCTGCTTGAGATCGCGCTCGGTACGGCGCTCCGCGGCGAGCCGCGCCGCGCTCGACTCCAGCGTCGCCCGCAGCTCCGCGATGTGCCGCGGGTCGGCGCCCGCGAACCGCCGCTGCATCACCCCCGCCAGCTCGCTCGTCGCCACCACGTACGTGCCCGAGCCCTGCCGGATGTCCAGCACGCCGTTGTGCGCGAGGGCGCGGACCGCCTCCCGCACCGTGTTCCGCGCGACCCCGAGCTGCTCCACCAGCTCCGGCTCCGTCGGGATGCGGGAGCCGACCGGCCACTCGCCGCCGGAGATCTGGGCGCGCAGGGCGGAGATGACCTGCTCGGACAGGGCCGAACGCTGGGGCGAGGTCAGCGGCATGACGTTCCTTCGTGCTTGCTCGTACGGACAGGAGAGCCGGGGCTCCCAGTGTGACGCAGCCGGATTGGACAACCAATCATCCCATGATTCTAAGATGGGCCTCATGGCTAGTGAGGAAACCCCGACGATGGCACCACCGAACGTCCCGACGACCCCCGCGCGCGAGGAGCAGAAAGCCCCGCGCGTCTGGGCCCTGCGTCTTGTGACCCTCGGCATCGTCCTCGCCGCGCTCAACCTGCGCCCGGCCATCACCAGCCTCGGCGCCCTCCTCGAAGAGGTCCGCGACGGACTCGGCATGAGCGGCGGCGTCGCCGGCCTGCTCACCTCCGTGCCCCCGCTCTGCTTCGCGGTCTTCGGCGGCCTCGCCCCGCGCCTGGCCAAGCGGTTCGGCCCGAGCGCCATCGTCTGCGCCGGCATGGCCGCCATCGCAGGCGGCCTCGCGCTGCGCCCCTTCGTCGGCAACACGGTCGCCTTCCTCGTCGCCACGGCCCTCGCCCTCATGGGCATCGCCGTGAGCAACGTGCTGATGCCGGTGATCGTCAAGCGCTGGTTCCCCGACCGCGTCGGCTCCATGACCGGCGTCTACTCCATGGCCCTGGCCGCCGGCACCTCGCTCGCGGCCGCCGTCACCGTCCCCGTCACCGACGCCCTCGGCGGCAACTGGCGCACCGGGCTCGCCCTGTGGGCCGTCCTCGCCGTCGCGGCCGTCGTGCCCTGGCTGCCCATCGTGCGCGCCAAGGACGCGGCCCCGGCCGAGCCCGGCGCCCCCCTCCCCGGCGCCGCCGCGCCCGCCGCCCCGGCCGCCGAGCTGCGCATCACCCGCTCCCGTACCGCGTGGGCCCTCGCCTTCTTCTTCGGCCTCCAGGCCACCGCCGCGTACATCACCATGGGCTGGATGGCGCAGATCTACCGCGACTCCGGGGTCTCCGCCTCCACCGCGGGTGTGCTGCTCGCCGTGATCATGGTGATGGGCGTGCCGCTCGGCTTCGTCATCCCGCGCACCGCCGCCCGCCTCAACCAGCAGGGCCCCATCGTGGTCCTCCTCGGCCTGTGCGGACTCGCCGGCTACGCGGGCCTGTACTTCGCCCCCGCATCCGGCGCCTGGGCCTGGGCCATCCTGCTCGGCTTCTCCAACTGCGCCTTCCCGCTCGCGCTCACCATGGTCGGCATGCGGGCCCGCACCGGGGCGGGCGTCGCCAAGCTCTCCGCGTTCGCCCAGTCCACGGGCTATCTGATCTCGATCCCCGGCCCGCTCCTGGTCGGCGTGCTGAACCAGAGCACGGGCGGCTGGGGCGTCCCCATCGCGTTCATGGCCGCGCTGATGATCCCGCAGATCGTCGTCGGCGTCTTCGCGGGCCGCAACCGCACCATCGAGGAAGAACTGGCCCCGGCCCCCGCGCCCGAGACCGCCTGACCCGCGTACACCCGTACGCCCGTACGTCGATGCGGTACGGGGAGCGGGTACGGGACAGCCGGGCGCGGCGACCGGTGGGCGGGGGCTGGCGTCGGGGCGTACGGGGGCGGGTGCGACACTTGCCGCATGTCGCCTGTGCTCGAACCCAACCCCCAGAACGGCCAGAAGAAGCTTCTTCTCGTCCTCGGCGCGATGCTCGGCATCACCGTCGTGGTGGCCATCGTCGCCACACTCGTCTCCCCCTGAACCACCCGCGGGGCCGGGGTGGGGCTAGGGCGTGTCCGCAAAGTCCCGTCTGCCCCGCGACGCCTGGCACGCACTCTCGCCGCACCGGGCGTAAGGCCGAGTACATCCAGTACGAGGCCTTGCACCCGGCACGCCGAGAGCACGCACCAGACGCCGCGGGGCCGTCCTTCGGACGACGACGGGACTTTGCGGACACGCCCTAGCACCACCTCCCCCTAGGGGGCCAGGCTCAGGGTGAAGTGGGTGGATCGCCGGATGGGCCGCCGCCCGCCGTCTCCGTATCGTCGAAGTGTCGCCAGGAACGGCGGCACCACCGACGACCACGGACCACGGAGGCAGCCATGTCGGCCCCCACGCACCCCCGGACCCGCCCCGCCGCCCGGGCCGGTGTCGGCACCCGGCTGCCCTGGTGGGCGCTCGTGCTGCCCGCCGTCGCCTTCGTGGCGCTCCTGCTGCTGATCCTCGACCCCGCCGACGCCCAGGCCGCCACCCACGACCCCACCATCGCCCACGTCCTGGAACGCGCCCGCGAACTCGTCCTGCGCTGACCCCGCCGGCCGCCCGCGACCCCCGCCGGGCGACCCCGCCAACTCCCTGCGCCCGACCCCCGGTTTCATGCGAAGCTGGGACGCATGAGCGTCGCAGAACCCCGCAGGATTGTCCTTTTCCGGCATGCCAAGGCGGACTGGCCCGAGGTCTCCGATCACGAGCGGCCGCTCGCCGAGCGGGGCCGCCTCGAAGCCCCCGCCGCCGGCCGCAAGCTGACCGACTCGGGCATCGCCCTCGACCTGGCCCTCTGCTCGACCGCCGTCCGCACCCGCGAGACCTGGAAGCTCGCCGTGCAGGAGATGCCCGAGCGCCCCAGGACCGTGTACGAGGAGCGCGTCTACGAAGCGTCCCCCGGCGAGCTGATCGCCCTGCTCAACGAGACCCCGGACGACGTACGTGACCTCGTCCTCGTCGGCCACAACCCGGGCATCCACGGCACCGCCGAGGTCCTGGCCGGCGGCGGCGAGCAGGACGCGGTCGCCCGCATGAAGCGCGGCGGCTTCCCGACCGCCGCGTTCGCCGTGCTCACCTTCACCGGCCCCTGGAAGTCCCTGGAGCCCGGCGCCGCCACGCTCGTCGACTACTGGTCCCCGACCGACTGACCCGCCCCCCCCCGGACACACGCCGGCCCCCGCGCCCGCCCCTCCGGCGGGCCCGGGGGCCGCTCGCTGCGCGCGTCCGGGCGCCGTCAGTCCTCGACGTGCGCGTCGGCCGCCTCGACCTCTTCGCGCGTGATGCCCAGCAGATACAGGACCGTGTCGAGGAACGGTACGTTCACCGCCGTGTGCACCGCCTCGCGGACCACCGGCTTGGCGTTGAAGGCGACCCCAAGACCCGCCGCGTTCAGCATGTCCAGATCGTTCGCGCCGTCGCCGATCGCCACCGTCTGCGCCAGCGGCACCCCCGCCTCCGCCGCGAACCGGCGCAGCAGCCGCGCCTTGCCCGCCCGGTCCACGATCTCCCCGGTGACCTTGCCGGTGAGCTTCCCGTCGACGATCTCCAGCTCGTTGGCCTGCGCGAAATCGAGCCCGAGCCGCTCCCGCAGATCGTCCGTGACCTGCGTGAACCCGCCCGAGACCACACCCACCTGATACCCGAGCCGCTTCAGCGTACGGATCAGCGTGCGGGCGCCGGGCGTCAGCCGCACCTCGCTCCTGACCTTGTCCACGACCGACGCGTCGAGCCCCTCGAGCAGCGCCACGCGCGCGTGCAGCGACTGCTCGAAGTCCAGCTCGCCGCGCATCGCCGCCGCCGTCACCTCCGCGACCTGCGCCTCGCAGCCCGCGTGCGCCGCGAACAGCTCGATGACCTCGTCCTGGATCAGCGTCGAGTCGACGTCCATCACGACGAGCCGCTGCGCCCGCCGGTGCAGCCCCGCGGCGACCACGGCCACGTCCACGCCCTGCCGCGCCGCCTCTATGGCCAGCGCCGTGCGCAGCGCCTCCGTCTCCGTGCCGGACACGGCGAACTCCACGGCGGTCACCGGGTACTTGGCGAGGCGGAAGATACGGTCGATGTTGCCGCCGGTGCCGGTGATGCTGGCCGCTATGGCGGCGGTCGACTCCGAGGTCAGCGGGTGCCCGAGCACCGTGACCAGGGAGCGCCCGAGGCCGCGGGGGCGGTTGTCGCCGGTGCCGGAGATGATCTCGGCCTGCATCCTCATGGACTCCGCCCAGCTGTGGACGGTCGCCCGCAGATCGCCCTCAAGGCCGGGCGGGGGAGCGGTGACGAGGGCGCACAGGACGATCCGGCCGCGGGTGACGACCTGCTCGATGTCCACGACGTCGACGGAGTACGCGGCGAGGGTGTCGAAGAGGCCGGCGGTGATGCCGGGCCTGTCCTTGCCGAAGATCTTCACCAGGAGGGTGGGGACGGCGGCCGGGCCGGAAGGGGTTCCGGGGGTGGCAGGGGCGTCAGCAGGGTGCTGGGGCTGCGAAGCGCTCATGATGGGCCCTACGTTATAGGCCCCCCGCGCCCTGCCGCGGCCCCGGTCCACACCCCGGGACACCCCGGGTCCGTCCGGCACGAGGCCGCCTTCCGGCCGGTGGGGGCTGGTCGCGCAGTTCCCCGCGCCCCTGGAGGGGCGACTGCGTCGCCACCTCCATCGGGGAAGCTGGGGCGAAGCCCCGCTCCCTCAGGGGCGCGGGGAACTGCGCGCTCAGCCACGACGCGAGTCGAGGCCGACGAACCCGCCCGAAGGGGCTGCCACCTCAAAGGGCGCGGGGAACTGTGCCCACCCCGGTGAGTCTTCACAAGGCCCGACGCAAGGGGCGACTTCCGGTCACGGGTGCCTTCCTGGAATAGTTCCTCACGATGTTCGACATCCCTAGACTCCCCATGACGGGGCGCAACACGGGGGACAACTAGTGGGGCATGGAGTGCCTGAACTCGTACTGGAATTGAATGGCAGGACCTGGACGCTAGATCCGTCCCGGTCATACACCCTCGGACGCGATCCGCAGGGCGACATCGCGCTGGACGACGCCAGGGTCTCCTGGCGTCACGCCACGATCAGTTGGACCGGCCGCGGCTGGATGATCGAGGACCACGGCTCGACCAACGGCACCTTCGCGCAGGGGCACCGGATCCACCAGATGGAGATCGGTCCCGGCACCGCGGTGTACCTGGGCAACTCGACGGACGGCCCGAAGGTCACCGTGCAGGGCAGCGCGCAGGCCGCCGCGGTCGCCTCGCCGCACCAGGCGCAGCAGCAGGCCGCGGGCCTCGCCCAGCAGCCGCCGCCGCAGCAACAGCAGCAGGCCGCTCAGGCCGGGTGGGCGCAGCAGCAGACACCGCAGCAGCAGCAGACACCGCAGCCGCAGGCACCGCACCAGCCCATGGGGAAGGTCCCGCAGCAGCAGGGGCCGGGCGGGGTCCCGCCGGTGTACGGGGACCGCAGCCCGACGACGTTCCACCAGCTGGCGCTCGGCCGCGTCATGCGCATCGGCCGTGCCCTGGAGAACGAGCTGGTGGTCTCCGACCTCCAGGTCTCCCGCCACCACGCCGAGTTCCACGCGACGCCCGACGGCCGCTACGAGATCCGCGACCTCGGCTCGCACAACGGCACGTACGTCAACGGTCAGCCGATCGCCAAGGGCGGCACGCAGCTCCTCGGCCCGAACGACATCGTCGGCGTCGGCCACTCGACGTTCCGCCTGGTCGGCGACCGTCTCGAGGAGTTCGTCGACACCGGTGACGTCTCCTTCTCGGCGCGCCACCTCACGGTGACCGTCGACGGCGGCAAGCAGATCCTCAAGGACGTCTCCTTCGGCGTCCCCGAGAAGTCGCTGATCGCCGTCATCGGCCCCTCGGGCTCCGGCAAGTCCACCCTGCTCAAGGCGCTCACCGGCTACCGGCCCGCCAATCAGGGCGACGTCCTCTACGACAACCGGAACCTGTACAAGCAGTTCGCCGAGCTGCGCCAGCGCATCGGTCTGGTCCCGCAGGACGACATCCTGCACAAGGAACTGACCGTCAAGAAGGCGCTCAAGTACGCCGCGAAGCTCCGCTTCCCCGCGGACACCAGCGAGCAGGAGCGCCAGCAGCGCATCGACGAGGTGCTGCGCGAGCTGAAGCTCGACATCCACAAGGAGAAGAAGGTCACCTCCCTCTCCGGTGGCCAGCGCAAGCGCGTCTCCGTCGCCCTGGAGCTGCTGACCAAGCCGTCCCTGATCTTCCTGGACGAGCCCACCTCGGGCCTCGACCCGGGCATGGACCGCGACGTCATGCAGTTGCTGCGCGGCCTGAGCGACGACGGCCGTACGGTCCTCGTCGTCACGCACTCGGTGGCCGAACTGGCGCTGTGCGACAAGCTCCTCGTCATGGCCCCCGGCGGCTCCGTCGCCTACTTCGGGCCGCCGCAGGAAGCGCTCAACTTCTTCGGCTACGAGACATGGGCCGACGTCTTCTCCGCGTTCGAGAACTACCGCGACTACGACTGGGCGGGCCGCTGGAAGGGCTCGCAGCACTACCAGATGTACGCCGCGGACATCGACGCCGTCGCCCCCCAGTCCGTACAGATGCCGCCGCCCGCCGCGGTCAAGCCGCCCAAGCCCCAGCCGTGGGGCGCCCAGCTCATGACGCTGATCCGGCGCTACGTCTCGGTGATCGCGTCCGACAAGGGCTTCCTGGGGCTGATGGTGATCCTGCCGGCGGTCCTCGGCGTCGTCTCCACGGTCATCCCGGCCGACTTCGGCCTCGCGCCGCCCACCCCGCCGTCCCGGTTCAACGGCGACGCGGGCACGATCATGCTGATCCTCGCGGTCGGCATGTGCTTCTCCGGCGCGGCGAACTCGGTCCGCGAGCTGATCAAGGAGCGGGTCATCTACGAGCGTGAACGGGCGACCGGCCTGTCGCGTTCCGCGTACCTGATGTCCAAGGTCATCGTCCTCGGCGTCATCACGGCCATCCAGGGCGTCATCATCTGCACCATCGGCTTCGTCCCCCGGGACCTGCCGAAGGAGGGCCTGCTGATGCCGCCGGCCGTCGAACTGTGCCTGGTGATCATCGCGCTCGGCTTCACGTCGATGATGTTCGGCCTCGTGATCTCCGCGCTGGTGAAGACCGCCGAGAAGACCATGCCGCTGCTCGTCATGTTCGCCATCGTCCAGGTCGTCTTCACCGGCATCCTGTTCAAGGTGTACGGCTCGCCCGGCCTGGAGCAGTTCGCCTGGCTGATGCCCTCGCGCTGGGCCATCGCCGGCAGCGGCGCCACCCTGGACCTCGCGCACCTGATGCCGCCGTGGGACCAGAAGAACCCGACCGATCTCGACCCGCTGTGGGAGCACTCGGTCAGCCAGTGGGGCATCAACCTCACCGTGCTGCTCGCCCTCGGCGTCGTCTGCGGCTTCGCCGTGGCGCGGCTGCTGCGCCGCCACGAGCCCGAAGTCATGCGCAAGTGATCCGACGCGTACGGGCACATGAAGCGCGTACGCGCACATGAAGAAGGGCGGCACCCGACGGGTGCCGCCCTTCTTCTATCTGCCCGTACGCGGGCTCAGCGAGCGCTGGGACCCTGAGGTCCCGTCAAAGGGTCTCAGTACGCGCTGTTGACGTTGTCGATCGAGCCGTACGTGGCGGCCGCGTAGTTGGCGGCGGCGGTGATGTTGGCGACCGGGTCGTAGATGTTCGACGACGTGCCGTCCACGTGGTACGTGTCGAACGTCGGCTGGATGATCTGGAGCAGGCCGATGGAGGGCGTGCCGTTCTGGGCGTTGATGTCCCAGCCGTTGATCGCGTTCGGGTTGCCGGTCGACTCGCGCATGATGTTGCGGTGCAGGCCGTCGTAGCTGCCCGGGATGCCCTTGGCCTTCATGATGTCCAGGGACTGGCGGATCCAGCCGTCCAGGTTGTTGGCGTAGACGGGCTTGCGGGCGGCGGCGCGGGAGGCGGCCTCGCGGGCGTCGCGCTCCTGCTTCGCCTTCGCGTCGGCCTCGGCCTTCGCGCGGGCGTCGGCGTCCGCCTTCGCCTTCGCGGCGGCGTCGGCCTTGGCCTTCGCGTCGGCCTGCGCCTTGGCGTCGGCCTGGGCCTTGGCGTTCTGCTCGGCCTTCAGCTTGTCGGCGGCGGCCTTGGCCTTCTCCGACGCGGCGGCCTGCTGGTCGGTGACGCTCGCGTGCACGTCCTGGATCTGCTGCGTGCCCGCCGCCGTCGGGTAGGCGACGTGCGCGGCGGCGACCGTCTCGGCCTGCGCCTGGGTGTCGTGGCCGGGCACCAGCGTCACCGCGAGGGCGGCCGCGCCGAGGGCGGCGACACCGGCCATGGAGACCTTGTGGACGCGGGTGAGCTGACTATGGCCGAAGGAACTGAGCTTGGACATGGGAGACGGGGACCTCTCGGGTGACGTTTGGGACTCTGTCGCCCTGGGTAAGCCGTGTCGGCGTCAGGCAACGACGGCAATTCTTAGCGGCCGCAAAATTCCGTGGCAAAGGTGTGACGTACGAAGCCGGATAGTGGGCGTCCGTCCCGCGAGAACCGGCGTAGTGCCCCCACCCGTCCCCCCGCCCGTACGCAGCCACGGCACGGCCGACGCCCCGTCATCCACTAGCGCCCTTCGTACGTGACCTGCGCCCTATGCCCGGGCTCACACGCCCCGCCCCCCGAGGTGACTGCCAGTTGCGATAGCAACTCTCTCCGTGTGCGGCCCGACGGAACCGGCACGGCCGGGGGACAGCACCGGACCCGGTCAGGGGACAGCACCGGAAACGGCCGGGGGCCGGCATCGGCACCGGACCGACGCCCTAGGTCCTCGGACCCAGGCCCACCCGCCGTACGCCCGATACGCCCCGCCGCCGCCCGCCGGTACCGTGAACGCATGAGCCAAGGCCCCCGCACGGGACTCGCCGCGGTGAGCGCCGCGCTCCTGGCGATGACCAGGCACCTTGAGGTCCGCGACGTCCTCAAGACGATCGTCGCCTCCGCCCGCGACCTGCTCGACGCCGAGTACGCGGCCCTCGGCGTACCCGACGACCACGGCGGCTTCGCCCAGTTCGTCGTGGACGGCGTCAGCGAGGACCAGTGGAAGGCCATCGGCCCGCTGCCCCGCCAGCACGGCATCCTCGCGGCGATGCTCAAGGAGGCCCGCACCGAACGCCTCGCCGACGTCCGCGAGGACTCCCGCTTCGAGGGCTGGCCCGCCGCCCACCCCGAGATGTCCGACTTCCTCGGCCTGCCCGTCAAGGACGGCGACGAGACGATCGGCGCCCTCTTCCTCGCCAACAAGCGCTGCCCCAAGCCGGAGGGCGGCTGCGGCTTCACCGCCGACGACGAGGAACTGCTGCGCATCCTCGCCCAGCACGCCGCCATCGCCCTCACCAACGCCCGCCTCTACGAGCGCAGCCGCGAACTGACCATCGCCGAGGAACGCTCCCGCCTCGCCCACGAACTGCACGACGCCGTCAGCCAGAAACTCTTCTCGCTGCGCCTGACCGCCCAGGCCGCCGCCACCCTCGTGGACCGCGACCCCTCCCGCGCCAAGGGCGAGCTCCAGCACGTCGCGGAACTGGCGGCCGAGGCCGCCGACGAACTGCGCGCCGCCGTCGTCGAACTGCGCCCCGCAGGTCTCGACGACGACGGCCTCGTCGCCACCCTGCGCAACCAGGTACGGGTCCTCGACCGCGCCCACACCGCCGATGTCTCCTTCGTCGCGGGCGGCATCCGGGCCCTGCCCGCCGCCCAGGAGGAGGCCCTGCTGCGCGTCGCCCAGGAGGCCCTGCACAACGCGCTGCGCCACTCCGGCGCCGCCGCCGTCACCGTCGCCCTCGACAAGCGCGGTGCGGGCGCGGTCCTGCGCGTCGCCGACGACGGCGCGGGCTTCGACCCGCAGGCCGTCCGCCGCGCCGGCCGCCACCTCGGCCTCGTCTCCATGCGCGACCGCGCGAGCGGCGTCGGCGGCCGGCTCACCGTCCAGTCCGAGCCCGGCAAGGGCACCACGATCGAGATGGAGGTACCCGGTGGCTGACGCGATCAAGGTGCTGCTCGTCGACGACCACCAGGTCGTCCGCCGGGGACTGCGTACGTTCCTGGAGGTGCAGGACGACATCGAGGTCGTCGGCGAGGCGGCCGACGGCGCCGAAGGGGTCGAGCGAGCCGAGGAACTGCGGCCCGACGTCGTCCTGATGGACGTCAAGATGCCCGGCATGGACGGCGTCGACGCCCTGCGCCGGCTGCGCGAGGCGGGCAACGCCGCCAAGGTCCTCATCGTCACGAGCTTCACCGAGCAGCGCACGGTGGTCCCCGCGCTGCGCGCCGGAGCGGCGGGCTACGTCTACAAGGACGTCGACCCGGACGCGCTCGCCGGCGCGATCCGCTCGGTCCACGCGGGCCACATCCTGCTCCAGCCCGAGGTGGCGGGCGCCCTGCTCTCCCAGGACGTGGGCGGCGGGGGACAGGGGCGCGGCGGCTCGCTCACCGACCGGGAGCGCGAGGTGCTCGGGCTGATCGCGGACGGGCGCTCCAACCGCGAGATAGCCCGCGCCCTCGTCCTCTCCGAGAAGACCGTCAAGACGCACGTCTCCAACATCCTCATGAAGCTCGACCTCGCGGACCGCACCCAGGCCGCGCTCTGGGCGGTCCGCCACGGCATCGCGGGCTGACCCCGCGCCCGCGCCGGGCGCACTCCGGCGCACTACTGCACGCGCCGGCGGAAGGTTGCACTCCGGTCTGAGATTCATACTGTCGTGTGGACGTCCCCCGTACGGCGTATCCCGGCGAGGGTGCTCGCGTTCTCCAGTGCGTGTCGCGGCGGCTGGCCGCGGCCATCGCTAGGAGGACCAAGAAGTGAAGAACATGAAGAAGGCCGCTGCCGTCAGCCTCGTCGCCGGTGGTCTCGTCGTCGCCGGTGCGGGCCTGGCCTCCGCCACGGACGCGCACGCGGACGGCAAGGCGCTGCACTCCCCGGGCGTCGTCTCGGGCAACCTGATCCAGGCCCCGATCCACATCCCGGTCAACGCCGTGGGCAACTCGGTCAACGTGATCGGCGTGCTCAACCCGGCCTTCGGCAACGCCGGCCTCAACCGCTGATCCGTCCGGACCCCGGCCCCGCGGTCCAGGCGACGGCGACTCGGCCGCCGGGCCCGTCCGGCGCGCGATCACGGCCCCTCGGGTACACCCGGGGGGCCGCTCGCATGCCCGGCTCCGGCCGTCCCGTACGCCGGTACGGCACTCGCACACCAGCCCGATCAATCGATCGGATCTTCGTGTCCTTGATCCAACAATTGAGCCGAACGAGGGCATCGGGCCCGGCACCCGTGTCGCGGCCGGAACCCGTGCGTTGCCCAGCGTGCGGCCCCGTCACCGGGGCCGGATCGCCGATTCTGGAGGAATTTCTCTCATGAGCATTGCCAAGAAGGCCGCCCTGACCATCGCCGTGGCGGGCATCGCCGCCGGCGCGTCCGCCGGTGCCGCCTTCGCGGACGCCGGTGCGGAGGGCGCCGCCGTGGGTTCCCCCGGCGTCATCTCCGGCAACCAGGCCCAGGTCCCGGTCCACGTCCCCGTGAACCTCTCGGGCAACTCGGTCAACGTCATCGGCCTGCTGAACCCGGCGTTCGGCAACACCGCGGCGAACCTCTGACACCAGGGCACGCCCCCGAAGGCCCCTCCCGGACACCGGAGAGGGGCCTTCCCCTTACAACCCCGGCAGCCCCGCAAGGGGCGCGGGGAACTGCGCGCTCAGCCACGGCACACGCCGCACCCGAAGAACCACCACCCCGCACCCCGGCGCTCACCGGCCAGGCCCGCCCCGGTACTGGCAGCCCCGTAAGGGGCGCGGGGAACTGCGCGCTCAGCCACGACGCACGCCGCACCCGAAGAACCACCGCCCCCACCCCGGCGCTCACCGGCCAGGCCCGCCCCGGTACTGGCAGCCCCGCAAGGGGCGCGGGGAACTGCGCGCCCAGCCACGGCACACGCCGCACCCGAAGAACCACCACCCCGCACCCCCGGCGCTCACAACACCCCCGGCACTAACCCCGCCCCCGGCGCTACAGCGCCCCCCGCTCACGTTCCTCCACGAACGCGTTGTACGCCGCCACCAGCGCCCGCCGGGCCGTCCGCTCCACCGGCTGGAGCGCCACCGCCCGCGCCCCCATCTCCGACGCGCTCACCGCACCCCCGTGCCCGTTCTCGTACGCCACGGAGATCAGCAGCCCGACCCGCTGCGCCAGCTCCAGCACCCGTACCGCCCGCGGCGGATACCCCGGGGCCAGCGCCTCGCGCCCCTGTTCGGCCCGCGCCCGGTACGCGTCCACCGCCGCCTCGGCGACCGGCCCCGAGCCGGCGACGTCCAGCCGCGTCAGCACCTCCGTCGCCTCGCGCAGCGCCTCCGCCAGCTCCCGCTCGGCCTCACCCAGCGACGGCACGTCCGCCGGCGGCGCCTCCCGCACCGGCAGGCAGTGCCAGACCACCTCCACGTGCACATCGCCCTCGGGCCCCGCCTCGTACACCTCAGGTACGAGCCCGAGCGCCGCCCCGAGGCAGACGACCGCCTCCTCCGCCTCCAGCGCCCGCGCGTTGAACTCCGGCGGCCCGCTCAGCCCCAGCGGATGCCCCGGCGCGGGCAGCGCCACCCGCAGGCCCCGCACCCCGAGCGCCCGCAGCCGCCCGAGCGCCAGCGTCAGCCCGACCGGGCCCGTCTCCCCGGGAATCCCCTCGACCCGGTGCACGGCGTCCTCGCCGACGATGGCGAGGACCGCGTCATCCGGTGCGACAAACCCGCCCAACAGGGCATTTCCCCATGCGGCCAGACGTCCAGAGCGCGGTTCCGAAAGCATGCGCCCCAGCCTAGGCCGTACCCGCGAGACCCCCGGCCCCCGCCGAAGACGCCCACGACACCCGCCGAACATGCCCCGCCCCACCCCAAAAACCCGGCCGATGGAAGGGCCACCCGGCCCGGTGGCGTAGGTTTTCCCTGGGGGCTGCGTCCGCGACGAAAAAGCCGAACCTGTACGGACGCACGCGAGACTGCCGAGACTGCAATGGGAGACAACGCGCTCATGAGCGATGTACTGGAGCTGGAGGACGTATCCGTGGTCCGCGAGGGCCGGGCTCTGGTGGAGCACGTCTCGTGGTCCGTGAAGGAGGGCGAGCGCTGGGTCATCCTCGGCCCCAACGGCGCGGGCAAGACCACCCTCCTGAACGTCGCCTCCAGCTACCTCTTCCCGAGCCAGGGCACCGCCACCATCCTCGGCGAGGCCCTCGGCAGGCCCGGCACGGACGTGTTCGACCTGCGCCCGCGCATCGGCGTCGCCGGCATGGCCCTCGCCGAGAAGCTGCCCAAGCGCCAGACCGTCCTGCAGACCGTGCTCACCGCCGCCTACGGCATGACCGCCGGGTGGCAGGAGAGCTACGAGGACGTCGACGAGCAGCGCGCCCGCGCCTTCCTCGACCGCCTCGGCATGAGCGAGTACCTGGACCGCAAGTTCGGCACGCTCTCGGAGGGCGAGCGCAAGCGCACCCTCATCGCCCGCGCCCTGATGACCGACCCCGAGCTGCTGCTCCTCGACGAGCCCGCCGCCGGCCTCGACCTCGGCGGCCGAGAAGACCTCGTCCGGCGCCTCGGCCGCCTGGCCCGCGACCCCATCGCCCCGTCGATGATCATGGTCACGCACCACGTCGAGGAGATCGCCCCGGGCTTCACCCACGTCCTGATGATCCGCCAGGGCGAGGTCCTCACCGCAGGCCCGCTGGAGCTGGAGCTGACCTCCCGCAACCTCTCGCGCTGCTTCGGCCTCCCGCTCGTCGTCGAGCAGCGCGGCGACCGCTGGACCGCCACCGGCCTCCCGCTGAGCTGACCACCCCGCCACCGCGGCGGACAGGGCGGCCATCGCGCCCTGTCCGCACGGCCCCTCGTCGCCCTACCATGACCATGTGGCAGACATCGACGCATGGGTGTGGTGGCTGATCGGCGCGGCCGCACTGGGAATCCCGCTCGTCATCACCGCCATGCCCGAATTCGGCATGCTGGCGGCGGGCGCCGCGGCCGGCGCCGTGACCGCGGGCCTCGGCGGCGGCCTGGTCCTCCAGGTCCTCGTCTTCGCCGTCGTCTCCTGCGCGCTCATCGTCGTCGTACGTCCCATCGCCACCCGCCACCGCTCCCAGCAGCCGCACCTGGCCACCGGGATCGACGCGCTCAAGGGACGGCAGGCCGTCGTCGTCGAGCGCGTGGACGGCAGCGGCGGGAGAATCAAACTGGCGGGGGAGATCTGGTCGGCCCGCACCCTCGACGGCGACGCCGCGTACGAGCCGGGCAGACAGGTCGACGTCGTCGACATCGAAGGAGCCACGGCGATCGTCATGTGACCCTCCGCGACCTCGCCATCTGGCGCGAACTCGCCACGTCAGCCCAGGCGTTCTGACAGACTCGACGCGCAAGATCCAAGTTACTCCGGCCACCGGCGCCGGACCGACGACGGCACGAAGGGCACAGGAGACGCGATGTCAGCGATCATCATCGTCCTGATCATTCTGGTGGTGTTGGTCTTCATCGCCCTGATCAAGACCATCCAGGTCATCCCGCAGGCCAGCGCCGCCATCGTGGAGCGCTTCGGCCGCTACACCCGCACGCTGAACGCCGGGCTGAACATCGTCGTCCCGTTCATCGACTCGATCCGCAACCGCATCGACCTGCGCGAACAGGTCGTCCCGTTCCCGCCGCAGCCGGTGATCACGCAGGACAACCTCGTCGTCAACATCGACACGGTGATCTACTACCAGGTCACCGACGCGCGCGCCGCCACGTACGAGGTCGCCAGCTACATCCAGGCCATCGAGCAGCTCACCGTCACCACGCTGCGCAACATCATCGGCGGCATGGACCTGGAGCGCACCCTCACCTCCCGCGAGGAGATCAACGCGGCACTGCGCGGCGTCCTCGACGAGGCCACCGGCAAGTGGGGCATCCGCGTCAACCGCGTCGAACTGAAGGCCATCGAGCCGCCCACCTCCATCCAGGACTCGATGGAGAAGCAGATGCGCGCCGACCGCGACAAGCGCGCCGCGATCCTCACCGCCGAAGGCATCCGCCAGTCCCAGATCCTCACCGCCGAGGGTGAGAAGCAGTCGGCGATCCTGCGGGCCGAGGGTGAGGCCAAGGCCGCCGCGCTGCGCGCCGAGGGCGAGGCCCAGGCCATCCGCACGGTCTTCGAGTCCATCCACGCCGGCGACCCGGACCAGAAGCTCCTGTCGTACCAGTACCTCCAGATGCTCCCCAAGATCGCCGAGGGCGACGCGAACAAGCTCTGGATCGTCCCCAGCGAGATCGGCGACGCCCTCAAGGGCCTCTCCGGCGCCATCGGCAACTTCGGCCCCATGGGCGGCGCCCCGTCCGCCCCGCCGGCCGCCAAGGAGCGCCGCGAGCAGCCCCCCATCGACTGACGCCACCCCGCACCGCACACGACAGGGCCCGCCGGCCTCCTCGAAGACCGGCGGGCCCTGTCACATGTCCGAAGGCGCCGCCTCCACGCCCGTACGCCCATCACCACAGCCGTACGTCATTGCTGTCGTACGTCACCACAGCCGTACGTCACTGCCGTCGCCCGGCGCTCACGCGGCGACGGCCTCCCCGACCAGCCAGCGCGGCAGCTCGTCGCGGCCGCCCGCGCTCAGCGACAGCAGCATGGCGTCGGCGGGCGTCGGCTCGAACGGCTCCCGCAGCAGCGGCATCCCCGCCTGCTCGGGCGTCCGGTCGGCCTTGCGGTGATTGTCCTCGGCACAGGACGCCACCGTGTTCAGCCAGGAGTCCGCGCCGCCCTGCGACCGGGGCACGACGTGGTCCACGGTCGTCGCCCGCCGCCCGCAGTACGCGCACCGGTGCTGGTCCCGCACCAGTACGCCCCGCCGCGACCACGGCGCGCGTCTTCGGAACGGCACCCGTACGTAACGGCACAGCCTGATCACCCGGGGGACCGGTATGTCGATCGCGGCGCCGCGCATCCGCAGCTCGGGGTGGGCCTGCTCGACGACGGCCTTGTCCTGGAGCACCAGCACGACGGCCCGGTTCAGCGTCACCGTCGAAAGCGGCTCGAAGCTCGCGTTCAGCACCAGTGTGTCCCGCATCCTGCCCACCTCCCGTACGCAGCGGATCACCCCTCGGCGTCCGTGCGTCAACTCTGGCCGTGCACGCCGAGATGGACAACGCAATAAAAAACTGCCCGCCCCTGATCAATTCCAAGACCAGGGGCGGGCAAACGTTCCGTGAACGCTTCGGCCGTGAATCGCCCGCTACGCCGGCTGATCCTCGGCGGGAGCCGCGTACTCGGCGATGACCTGAGCCCGCGCCAGCGTGTGGAAACGCAGATTGAACCCGACGACCGCCGGGGTGGCGTCGGAGTCAGGACCGAGCTTCTCCTGGTCCACCGCGTACACGGTGAACACATAGCGGTGCGCCGGGTCCCCGGGCGGCGGCGCCGCGCCACCGAACTCCTTCGCCCCGTAGTCGTTGCGCACCTGCACGGCACCCTCGGGCAGCCCCGCGAACGAGCCGCTGCCGGCCCCGGCGGGCAGCTCGGTCACCGACGCCGGGATGTCGAACACGGACCAGTGCCAGAAGCCGCTGCCCGTCGGCGCGTCCGGGTCGAAGCACGTCACGGCGAAGCTCTTGGTCTCCGCCGGGAAGCCCTCCCACCGCAGCTGCGGCGAGGTGTTCCCGGCCGCCTGGACCTGAGCGTCCTTGAGTACCCCACCCGGCTCGAAGTCCTCGC
Organism: Streptomyces sp. NPDC107550; assembly: GCF_055639095.1. Taxonomy (NCBI): domain Bacteria; kingdom Bacillati; phylum Actinomycetota; class Actinomycetes; order Kitasatosporales; family Streptomycetaceae; genus Streptomyces; species Streptomyces sp. NPDC107550. The sequence goes on from NZ_JBVKBC010000026.1 coordinate 98,534, forward strand.
TCACGACGGTGAACGACGGCACCTGCGGATGAAAGTCATGCGGCAGCGGCGCCCGCTCGGGCTGCTCGGTCACGACGACACCTCCTGGTTGTACGGAGTTCTGCGGACGAGGACCGGATCGCACGGCACCCGCGACATGCGAGTACGACAGATCCGTCCTCCTGAAACCCTAGAGCCCCTAGAACCAGTTCCGCTTGCTGCCGACCTCCGACAGCCACTGGTGCAGATACGCCGCCCAGTCCGTGCCCTGGAAGTCGTGGTGCCCGACCACGAACGACCGGAACGTGTCGCTTCCCTCGCTGAACAGACCCGCCTTCTTGTCCATCTCCAGGACGACGTCCATCTCCCGGCTGTCGGCGACGAAGCTCAGCTCCACCTGGTTCAGCCCGCGGTACTGCTGCGGCGGGAAGAACTCGACCTCCTGGTAGAACGGCAGCGTCTGCCGCGTCCCCCTGATGTGCCCGCGCTCCATGTCGGCGCTCTTGAACCGGAACCCGAGGTGGATGAACGCGTCGAGGAGCGCCTGCTGCGACGGCAGCGGATGCACGTTGATCGGGTCCAGGTCGCCGGAGTCCACGGCCCGCGCGATCTCCAGCTCGGTGCTCACCCCGATGTTCATTCCGCGCAGCGCCTGCCCGTCGATCATCGTGACCGGCGTCTCCCACGGGATCTCAAGACCGAACGGCACCGCGTGCACCGCCCCGGCCCGCAGCTCGAACGCGCCGCCGAGCCGCACCTTGTTGAACTCGATGTCCTGCTTGTACTCGTTGTCGCCGCTCTCCACCTCGACCCGCGCCTGGAGCCCGACCGACAGGCCCTCGATCGACTGGTCGACGGACCCGCCCTGGATGCGCACCTCACCCTGGACCACACCACCGGGCACGACGTTCGTCTCGGTGAGCACGGTCTCCACCGACGCCCCACCCGCACCAAGACTCGCCATCAGCCGCTTGAACCCCATGGACCCGCTCTCCTCCGTAGATGACCTGTGAACCGCGAACCGCGACGCCGGGCACCGCGCGCCCCGGCCGGCACTGCTGACTACAAACGCCGGGAGCGCCCGCCCGGTTCCGCGTGTGCTCCCGCCGTCCGGTGCCGTTACCCTCGGACGGCATGATCGCGGCCCCTGACCGTAAGCCCCTCGCCCGGGAGTTCTTCGACCGACCCGTACTGGAGGTCGCCCCCGACCTCCTGGGCCGCACGCTCGTACGCCACACCCCTGACGGCCCGATAGAACTCCGCATCACGGAGGTCGAGGCGTACGACGGCCAGAACGACCCCGGCTCCCACGCCTTCCGCGGCCGGACCCCGCGCAACGACGTGATGTTCGGCCCGCCAGGACACGTGTACGTCTACTTCACGTACGGCATGTGGCACTGCATGAACCTGGTGTGCGGCCCCGAAGGACGGGCGAGCGCCGTGCTGCTGCGCGCCGGCGAGATCACCGAGGGCGCCGAACTGGCCCGCACCCGACGCCTCTCGGCCCGCAATGACAAGGAACTGGCCAAGGGCCCGGCCCGGCTGGCGACCGCCCTCGGCGTGGACCGCGGACTCGACGGCACGGACGCCTGCGCCCGCGAGGCGACGGCACTGACGGTCCTCGAAGGCACGCCCGTCCGCCCCGACCAGGTGCGCAACGGCCCGCGTACGGGGGTGTCAGGTGAAGGGGGCGTCCACCCTTGGCGCTTCTGGATCGCGGACGACCCGACGGTCAGCCCGTACCGTGCCCACACCCCGCGCAAACGTCGGACTTGACGCGGCCCTACGGGACCCGTAATGTGGCCCGAGCCGCTTGACCCGGGTACGGCGTTCCGCCTGCAGCCGGAAGCGGCCAAACCACTACTAGCACTTCCCTCGCCGGGGCTTCTTCTGCATGTCCGCATGCCGAAATTCAATCCCGCGAAACTCGATTATGAGTTACCGAGGAAATCCGCTAACGTAGTGAACGCGCCGAAAGGCAGAGGCCCTCCAGCGGCCACCGGAAAAGAAATCCGAACCGGAAACGGGACGGAAAACGGATCTGGTAAGGTTGGAAACGCAAGACCGAAGGGAAGCGCCCGGAGGAAAGCCCGAGAGGGTGAGTACAAAGGAAGCGTCCGTTC